>JAUUDM010000026.1 GCA_030826765.1 Nautiliales bacterium
AAGAGTAAGTATATCCAGCAATTATATATCCATTATCTGCTTTTATTATTGCATTTGCTCCATCCAACATACTACCTCCAAAAGTTTTATCCCATATCTTATTTCCATTTTTATCTATCTTTATTATCCAAGCATCATCTTTCCCTTCTCCAAAAGAGCCATTATATCCAGCAATTATATATCCATTATCTGCTTTTATTATTGCATTTGCTTCATCCCACTTACTACCTCCAAAAGTTTTAGAAAATACTTGTTTAACTTTTTCTAATGGCAAACTCTTATCTATCTTTACTTCATATCCAAATAAAACAGTTATAAAAAAACACATTCCAAACAGCAAAAACATCAATCGTTTCATTTTTATCCTTTATCTCGGTCTTATAATTACTTTTATAGTTGCATAAGTTTTGTTATAAATTAAATTTATAAGTTCATCAAAATTTTTATACAATTCTTCATCTACTACATCATCATAAGCAGATATAAATTCATCGAAATTTCTCTTTTTTTTCGTAAAAAGCACAACATACATATCAAATGTCTCTTTTTGATTTTGTAAAAGAGATGCTTCTAAAACACTATCAGAGTCTTCATCAGGAAATATCAATTTTCTCTTTTTATCTATTTTTAGATTTTTTGCCAAAATTGATACCGTTCCGTCTTCATACACATCAAAAATAGTGATATAACCACTTTTTGCAGATTTAATTAAAAAAGAAAATTCATCACCATTATGCAAAATATTTCGTCTTTTGTTATATAAAGAAATTTTTAAATCTTTTCTATTAGTGGTTTTAAAAAAGAAATAAAAATCTTTTTTGTCTAATTTTTGCAAAATATTTTTATATTTTATATACCATTTTCTATTTTTTCTAACTAACTCTAATCCTAAACTTTTAGCAAAATCTTTTTTTATACCATTTTTAATTTGTTCTTTTGTATATGGAGTTTTTGATGCAAATTTATCTAATGAAGGAATATTGTCATATTTTATTTTGACAAAAAATTGATTATCTTTTTTTATTTTTTCAACTATTTCATAATCTTCTAAATTAACTTTGGTTTTTTGAATAGAATGAACTTTAAAATTTTTTTTATATTTATTATTTTCGGCACTTTGAGTTTCTTCTATTTTACTATCTATTACAACACTTATTTGCGAAGCAACATCTTCAAGAGCCTTTCTTTTCGCCTCTGCATAACTATTTCCGCTACCTTCTCCATAATATATGGTTGCATTTAAATAAAGAATGGTAATAAATAGTAAAATAATTTTTTTCAATATACATAGCCTTTATTGTAAAATTTTTTATGTTTTAAAAAAGTAGGGAAAACCCTACTTTAAAGAAGAAATCATAATTCAGTTTTTAAAACAGCTCCGTGACTTGCATTTGAAACTAACAATCTATATTGTTTTAGCCATTTTCCTTTAATTTCTTTTGCTTTTGGTTTAAATTCAGCTCTTCTTTTTGCTATCTCTTCATCAGATAATTTTACTTCTATTTTAAATTCATCTGTATTGATATAGATTTCATCTCCATCTTTTAGAAGTCCTATCATTCCACCTTCTGCAGCTTCTGGAGAGATGTGACCGATACTTAGTCCTCTTGTCGCTCCACTAAATCTACCGTCAGTAATAAGAGCAACATCAGCACCAAGTCCCATACCCATAATTAAACTTGTAGGTGCAAGCATTTCTTGCATTCCCGGCCCTCCTCTTGGACCTTCATATCTAATTACAACTACATCACCTTTTTTAACTTTTCCATTTATAATTCCATCAATTGCTTCTTGTTGTGAATCAAAACAAACCGCTTTCCCAGTAAATTCTCTACTTCCAGTAATTCCAGCAGTTTTGATTACACAACCTTCCTCTGCTAAATTTCCAAATAAAATTGCAAGTCCACCAACTTTACTATAAGGATTTTCAATTGGATGAATAATTGAAGTATCTAAAACTTTTGCATCTTTAATTCTATCAGCAATAGTTCCGCCTTCGATAACTTGGTTATCAAGATATAAAACAACATCACTTCTTCTTGAAATTTCTTTCATAACTGCACTCATTCCACCCGCTTTATGAATATCTTCCATATGAACAGTTTGAAGTGAAGGAGAAATTTTTGCGATGTGACTTACGTGTTTTGCAATTTCATTAATTTTAGCAATATCAAAATCAACTCCTGCTTCATTTGCAATTGCTAATGTATGTAAAACAGTATTACTACTTCCACCCATTGCCATATCAATTACAAAAGCATTATGAATTGCTTTTTCATTTATAATATTTCTGATTTTAAATTCTTCTGTAAGTTTTTCATCTTTTGCAATTTCACAAATTCTTCTTGCTGCTTTTCTTAAAAGTTCTTCTCGCTCAGGAGTAAGCGCTAAAATAGTTCCATTTCCTTTTAATGCAATTCCCATAGCTTCGATTAAAGTATTCATTGAGTTTGCAGTAAACATACCACTACAACTACCACCACCTGGACAAGCAACACATTCAAGCTCTCTAAGTTCTTCTTCTTTCATCTCACCTTTTTCAAATTTACCAACTCCCTCAAAAACAGTTGCTAAATCCACAGGAGTTCCATCACTTAAATGTCCAGCAGCCATAGGTCCACCAGTTACAAAAATAGTCGGAACATTTACTCTAAGTGCCCCCATTAACATACCTGGAGTGATTTTGTCACAATTTGGAATACAAATCATTGCATCAAGTTTATGAGCATTCATTACAGTTTCTACTGAATTTGCTATAATTTCTCTACTTGGTAATGAATAAAGCATTCCGTCGTGTCCCATTGCAATTCCGTCATCTACACCAATTGTGTTAAATTCAAAAGGAACACATCCATTTTTTCTAATCTCATCTTTTACAATTTCAGAATATTTATTTAAAAAGAAATGTCCTGGAACTATTTCTATAAAACTATTTGCTACCCCAATAAATGGTTTATCAAAATCTTCATCTTTAAGTCCAGTTGCTCTAAATAGACTTCTATGTGGGGCTCTGTCAAACCCTTTTTTTACTTCATCACTTCTCATAAATTCTCCTTTTATTTTTGACTTATTCTATCACTTTATTCCTAAAATTACAATACATTATCTAAATTGTTTCATAATATTTTGTAAAATCTTCACATAAACTTCTCTAAGCTGAGAATATAAAATCAAAGTTGTAGCCGCTATTTCTGCAGTGAATTTTTTATGTTCTTTTCTATATCTGTATCTAACTTCTCTAAATTTCTTGTAAGCTGGATTTCTATTTAAATTTCTCATATAAACTGCTAATGATTCCTGTGGACTTTTAAAAATTCTAACTGTATGAGTTTTGTTTGCATCTCTATTTTTAGGAACTAACCCTCTACCGCTATAATCCCATTGACCAAATAAATTATTTGCTTTTCTTGCAAAATAACTCCTTCCCCAAGCACTTTCAACTGCACCTTGGGCTAATACAAGTCTTGGAGGAATTACATCAATTTTTTTCATAAACTCTTCTTTATCATAAATATCATCAATTTTATATTTTTTTCTTAATTTAGATAAAATTATTAAATTATTAAAATCCAACATAAAAAAAGGTTTATTAAAAATAGATTTAACTAAATTTCTTTCTTGTAATATTTTTTGATTCTCTTTTTCAATCATAGGCATAAGTATTTTTTTAAATTCTTTTTTTTGCTTTTGAATTGATAATTTATAATAATAGTCAGGCAAACCTGCAAATAAAAAACTAAATGTAAAAATAAATAGTAATTTTTTCAAAATAAGCTCTCCTGTTGTAACGATTTAACTTTATAACTTTTACGATGAATATCACTATATCCGTATTTTTTCATCTCTTCAATATGTTGTTTTGTGATATAACCTTTATGTTTTGCAAAACTATATTCTGGATAATTTTCAGCTATACTTTTCATAAATCTATCTCTTGTAACTTTTGCGAGAATAGAAGCTGCACTAATTTGTGGTACTTTATCATCACCTTTTATCATAGTTTCTAAAATATCTACTCCAAATTTTGAGTTACCATCAAAAATATATCTTTTTGCTTTTATAGAATTAACTATCATATTTAAACAATAATTAATTGCATAACTAAGTCCTTTTTCATCGATAATTTTGTTTGAAACTTCAACTATTTTATATTCAGATTTTTGAATAATTTCATCAAATAAAATTTCTCTTTTTTTCTCAGTTAGTTTTTTTGAATCTCTAAGACCTTCAATCTCTTCTTTTAAAACAACTCCAGCCATAACTAAAGGACCAGCAATTGGTCCACGTCCTGCTTCATCTATTCCACAAATGCCCATATCCAAAACGGTTTTACCTCCACTTTTATATTTTTATAACTTAATTCATATTCATTTGAAATTGTAACTACTTCGATTTTATCATATTTTATTTTTTTAGGCAACTTCTTTAATTTTTCGACTAATTTTTCTTCATCAATAAAAGGATAAACTAAGATAATTTTATCTTTTTCAGGTAAATAAAAATTAACATTATCCAAATAATAAATTTCTTCATCAAGCTCTAAAAATATCATATTTTCAAGCAATGCCGTTACATTTTTATCATAAGTTAAAGCTGTTTTATATCCAAAGTTATAACTAAACAACTTCTTAGGAGCATTTAAAGAAGCAAATCTATCCACAAAAAATATTACTTTATCTTTTTGAAGTCTTTCTATTTCATCATAAAATTTATCTTTTGAGAGTTTTTTTGTTTTTTTTAGAATTTGATATATTTGATAAAGAGAAAATTTCTCTCCAATATGAGAAAAGCAAAATTTCAAAATATCATAATCATAATTCATAAGTTTTAAGTTTGTTTGAAGTTTTTTCGCTTTAAAAAAGTCATCCAAAAACACAAGTTCTGCACTATTTCCATCATTCAAAAAATAATTAAATGTATGTGTAATACTTTGATGTTTATCAAATGAAAAATACTCCTCAAAATCTAAATTTTTAAGCTCAATTTTTTTAAATCCACGAACAAATATATCTTTTGAAGAAGTTAGAAAAACACGCGTGTTTGGAAGAGGAAAAAAACGGTTATAATTTTCAATTATAACTAAATCATAACCTTTTAAATCTATCTTTTTTTCTCTTGGGTCTTCTAAATCTATATAAATAAACTTACCTTTAAAATCTTTTAAAAAGTCCAAAATCAAAAATGTTTTTCCAACCCCTTTTGGACCTGTAATAAGGGTATTTCTATACTCTAATTTTATTTTTCTTTCATAAATTTTAACTTTAGGAAATTTAAAATCTTCGGGATTTAGATTCATTTTTTACTCCATAAAACTAAAAAAGCTATCAAAACTATGATTGATTCATATAAAAATAGATTTTCTCCATACAAATATCCACTAATAAAAGAACCTAAAAAGGCAGCAAGCCCATATCCAATTCCTGTATAAAATTGTTGAACTAATGTTTGATTTTTGTATTTGCTTGAAATATACATAAGTGCCGCTGTGTGAAAAATAGCAAATGAAAAAAGATGTAAAGTTTGAGAAAATGCTATTAAAAGAATTTTTCCTGCAAAAAGATACAAAATAAACCATCTAATTGAAGTCATAAAAAGCGAAATTTTTAGATAAAAAAGTGCATTATTTTTATTTAAAAATTTATATTGATAAATAAATATCACTATTTCCGCTACAACTCCTATCGTCCAAAGCCATCCATTTATCTGTTTTGGTATGCCATTCGTTAAATTGTAAATTGTAAAAAAGTTATAAAATCCACCAAAAGAAATTTGAAGTAAAATTAAAGCTACCCAAAATTGCCACTCTTTTAGAAAATCTATTTTTTCATAATGTTTTGATACACTAAAATCAGGATTTATAAAATAAAAAGCAAAATAAGCGGTAATTAAATTTAAAATAACAAAAAGCCAAATTAAATTAAAATTAAAATAACTTAAAAATAGAGCTATTACTACAAATCCTACACTTCCCCAAAGTCTTATTTTTCCATAATGACTCCCAAGTTTGTTTATTGCCAACGCTTCAATATATGGAAAATTTATCGACCAAATAACCCCTAAAATAATAAATCCAAATAAATAAATATAAAAATTATTTATAAAAAATAGAAATGGGATAAGAACTGAAATAAATATACTTAGTTTAAAAATAGTTGTGGTAATTGCTTTTTTTTGAAAAAAAAATGGAGTAATAAAACGGGCAATCGGGAGAGATGCAAAAATTATTCCTATATCTTCAGGAGAATATCCTAAATTTTTCAGATAATTTGGAAAAAATATTACATAAATCCCAACTACTGCAAAATAAAAAAAATAATATAAACTAAGATTTAATTTCATCTATATAATTTTGAATTTGATTTTGTGTAGTTTTATATTCATATTCTCTATGTTTTTTTGACCAAATAGAATCAGGAAACCAAGCATCATCTTTATATCTTGGAATTATATGAATATGAAGATGAGGAACATAATTACCAAGAGAAGCAATATTTACTTTATCTGGTTTTATATGTTTAAGCATCGCTTTTTCTATTTTATAAATAGCTTTTGAGATTTCTAAACTCTCATCTAAACTCAAATCACTAAATTCAGCAATATGTTTATTTAAAATAATTCTTGTAAATCCTGGAATTTCATCTATTAAAATAACTCTAAAAAGATCATTTTTGTAAATTACATTTTCATTTTGAGCAAGACATAAAGGGCAACTCATTAGTTCCCTCTACTTCCTGGTTTTATTGCAACGCTACCCTCTTTACACATTGGACAATTTTCTGGATCATACGTTTCAAAAATAAAATCACCTAATGCAAAAAATGGTAAATCTTTTGGAAGTTTACATTCTGGTTTTGCATCTATTTCACTTCCGCTTCTTTTACATAGTCCTCTATTTGCTATAGCTGCAAATCCTACAACCTCAGCACCTCTTTTTTCAATCTCAGCAGCTGCTTCTAAGGCACTTCCACCAGTTGTGATAATATCTTCACAGATTAAAACTTTTTCACCCTCTTTAACGTCAAAACCTCTTCTTAAAGTCATTTTTCCTTCTACTCTTTCAGTAAAAATAAATCTAACTCCTAAATGTCTTGCAAGTTCATATCCAGCTAAAAGCCCACCAATTGCAGGAGAACAAACTGTATCAATTTCAAGACCACTCTCTTTAATTTGTTTTGCAAGCTCACTAAGAAGTGTCTCAGCAACTTTTGGATTTTCTAAAACTTTTGCACTTTGAAGATAATTTGTGCTATGTTTTCCGCTACTTAATTTAAAATGCCCTGTCAAAAGAGCATCATTTTCTTCATAAATTTTTCTAACATCAATCATAATAATCCTTAAACTTTCATAATTTCATCAGTTTTTTTAGATACTATTTCATCTATTTTTGCAACATAACTATCTGTAATTTTTTGGATTTCATCTAATGCTCTTTTTTCTTCATCTTCTGTAATTTCTTTGTCTTTGTGAAGTTTTTTAACTTTATCATTTGCATCTCTTCTAACATTTCTTACTGCAATTTTAGCTTTTTCTGCAAATTCTTTCGCTTTTTTAGCTTGTTTTTTTCTTTCTTCTTCTGTCATTGGTGGGAAAAATAGTTTAATAACTTCTCCATCATTATTCGGATTAACTCCAATATTTGCTACTTGAATCACGTGTTCAATATCTTTTAATAAATTTTTTTCCCAAGGATTAATTGTAATAGTTGTTGCATCTGTTGCAAGAACTGAGCCTACTTGATTAAGAGGAGTTGGCGTTCCATAATAATCTACTTTAATATTTTCAACTACTGCTGTTGAAACTTTTCCTGTTCTAAGTGTGTTTAAATCGTGTTTTAAAGCCTCTATTGATTTGTCCATATGCTCTTTTGCATAATCATATACTTCATTTAATAGCATTTTTTCTCCTTTTACTTTTGTTATCATTTTAATATAAATTTCATTATTATACCTAAAAATCACCTTATTTTTATCTTATCGTTTTTATAATTAAGGAAAAATATTAAAACTATTGACAAATAGTACCATATTAAGTACTATATAAAAAAATAAAAAGGATTTTTTATGAGAAAAATAATTCCAGTAAGTAAAGCAAGAGCAAATATTTATAATCTTATAGATGAAACAGCACAAACTCACGAACCTATTCTAATCACAGGAAAAAGAAATAATGCTGTAATGATTTCTCAAGAGGATTGGAATGCAATAGAAGAAACACTTTATTTAAATTCTCAAGGTGTAACTGATTCTATCATAGAAGCAATGAATGCTCCAGATAGCGAATTTAGCGAAGAAATAGAATGGTGAAATATAAAATTCTTTATAGTAAAATGGCACAAAAAGATGCTAAAAAACTATCTCAGGCAAATTTAGATATAAAAGCTAAAAAATTAATAGAAATTTTAAAAAAAGACCCTTTTCAAAATCCCCCTCCTTATGAAAAATTAGTGGGAAATTTAAAGGGTGCTTATTCAAGACGAATAAATATTCAACATCGAATAGTTTATGAAGTAAAAGAGGAAGAAAAAGTCGTTAGAATATTAAGAATGTGGACACATTATGGGGAATAATAATTCTACTTACTTAATTCTCAATTGAAGCTCTTAATTTTTCTATTACTTTAATAGCTTCTTCTAATTCCTTTTTATAAAGAGGTTTAGTAAAATCATTATGAGATTGAGGATGTAAAATATTTTTTAAAAATACATTAAAAATATTAAATTCATAATTAATATGAAATTTTTCAAAATATTCATCAAAACTTTTTATACTATTCATAACTTGTTCAGCAAATTTTTGACAATTTTTACTTCTTATATTTTCTGTCATTTTCTCACAATGTTCAAATTTTTTCAATATTTTATAAATTTTTTTTAAATCTTCTATTATTTCTTTTATATTAGAATAATCTTCTTTTAATTGAGATAATTCAATTTTTTTATTTAAATTATCTAACTTTAAATATTTATCAAATTGTTTTTCCACTTCTTTTCTTAAATAATTTAAACAAGCAGGATAATCCTTATTTTTAAAATGTTCTTTTGCTTTATTTATGTAACTATATTTTTCTCTATATTCTTTTATAAACGGATATTCTATATTATTTTCACAATATTTATCTACATACATTTCAAAATATTTCCATTCTTTTGGAGCTTTAAAATTAAATTTTTGTTTTGCCATTTCGAAAAAAGCTCTATCGTGAGTTAAAATAATTATTTGATAATCTGGAAAATATTTTAATATTAAATCTAAAATAATATCTCTATTTGACATATCAAGACTTATTAATAAATCATCTAATACAAGAATTTTAAGTTCTTCTATTTCAGCATATGAAAGAATAATAGAAAAATAAAATGCTAAATTAATCGCAGAAATTTTTGCTTCATTAAAAAATTTTAAATAATTTTTTTTCTTTAAAATATTTTTTAAGTTCTAAAATCTTATTTGTTATTGAAGATTCTCTATACATATCTTTAAATGACTTTTTTTTATTAAATTTCAGGAAAATATTCTATGATTTTTTGCTATAATTTTAGCATTCAGACACAACTTTTTTGGTATGTCTCTATATTTGAACTTCCAAATGTATCAGAAGATTATGTTCATAGAATCGGAAGAACTGGACGAGCAGGAAATTCAGGTGAGGCAATTTCGTTAGTTTGTATTGATGAAAAAGATTATTTAAGAGATATTGAAAAACTTATAAAAAAAGATATTCCAAAAATAGAAATAGAAGGATTCAAACCAGACCCAACTATAAAAGCAGAAAATCCAGACCCTAGAAAAAATAATTCAAGAGGAAATGGAAATAGACAAAAAAGAAATTCAAATACTAACAATAGAAGAATATAAACTCTTCTCTTCTTTTAGAATCCAAAAATATAAGCACTATTTTTTATATTAATTAAAATATTTCCTAAAAAAATATACCCAATCTAACTGTCCACCAATTATCTTTCCAAGCTTCTTCTCCTCCTATCACAAAACCTGTTCCAATAACTATATTATCTGTTATTACTAAATCATTATTCCAAACAATATTAAAAAAATTACCTACTTTCTTAGTTCCTTTTTGAGAAAAAGGGAGTACATAATCTATATCTATTGATGATTTTGAGCCACCTTTAGCTTGTAAAATCATTGTTGAAATACCTATAGAATTATATTCATAAGAATAATCATCTTTTACTATTGTACCTTTATCATCACAACAAATATCTCCAGATTTTTTATAATTTGCACTTCCTGTTGAAAGTTTAAGATAATATTTAGTTTTTAGATTAATTAGATATTCAAATTGTGAGATATGAGAATATGTTTTTATATCTCTACAACAATTATCACTAAAATTAATAAATCCATTTATCATAAAATATTGTTTTTTAGAACTAAAAAAATCAATAATATTATTATATCTTGATTTTATTTTATCTGTAAAAGAAGGACCTTTTGGAGTAATTTCTTCATTTTCATCTACAATTTGTTTTTCACCTAAAAATTCATTTAAACTATTTATTTCATCAATATAAGGATTTTTAACAGATTGAATATCTCCTTCAACTTTTCCACTATAATTTACTATTAAACCATTATCATAATTAACTTTTATATCATTCATAAGATATATAGAAGAAATTTTTATAAGAGATGGGCTTATATTATAGTTTTTTGCTAATACATTTTTAAATTTAGTTTTAATTTTGCGTTTTAACTGCTTTTTACACTCATCTAAAGATAATGATTCTCCACCATTATAAGAAATTTGACCTATATCAATCAAATGTGTAGATAATAAATTAGTTTTTAATATATTATATTTTTGAAGAAGTTCATTTTTTTCTTCTATTGCTTTTGTTTTACTATTTTCTTCTTCAAACTGATTATTATACTTTTGACTTAATGCTAATAATTGAGATTTTAATTTAGAAGTATCAACTTCAAATTTCCCTTTTACTCGACAAGTTATATACCCTGTTTGAGGATTAAAATTTACTTTTTCTTCTTTTGAGCTTGTTTTAACAAAACCATAACTTTTTTGAAAACTATTATTAATTATAGTTTTTATTTTTCCATCATTCATAAAGGTTTGTTTTTTTTCAAAAGAAGTAAATATATTTATACCAGCTCTCTGTAATGCTTCTTTTTGAGCTAATAGTAAAGCTTTTTGACAAGCTTTATTTTTAGTTTCTGCTGTTGCAATACCAGTTTGTATAATCATACTTCCAAAAGTAAAATCTATAAGTATCAATAAAACAATAATCTTATTGTTTAACATTTAATCTCCTACTAATAAATTTAATATAATTACAAGTGAAGAGATAAGCAAGATGATCCCATTTTTTTTAGATCACTGATAGAACTTTCAAAAAAGTTTTATCAAATCTCTAAGGAGTCTATCACTTGCTTAAAATCCCAATAAGTTGATTAGGCATAGAGCCTCTGTCATTATGGAGATAGGATAAAAGCAAGTTTGCTTATCTGTTCATTTGTAAAAATAATATTTTGTAAAGGATTTGTGATGTATAAACAATTCATAGGAATAGATATATCTAAAGATAGTTTTGATATAACACTATTTGAAAGTAATGCTGAAATTAAATTGCAAGATAAGCTTACAATGGATAAAGATGGATTTAATAAATTATTAAACTATTTAGCATCTTATTCCAAAGATAATCTTTTAATAGCAATGGAAGCTACTGGTATTTATCATTTACCATTATTATCTTTTTTATTAGAAAATAGTTTTAAATGTGTAGTTGTTAATCCTATACTTATAAAAAGTTTTATAAGTTCAATTACACTTAGAAAAACTAAAACTGATAAAAAAGATTCATCTTCCATTGCTTTATTTGCTTTAAAATCACATCATTCATTATATCTTGCTACATTGAGTGATATTGAAAATATCAAACCACTTATGCGTGAAAGAGAAACTCTCTCACAAGATATAGCAAGACTTAAAACTGAAATTAAAACTATCTTAGCCCAACTATTCCCTGAATTGTCAAAAAACACAAATATCTTTACTAAGAGCATTTTATCTCTGCTCCTTAAAGCCCCTAGTAGCAAAGCTATTGTGAGCTTTAAGGAAAAGAAAATTCAAAAAATTTTAAATAATACCAGTGGCAATAGAGTTAAAATTAGTGCTAATGAAATATTTTCATTGGTATATCAGACAAATATCTTGAAAAAGTTTTATCTTCTAAAATTAGAAGATTATTTTCTATTCAAGATGAATTGTCTTTTTTAGATACAGAGTTACAAAACTCTTTAGAAGATACTGATATCAATAACGATATTGAAATTTTACAATCGATACCTGGTATTGGCTCAGTAACTTCTAAAAACTTTATGATTGAAATATTTTCTGTTACTAAATTTAATTCTGTTAAGCAACTTTGTGCTTTTATTGGAATTGACCCTTCCACTAAACAAAGTGGCTCTTCAATCAACTATAAAGGCAAAATCTCTAAAAGAGGTAATCCTTATCTTAGAAGAACTATTTGGCAAATGGCTATTGGTGTTATTCGCTCTTGTCATATATTTAATACTTACTTCTCTAAAAAAAGAGAAGAAGGTAAAAATTTTAAACAAGCTGTCATAGCCACTGCCAATAAACTTCTTAGAACTATATTTGCATTGTTAAAGAACAAAACTAAATTTAATCAAAATTTAGTCTCAGGTGTTTCTAAATGAAACATCTCTTTTTTATATTTTTTTATTGGAGTTCTTTATAGTTGACTCTTTTTACTTTCGTCACCATTTTAATATAAATTTCATTGTTATATCTTAAAATCACCCTATTTCTAAAATTTTTAAGAGTAAAATTTGGAGTATATTCAAAATATCCATTTTTAGTTCTTATCCACTTCCAACCAAGTTTAGTAATATAAACTTCTACTTTTTTATATGGAACTATTGCAGATATTTTTAAGATTTTATTTTTATCTCTAATTAATTTAAAATTTTTAACATCCATCTCTTTAATATTTAATCTTTTAGATATATCAACATCACCAGTAAGTGCAATTCTTGGGACATCTATAAAAGAACTGTTTTTATTTATTCCACCTTCATTTTGATTATAAATATATTTAAATCCAAAGTTAACTAATACTTTTTGAACTCTTTTATCATATTCTCCATATGGATAAGCATAACTATCTGGAGAATACCCAATATTTTTAGTAAATAAATTAAAAGCTTTTTTTGTATCTTTTATAATTTCTTCATTTGTTAAAGTAGTTAAATGTGGATGAGCATATGAATGAAGCTGTACATCTCCATATTTTTTAACTTCTCTTACCATTTTCCAAGTCATAAAATCACCAAAATGCTTATCAGTTCCTTTTACATAAACAAACAAAGTAAAAGGATAATGAAACTTTTTAAACAAAGGAAATCCATTTTTATAAAAAGACTTAAAACTATCATCTATTTGAAAAGAAACATATTTATCTACATTTTTTCCTTCTTTTGCCATTTTTAGCAAAGTTTTAGAATTAACTACTTTATAATTATGTTCTTTTAAATATTTAAAATTTTTAAGAAGTTCTTTTGTAGAAGTGTTTGTATAAAGATGTCTAAAATCATCAAAACGATGATATAAAAATATATGCCCATCTGCCCATAAAAAAAAGGGCAGAAAGAAAAAAATTATTCTCATTTTACAGGTGCTGATGGAACAGTAGGAACTTTTGGAGCTACCGGTTGAGTGATTTTTACATTATCAATTACAGACACAGTTTTTTGAGAATTATACATATAAACTAATGTTAATGTATTTATAACAAAAAGTAATCCAAGTGTGAATGTAGCTTTTTGTAAAAAACTAACAGGTCCTTTTGCACCAAAAAGTGATTCATTACTTCCACTATATGCACCAAGCCCGATTGATGAAGATTTTTGCATTAAAACCGCAATTGTAAGCAATACAGCAAGTGCAATTTGAATTATAATTAATGTAGATGTCATTAATATCCTTTTTTTGATAAAATTATATCAAAAAAAAGAGATTTTATGAATATAAAAAGAGAATTTTCAAAATATGCAAATGAATATCAAAAGTTAAATATTATTCAAAAAAAAATTATTCAAAAAATTTCTCCTTTATTAGAAAACAAAAATATTTTAGATTTAGGTTGTGGAAATGGAAGTTTACTTGAATTTAGTAAACCAAAAAATTATATAGGAATTGATTTTAGTGAAGAAATGCTAAAACTAAATCCTTCAAAAAATCTCTATAATTTAGACTTTAATACTCAAAAGTGCTGGGATTTTATAAATAAACAAAATTTTGATATTTTAGTTTCACTTTCAGCTCTTCAATGGGCAGAAAATTTAGAATTTATTTTTACAAATATAAAAAATTTAAACAAAAATTATATTTTAGCAATTTTCACATCAAATACTTTTAAAACTTTGCATAAAACAGCAAATATAACATCACCAATTCATTCAAAAGAAGAAATTTTAGAAAAATCTAAAATTTTAAACCCTAAGATAGAGATTATAAATTACCAGCTTGAATTTGAAAACTCACTTGAAATGCTTAGATACATCAAAAAAAGTGGAGTAAGCTCAGGAGAGAAAAAACTCTCCTATAAAGAGATAAAAAAAGTAATAGAAAACTATCCTTTTAATTATCTTGAATTTGAGATAGTTATCTTAAAATCCAAAAATATGAGGGAAAAACACCATTCCTGCTAAAACAGTCATTTGAATTAAAATAAATGGAATTACACCTTTATAAATATCAATTGTTGTAACCTCTTTTGGTGCCACTCCTCGAAGATAAAATAAACTAAATCCAAACGGAGGAGTAAGAAATGATGATTGTAAATTCATAGCAATTAGTATTGCAAACCAAATAGGATTAATTCCTAAATCACTTGCAACAGGTAGTAAAATAGGAATAACAATATAACTTATTTCTATAAAATCTATAAAAAACCCTAAAAAGAAAATAATCGCCATTACTAAAAATATAAATAGCATTTTCGCGTGTGGCAGTGAAGTCAAAAAGTCTTCTATAATTCCATCAGCCCCGCTATAAGTAAAAACCATACTAAAAGCCGTTGCACCAATTAAAATAGCAAATACCATTGATGTAATTTTCACTGCATCCAAGCTTGCTTCTTCTATTAGTTTAAAACTAAGTTTTCCATAAAAAAATGCTAAGACAATCGCACCAATAGCCCCTACACTTGCACTCTCAGTTGCAGTAGCAATCCCTGCAAAAATACTACCTAAAACTAAAATAATTAAAACAAGAGGAGGAATTAAAGCTATAAAAACCTCTTTGAAATTAATTTTTACACTTGGCATAGCTGGAGCTATATCTTTTTTAAGATTTGCAATAACCAAAATATAAACAATATAAGCACCTACCAAAAAAACACTTGGAATTACTGCAGCTTTAAATAAATCCCCTACTGGTTGATTAAAAACATCAGCTAAAATAATCAAAACTATACTTGGTGGAATAATCTGTCCAAGTGTTCCACTCGCACAAATTGTTCCACAAGATAAACCTTTATTATATCCGTGTTTGAGCATAACAGGTAAGGCAATAACACCCATAGCAACTACACTTGCCCCTACAACTCCAGTACTTGCTGCAAGCATTGTTCCAATAATTATCGTAGAAACTGCTAAACCACCTCTAATTTTTCCAAAAAGTGTTCCCATACTTTCAAGAAGTCTTGCAGCTATTCCACTTTTTTCTAACACAACACCCATAAAAATAAATAAAGGAATTGCAATTAATATTTTATTTCCAATAATTGCATAAATTCTAAAAGGCATCATCGAAAACATACTTAAAAATTCAGCACTCCAATCAGAAAAATGAACTATTCCATCTTGAGCTAATTCAAAATAACTCGCAATTGCACCAAAAATCAGAGCAACTGCTCCAAATGTAAAAGCAACTCCAAATCCCAAAAGCAACATAAAAAAGGCTGCTACAAACATTATTAAACCAGTCATACCTCAACATCCTCTTTTACTTTTTTATTTTCTCTAAATATTATTATATTTTTTGTAATATATCCAATTGAAGTAATTATCAAATATATGAAACTCAAAGGAATCATACTTTTTATAATCCATCTATGAGTTAATCCTCCTGGATCATCACTAATTTCATGCGTTACATAACTATCCATTACAAAATCATAACTTACATAAATAATAAAAATACTTAAAGGAATTATAAAAAAAATAGTTCCAAAAATATTGATAAGTGCTTGAGTTTTAGGTGAAAATCTGTTGTATAAAAAATCAACTCTTACATGAGCTTCTTCTCTTAATGCATAACTTACCCCAAAAAGTATCATAACTCCAAAAATATGCCATTCAAGTTCTTGCATAGCAATACTTCCACCATGGAAAAAGTATCTGCTAACAACATCATAAAAAACATTCATAATCAGTAAAATCATTATAATCGCTAATATTTTACCTGTTATGGTGTTTAATTTTTCAAAAAAATTGTCTAAAGTTTTTATCATCTGTTACCTTTTCAGCAGGAGGGATTATTTCCCTTCTACTTCTTTTGAAGTTTTTAAATATTCATAAATACTCATCATACTCCAAGGTCTTGCTTTTTTAAGCCAAGCTTTTTGATTTGCCCAAATTTCAGCAAAAAGTTTATTTTTACTTGCATATCCTTGTAATAAATTTTGTGTAGCATTATACATAGCTTTTAATACAGGTTTTGGGAAAGTCTTTACCTTAATATCTGGATTATCTTTTTTCATTTTTGCCCAAGCATTTGCACTTGCTGCGAAATTTTCCATATACATATCGGCTGTAGCTGCTTTCATAGCAGTAACAAGCATTGTTTTATAATTATCTGGTAATTTATTCCATGCTCTTTTATTTACTAAGAATTGCATTTCACTTGCTGGCTCATGCCATCCTGTATAATAATATTTCGCAACTTTATTAAATCCCATTTTGATGTCCATTCCTGGTCCCACCCATTCAAGTGCATCAATTGTTCCTCTGTCAAGTGAAGTATATAATTCTCCTCCTGGAATATTTACGACTTTTACTCCAAGTTTTGCCATAACTTCTCCAGCAAGTCCTGGAATTCTCATTTTTAGACCTTTTAAGTCTGCAACAGAATTGATTGGTTTTCTAAACCATCCACCCATTTGAACACCAGTATTTCCTCCAGGAAATGATAAAACACCAAATTTATCATATACTTTTTTCATATATTCCATACCGTCTGGCTTTCCATCGTGATTTTCATCTGCATAATAAAACCAAGCATATTGTTCAGCTACAGTCATACCAAATGGAACTGTAGTAAACCAAATTGTATTTATATCTTTTCCTTTCCAGTAATAACTTCCAGAATGCCCCATTTGATAAGCACCTTGTTTTACCATATCAAGTACACCCAGAGCTGCTTTTGTTTTTTCTGAACCTTCTACTTTTATGATAAATTTACCTTTACTCATCTTTTTAACCATTTCAGCCATTTTGATTGGTGGAGAAGCAAGTGGTGTTAATGTTGAAGGCCAACTCATAGCAAGTCTCCATCTGATTACATTTTCTTGTGTCTGTTTTTGGGTATTCGTTGTTGTTTTATTTTCACAACCAATTAAAAACAATCCAAGAAGACCAATTGTAACAACTTGACCAACTTTCAATACTTTTTTAAGCATAAAAACTCCTTTTTGATTTTTTGTAATTTTAGCACTTTTATAATTTATTACAAAATAATTACAAAATATTAGAATTTATTTGTAACTTTATGAAACTACCCTTTTTATAATTTTTATTTTTTATATGTATAATTTGCTGACCAATTGAAACAATGGCATTATCATTTTTTATGTCTAATACCTCAGCATCTAAAAACAGTTTATTATTTATTAAATTTTCTTTTGAAAGATCACTAATTATAGTTCCATTTTTAAGTTCTATTATTCTATTTGCAAGTTTATAAATTTCACTTAAATCGTGGCTTATCATAATAGTTGTAATATTAAATTCTTTATGAAGTTTCAAAATTTCATTTTGAAGATTCAATCTCATTTCCAAGTCAAGTGAAGAAAAAGGCTCATCTAATAATAAAATTTCTGGTCTTTTCATCAAAGCTCTACACAAACTAACTCTTTGTTTTTGACCTCCACTTAGGGTTTTTGGATAACGATTTTTAATAGCAATTAATTCTGTAACTTCCAAAAGTCTATTTGCCAAAATTTTATCACTGCTTACAAAAAGTAAATTTTCTTCTACACTCATATTTTCAAAAAGTGCATAATCTTGAAATAAAAATCCAATTTTTCTTTTTTGCGGTGGTAAATTAATTTTATCATTTAGCCAAATTTCATCATTTACTTTGATTTCGCCCTCTGCTTCTTCAAGTCCAGCTAAAATCCTAAGAAAAGTAGTTTTTCCACTTCCACTTTTTCCTTTAATAGCTACAAACTCACCTTTTTTAATCTCTAAATCCACATCTAACACCATATTTTCAACCACTCCTTGAAGTGGTTTTTTTACTTTAATTTTTATCACAATTTAGCCTTTTGTTTATGATTAAATATATAAACACTAACTAAAACTATAAAACTTAAAAGCACCATAACAGCACTATAAATATGTGCTTTTTCATAATTCATATTTTCAACTAAATCATAAATAGCAACACTTGCTACCTCTGTTTTATCTGGGATTGAGCCTCCAACCATCAACACAACCCCAAATTCTCCGACAGTATGAGCAAAAGTAATCACAATAGCTGTCATTATAGAGGGTTTTATGTTTGGAAGTGCTACTTTTAGGAGTGTAACGAGTTTACTTTTTCCAGCTATATAACTTGCTTCTATCATAGATTTATTTAGACTTTCAAATCCATTTTGCAGGGGTTGCACCATAAAAGGAAAAGAGTATAAACAGCTTGCAATTACAAGTCCATTAAAATTAAAAACCAATTTCATATTAAAATGTTCTTGAAAAAAAGCACCGATAGGAGAATTATAAGAAAGCCCCCACAAAATATAAAATCCTAAAACTGATGGAGGTAAAACTATCGGCATAGCTGTTAGGGCTTCTAAAAGTGGTTTGAACTTAAATTTTGTTTGTGAGAGATACCAAGCAAATGGAACTGATATTATAAATAAAATAGTAGAAGTTATAAACGCTAATTTAAATGATAAAACAAATGGAGTCCAATCAATATTTAATAGACTATTCATATCCATATTTTTTAAATATTAGTTTAGCTTTTTTACTAAATATAAAATTATAAAATTTTCTTGCCTGCTTGCTATCTTTTATAATTACAATTCCTTGATTAATTGGAGAATATAAACTTTTATCTATATCTATCCACTTATTTCTATATTGTTTCATCTTAGGAGAAAACATTGAAGATTTTGCTACAAATCCAGCATCAGCCGCATTTTTTACATAAGAAATAACTTGATTTACAGTTTCAGCGTAAACTAATTTATCTTTAACTTTCTCATACAATTTAGCATTTTTTAAAACTTCAATTGCTGCTTTTCCATAAGGTGCAGTTTTAACATTTGCGACTGCTATTGTATCCAAATTTTGCAAATAATTTAAACTTGTAAGTTTTTTTCTGATACTAAAAAGCACTAACCTTCCTTTGGCATATACTTTTGGTTTAGTTACAGCTAATTTTTTTGAATATAAATAATTTGGATATTTCATATTTGCTGATAAAAAAACATCAAATGGTGCTCCATTTTCGATTTGTGAAGTTAGTTTTCCACTACTTGAAATTATAAATCTAACATTAATTTTTGGATAAAGTTTATTAAATTGTTTTTTTAAAGCTGGTAAAACATAAGCAGTATTTCCAGAAGCTGCAACTATTATAGTTTTCGCAAAAATAAAATTAAATATAAATAAACTTAATAATAATTTTTTCATTTCAATTCTCCTTCTTAGTATCAATTAATTCAAAATATCTGTCAAAATAGTAGTTTTAAACTCCAAACTAAACCCAAAAGGAGTCTTAAGTATCAAAATAAGTCTTTTATTTCCACTTTTTGATTTTGCTCTTTTATAAATATCAATTAAAGTTTTTTCATAATTTTCATCAATCTTTACCGTATAATAATAATCTTCCATTTTTATAGTTTTGTTTACTTGAATCTCTTCATCACCGGCTTCAGATAAGCTCATAACCTTTTTACAGCTAATTCTCGTAAAATCCCCTACTTTTTCGATGTAGCATTTTACGGCAACTGGTTCATCTTTTGGCCAATTCTCAAATATTTCAAGCTTATCTTTAAATACCATAAATTCAACTTCACCATGATAATCCATAAGAGTAATTATTCCAAACTTATTTCCACTTTTTTTAGCTAAACGAGTCTTAATATTTTCAATCTTTCCTACAAAAAGCGCTTCTGAATTATTTAGTTCTTCAATCTCACTTGAATAGTTTAATTTCAAATATTGCATATCTTTTTGGTAATGATCAAGTGGATGTCCACTTACATAAAATCCTAATACTTCATATTCATTATCAAGTAATGTTTTATCATCCCATTCAGCTAAATTTTTGATATTTAATGTCTCATTTACAAAATCATCAAAATCTGCAAAAAGTGAGTTTTCTTTTCTTTTTTCTCCATCTTCTACTCGTCTTTTAAAATCCAAAATCTCTTCTATTTGAGAAAATATAGCATTTCTTGTATATCCAAGTCCATCCATTGCCCCTGATTTACTTAAAACTTCCAAAACTCTTTTATTTACTTTTGAAGTATCAACTTTTAAAATAAAATCTTCTAAATCCTCAAAAGGACGGCTTTGCATAATTGATTCAATTGCTTTACTTCCAACACCTTTAATAGCCCCAAGTCCAAAAAGAATACCATTTTTTACTGGTGTAAAATCATCATTTGATTTATGAACACTTGGTGGAAGTAGCTCAAGACCTAATCTTTTTACTTCATTTATATATCTTACTATTTTGTTTGTATTATCTTTTTCACTTGAAAGAAGTGCTGAGAAAAATTCTGCTGGATAATAAACTTTAAGATAAGCTGTTTGATATGTAATCATCGCATAAGCAGCCGAGTGAGATTTATTAAATCCATATCCGGCAAATTTTTCAATTAAATTAAAAAGCTCAATTGCTTCCTCTTTTTTAAGACCTTTTTTAGCAGCACCTTCGGCAAACTCTCCGGCTTTTTGCTTCATATATTCTATGTTTTTTTTACCCATCGCACGACGAATAATATCTGCTTCCCCTAAGCTAAATCCACCAATAGCTTGAACGATTTGCATAACTTGTTCTTGATAAACAATAACTCCATAAGTTGGTTTCAATATCGGCTCTAAAATAGGAGCAAAATCATCAAAAAAGTAACTAACTTTTTCAATTCCATTTTTTCTTTTTACAAAATCATCGGTCATTCCTGCATCCATAGGACCCGGTCTATAAAGTGCCAAAACAGCAATTAAATCCTCAAAACAATTAGGTTTAAGTCTTCTATTTAAATCCTGCATTCCATCAGATTCTATTTGAAATAGTCCTAAAGTATTTCCACTTGAAATTAATTCAAATATTTTAGGATCATCCATCTCCATAGTAGAAAAATCTATATCTACATTATGATTTTGTTTTATAAATTTTAAAGCATTATCAATTACAGTTAAAGTTTTTAGTCCCAAAAAGTCAAACTTGATTAAATCAACATCTTCAAGAAAATTCAAAGAATATTGAGTTACAAAGTTTTCATCTTGACGATATAAAGGAGTTTTTTCCCAAAGTTTATTATCACTTATTACCACACCTGCCGCGTGCATTCCTGTATTTCTTTTGAGTCCTTCAAGATGAAGTCCAAAATCATATAATCTTTTATAAACTGGCTCTTCCTCTACAAGTGCTTTTATTTTCTCTTCTTCCTCAATTGCTTCACTTAGTTTAATTCCCAATTTATCCGGAATTAATTTTACAAACTGATCAGCAATAGAATAATCAATACCAAAAATTCTTGCAACATCTCTTAAAACACCTTTTGCAAGAAGTGAACCAAATGTAATAACTTGAGCTACATTTTCTTTTCCATATTTCTGCCTAACATACTCAATAATATCCCCTCTTTTATCTTGACAAAAATCCATATCAATATCAGGCATACTTACCCTCTCTGGATTTAGAAATCTTTCAAAAATAAGACCATATTTTAACGGGTCAATGTTTGTAATCCACAAAGAATAAGCGACTAAACTCCCAGCTGCACTCCCCCTTCCAGGACCCACCGGAATATGCGGAGTTCTTGCATTACATTCACGAACGAAATCCCAAACAATTAACATATATCCAGGGAATTTCATTTGATTTATAATCCTTATTTCATACTCTAATCTATCACGATACTCTGGATGTCTATTCTCAGGAATATGAACAAGTCTTTTTTCTAAACCTTCACGACATTTATATGCAAAATATTCAGCATCATTATCAAATTCAAGCCCCTCTTCTTTTGCATACTCTTTTGTAAATTTAAACTTAGGTGGAGTTGGGTCTCCAAGATTTAGTTCAAGCTCTATTGAATCAGCTAATTTAGTTGTATTTTCCAAAGCCTCTGGTAAATCCTCAAAAAGCGAATTCATCTCTTCTTTTGTTTTAAAATAACTTTTTTTAGGAAGCTCACGATGTAAATCATCAAATTGTTTATTTTCAGCAATACACTCAAGTGCATCAGAATATATATAATCCAACTTATCCAAATGCCAAACATCACTTGTAGCAAGTAAAGGAATATCAAATTCTTTACTTAAATTTAAAATATCATTTTCTATAAATTTTTCTTCTTTAAAACCATCTCTTCTAATTTCTAAATATAAATCATCAAACTCATTTTTATAAATTTCTAAAATTTCTCGTGCTTTTTCAATCCCCTCTGCGCCATTTAAAAAATTATCTTGACTAAGTAAATTTAGATGAAAACCAACTTCACTTTCTAAATAATTTACAATTACAACTATTCCATCTTTATGAGAAATTAATTCTTGCCAAGGAATAATTGGATATTCACTGTTTTTATAATGATAAAGATAAGAAATTGAAGATAGATACATTAAATTATCATATCCAATTTTATTTTTAGCAATTAATTTAAGTCTAAATTTTTCATTTTCGATATAAGCATCAATTCCAATAATCGGCTTAAAATTTTTAGCCTGTTTATAAAAATCAATAGCACTAAACATATTTCCGAGTTCCGTAATAGCTAGTGCTTTAAATCCATATTCTTTTGTTCTTTTTACAAGTTCTTTTAACTTAATAGATGAGTGTAGTAATGAATAATCTGTATGTATATTAAAATGAACAAAATCTAACACTTGATTGTAATCCTATTTCTTTGAGCTTTACTTTTATATAAAGCTTCATCAGCTCTTTTTAAAATTGTATCTTTTGTATCATTTTGTTTATGACAAGTAACTCCTATTGACGTTGTTAAAGAAATAATATTATCTTTATATTTTAGTTTTGTATTTGAAATTTTTTCTACAATTTTATTAGCAATTATATCTATATCTTTTTTATTTATTCTATTAAATAAAATTATAAATTCATCTCCTCCAAATCTATAAATTTTATCACTGTTTCTAATCATTTTTTTAACTATTTGAACAAATTTAATTAAAACAAAATCTCCTACTAAATGTCCATAAGTATCATTTATTTGTTTAAAATGATCTAAGTCAAGAACCATAACAAATAAATCTAATTTTTTATTTTTTCCTACTGTTAATAAATTTTCTAAATCTTTTTCTAATGCTTTCCTATTATAAGATTTCGTAAGTGTATCAATATGTAATTCTTTGTAAGCTTTTTCAAGTTCTTTATTTAATTGATCTATTTTATGTTTATATGATTCTAATTTATCTAGTAATTTTTCTTCAAACTCCTTAATAACTTTTACTGTTTCTTCATGTGTATCCATAATTTCGACATTTTCAACTAAATTTTTAGAATAATTTTCTATTTCTTTATTTTGCTGTAGGATATAATCTGTAGTTTTTTTTGTTGTATTTAAAAGCTTTTCATTTATATTTTCTTTCAAAGTAAGTCTTGGATCTAATTCTAATCCTTCTTCTTCAGCTACCTGATTAAATACATTTCTATAATATAATGGATAAGCATCTTTTCCTGCTTTTTCTAATTCTTCTAATGTTTTATTTACAATATCTTTTATTAACATCTATATTCCTTTTTATAATTATCTAAAAATTTTACCATATCAGAATATAATTTATTATTTTTGATTTTTACTTTATGTTTTTCATAAGTATTCCAAACTTTTAGATAATTGTTTTTACCCCTCTTTTTTAGTTCCAAACTAACAGCTGCATTTATAAAACCTCGAATAATATCAGAATCAGGATGACTTGACTTCCTCATAGGATGCCAAATCTCTTCTAATACTTCATGAGCTTCGAAAAATTCTTCTTTTTCGATTAATTCACGAAATTTTTTAAAAGCTTTATTTTCCAAGAACTTTCACTTTTTTTGAACTTATATTACAAACATTAGGAATTTTACCTTTTAATTTAAGTTTTTTATTATTAAGTATTCCTATTCCTCTTTTTAAGATTGCTTTTGCTATCTTTTTAGCTTTTTTCAATGAATGCATATAACAACTTCCACATTGATAAACATTTGCTTCTGGAATATCTTTTGTTTTGATTATATCTTTCATTGATTTTTTCCAAGCTTTTATCACTTCTTTATCTTTTGGAGTTCCAATTACACTCATATAAAATCCAGTTCTACATCCCATAGGAGAAATATCTATAATTTCATAACCTTTTAAATGCTCTCTCATAAATCCAGCAAAAAGGTGTTCAAGAGTATGAATCCCTTCACTTGAAAGTATCTCTTTATTTGGTTCTACAAATCTCAAATCATAAACTGTAATTGTATCTCCTTTTGGAGTTTTCATTGTTTTTGCTACTCTCACTGCTGGAGCATTCATTATTGTATGGTCAACCATAAAACTATCTAACATTGGCATATTTTATCCTTTTATTTTTTTTCACAATATCTTTTTTGTAAACATTTATAACTATCAATTCTTCTATCTCGTAAAAAAGGCCAAATTTTTCGAATCTCTTTTGAAGAATTTAAGTCAATTTCTACTTCGATTATTTCTTCTTTCATTCCCGCTCGTGCTAAAAATTCACCTTGGGGACCTAATACAAAACTATTGCCCCAAAACTCAATTCCTTCTAACACTCCGCTTTCATCTTTTTCACTTCCAACTCGATTAACTGTAATAACAGGAAGTCCATTTGCAACCGCGTGTCCTCTTTGGACACTAATCCACGCATCAAGCATTTTTTGCTTTTCTTCTTTAGTATTCTCTTTTTCACAAAGTTCATCTATTCTATTTTTAGGGCATTCAAGCCAACCAATAGCAGTTGGATAAATCAAAACCTCAGCACCTTTTAATGCCATAATTCTCGCAGCTTCTGGATACCATTGATCCCAGCATACTAAAACTCCAAGCCTTCCAACACTTGTATTAATTGGCTCAAAACCTAAATCACCTTCGGTAAAATAGAATTTTTCATAAAATCCTGGGTCATCAGGAATATGCATTTTTCTATATTTTCCAGCAATTTTTCCTTTATCAAACACATAAGCCGTATTATGATAAATTCCATCTGCTCTTTTTTCAAACAATGATGTAACTAATACTATATCAAATTTTTTACTAATATTAGACCAAAATTTGATATCTTTTTTATAATCATCTGCATAATCAAAAAATTTAGTATCTTCTGATTTACAAAAATATTCATTTTGATGAAGTTCTTGTAAAACAACTAAGTCAGAATTTGTTTTACTAATCATTTCAACTGTTTTATTTATAGTTTTTTCTTTACTTCCATAATATTTTTGCTGAATCAGTGCTACTTTCATTAAATATCCTTAAAAGTTGAACAATTGGTCAAAATCTTTTGCATCTTTTTTAGCCTCTTCTTTTTCTTCTTTTTCCACAAGTTCAATTCTATATTTTGTAAGCATACTTGCTAACGTTATATTAATTCCATTTTTTCCAATTGCTTTTGCTTTTTGATCAGGTTTAATTAAAACTTTTGCAACTGGCATTTCATCTTCATTTTTCGCTTCTTCTACAGTTACTTTATCTACAATAGCAGGTGATAAAGCACGAGCTATAAACATTTCAGGTGCTGCATTATATTCAATTACATCTATATTTTCTCCATGTAATTCTTTTGAAATAGAATTAATTCTAACTCCTTTTGCTCCAATAATTGTTCCAATGGGATCAATATTTGGAGATAATGAACTAACTGCTACTTTTGCTCTAACTCCTGGAATTCTTGAAATAGAATGAATTTTAATAAGTCCTTCTTTTGCTTCAGGAACTGCTAATTTAATAAGTTCTTCTAAAAATTTAGGAGTAGTTCTACTAATTTCTATAGTAATACCTTTATTTTTATCCATATTTACATATTTGATAACAGCTTTTAATAAATCCCCTACTTTAAAGCTTTCACCTTTAATTCTATTTCTTTTTGGTAAAATTCCTTTTACCTCTCCTATTTCAATATAAGTATTTTCATCTTTATCTACTCTAACTACAACACCTGTAATTAATTCCCCTAATCTATCTTTATATTTACCATAGATTCCTTGTTCCATAAGTCTAAGTATTTGGAAATCAAGTTCTCTTTGTAAATTTGCAGCCCCTGCTCTACCTAATTTTTCAAAATCAAGTTCAAATTCAACTTTATCGCCAACTTTTAAATTTGGGTCAATATCATGAGCTTCATCAAGATAAATAAAATTTTCTCCATCTTCATACGCTCTTTCATCTTTATCATCAACAACTTCTGCTATTTGATAAACATGAAGTTTTTTATTTTCTTTATCAAAATTAACAATAATATTTACATTTCCCAGCATTTTTTCTGCAGTTTTCAATAAAGCTATTTTAAAAGCTTCAACTACATCATCAAAATTTAAGCCTTTCTCATTTGCTAATGCATTAAGAATATCTAATGTTTTATCCAATTTTTTACCTTTTTTAATTACTTTTTTATAATTTTACACTAAAATTTTGATAAAATAAATATCAAATTTAATAAATTAACAATAAAGGTATAAAATGGAACTAAAATTAGTAACAACAGACAATAAAATTAAAACAGTAGATTTAGAAAAATTTTTATCAAAAGTAAAAAAAGATTCTTTTTTTTATTTCTCAAAAGAAACTTCTTATAAAGATTTACAAGATTTAATCGATTTACTTGAAAAAGAAGGATATTCTGTATATTTCAGAGAGGTTAAATATACTCTTGAAGATGATGGTTATATGTATGAAATGCATATATTGTAAGGTTAAAAATGAAAAAACTCTATATTGAAACATTAGGATGTCTGATGAATGTAAAAGATTCAGACCATATAATTGCTGAACTTAGTGATGAGTATGAAGTAACTTCAAATCTAAAAGAAGCTGACTTGATATTACTTAACACTTGTTCTGTTAGAGAAAAACCAGTCGCTAAACTTTTTAGCGAAATTGGTGTTTTTAACAAAAACAAAAAAGAAAATGCAAAAATTGGTATTTGTGGCTGTACTGCTTCTCATATGGGAAAAGAAATTATACAAAAAGCACCCGTAGTTGATTTTGTTTTAGGTGCAAGAAATGTAAGTAGAATAAAAGAAGCTATAAATACTCCCAAAGCTGTAATAAATGATATCAATTACGATGAAACTACTTATATTTTCAAAGAATTTAGAACAAATAAATTTAAAGATTATGTAAATATCACTATTGGTTGTGATAAAAAATGCTCTTTTTGCATAGTTCCTAAAACAAGAGGAAAAGAGATATCTATTCCAACTGATATAATTATCAATCAAGTTCAAAAACTTGTAAATGATGGAATTAAAGAAGTTACACTTCTTGGGCAAAATGTAAATGGATATGGAAAAAGATTTTCAGTTGAACATGAAAAAACTAATTTTACTAAATTACTTCAAAAAGTCAGTAAAATAGAAGGACTTGAAAGAATTAGATTTACTTCACCTCATCCACTTCATGCTGATGATGAATTTATAGAAGAATTTGCAAATAATCCTAAAATATGTAAACATATGCATTTTCCTCTTCAAAGTGGAAGTACAGAACTTCTTAAAAAAATGAGAAGAGGATATTCAAAAGAGTGGTTTTTGGATAGAATTGCTAAACTAAGAGAAATTCCTAATGTTGTAATTTCAACAGATATAATAGTTGGATTTCCAGGGGAAACAGAAGAAGACTTCGAACATACACTTGATGTGGTTAAAAAAGCAGAGTTTGAGCAAATGTTCAGTTTTTTATATTCTCCTAGACCTCATACAGAAGCTGCCGAATTTACAAATGTAGTTGATAAAGAAGTAGCAAAAGAAAGACTATATAAACTTCAAGCTTTACAAAAAGAGATTTTAGATAAAAAATCAAAAGCTCAAATTGGTAAAATAATGAAAGTTTTAATAGAAGAGTATAAAGATGGAATAGTAAGTGGTAAAAGTGATAATTTTTATACAGTAAAAGCAAAAGGAGATGAAAGTTTACTTGGTGACATTGTAGATATTAAAATAACTGAATCTCATTTAAATTCATTAACTGGTGAAATATGAAAAAAGTAATAGTTTTTTTCATATTAATTTTAAGTATATTTTTATATTACTTTTTTAATACAAGTTATAGACTTTCACTTGAAGCTAAAGCTTATTATGAATTTAAAGAGTATTCTAAAGCAAAAAAATTAGCTGAACAAGCTTATAAACTAAATAAATACAATACAATGGCCTTTACAGTTTTAACTCAATCAAAAATAGCTGAAACTTGGCAAAATTTTATTAAAGAAAGTAACGAATATCTTTTTAATATAGAATCTATTTCAAATAAAGAAGTAATCACTGAAGCTGATAAAACTAAAATTAAAATGATGTTAGAAATTATAATAGGAGAATTTAATAACTTACCAAAATCTAAATTATTAGATGAAGATTTAAAACAAAAAGCTAAAAAAAACTATATGGAGGCAATAAATTTATATAATGGAATTTTTAAAAACAGAAATTAATAATTATTTAAAAATTATTAAAAACACAAAAAGTCAAACAACATATAAAACATATAAAACTGTACTAAGTAATGCTATTAATTATATAGAAATTGATAACAATCATTTAAGTATAAGTGGATACAGACTAAAAATAGCTTCTCAAAATAGAAAAACTATTGCTAAAAAAGTTTCTATTTTGAGAAGTTTTTTTAAATATTTAGAAAATAAAGGATATAATTTTAGAATTATAGGTGATGACCAAATATCTGTTCCAAAAACTTTACCTAAACCAATATCAATAACAAATATAAAAGAAGCTTTAAAAATTTCCAATTTAATGGAATATACAGCTATTATAACTATATTTGGATTAGGTCTTAGAATTAGTGAAGCAAGAGATATAAATCTTGTAAATATAAAAAAAGATTGGATTTCAGTTACTGGTAAAGGTAACAAAACAAGAGATATACCATTAGAAAAACATATAAAAGATACAATTGATAAATATAGAGAAATTTATTCTCCTAAAAAGTATCTATTTGAAAAAAATGGAGTTAAAATGAGTGATGCACAACTTAGATATATAATAGAAAAACCTTTTAAAAAAATAGGTATAAAAATAACTCCTCATCAATTACGTCACTCATTTGCTACTGAAATGTTGAATAATGGAGCAAGAATTAATGATGTAAGTGAACTTTTAGGACATGAATTTATATCAACTACACAAATATATACAAAATTAAATTCTTCAACAAAACTTAAAAACTATCTAAAGGCACACCCATTATGTTCTCAGTAATAAAATCATTTATTAAAACAACATTTATAGCTTATTATAAAGAAGATAAATATTTTTATGTACAAAAAATCATAGTAAAAAGAGATAAAATAATAGAAAAAGATAATAGAACTTTTGAAAATGAAAAAGAATTTTTAGATTTTATCAACATATCTTTAATAGAAAATACCCAAACTTATATAGCAACTATTATAATGAATTATAATCAAGGTTGTATAGATAGTTGTTCTCATACAAGATATAAAGAGTTTGGAATAAATATTGAAAATGTAAAAATTTTATGTATAAAAAATCAATTTTCTATATTTATCGGTCTTTTAGAATTGCAAGAGTTTAAAAAGAAAACTCAAAAATATAGTGTTGATTTAATCTATTCTCCTTATTTAATAATAGAAAACAATAAAGAAGAGACTAAGAATACTTTATATGCATTAATTACAAAAGAAAACATTGTTTTAAGTATATATAAAGAAAAATTTCCTTTATATAGTTCTATATATGAATTTAAAAAAGAAGAAACTGAAAATCAAAATGAAATTGATAATAGTATGTTTGATGATGATATTCCAATAGATGACGTAGAAGAGATAGAAGATTTAGATGACTTAGAAGATTTAGAAGAAGATATAAATGAAAATATTAACGAAGAAGAGATAGAAGATTTAGATAATAATAGAAATAATAATAATTTTCAAAATATAAAAGAAGAAACTGAAACAATACATTTTATAAAAGATTCAATAAAAGATTATTATGAAAATTATAGTGATGATTTTATAGAAAATATCTATGTATTAAAAGCTAATGAATTAGATACAAAATTTTTAAAAGAACTTGAAGATGAATTATTAGTAATTATTAAAATAAAACAAATAAATATATTAGATAATATAAATCTATTAGCGAGGGAAGATATAAATGTATAGCTTTATAAAACCTAAAATAAAACCTTTCTTTAGTGAGGATACGAGATTGTGGCTAATATTTATAAGTGCTGTAACAGCTTTAATTATAGGATTTAGTCTGTTTTTACTAATAGAATCTTATATAAATCAAAAAAATTCACAAAAATTAAAATCTCAAATAATAGAAAATTCTAAAACTATAAAAGAATTTGAAAAAAAAATAGAATTTATTAATAAAGAAAAAACTTTATATACAAATATTACTGTTAATAATCAACTATTAAAAGATGGAGTAAAAAATTTACTTAATTTAATTCCTGATCCTATAACACTTACAAATATAAAAATAGAAAAAAATTCTTTAATAATTTATGGAATAACACCAACAAAAGATGTATATAATATACTATTATTACCTCCACTAAAATCAATATTTACACAAACTTCAACAAATTTTTATCAAATGGATAATGGATGGTATAGATTTGAATCAATTAATACTTTAAAAGAGGAACAATGAAACTAAAATTACCTAAATTACCAAGAGTAGAAATGTTTGGAATTGATATTGTTAAAAACTTTTTACTATTTTTACTATTTTTCATTATATTTATGTTCTTATTGGTATTTTTAATAGCACCTACAATTAAAAAATTTAAAGAAATTAAAAAAGATTATTATACTACAAAAATAAAAGCAGATAAAATTCAAACTAAATTAGATAAATTAACAATTCAATATAAAGAACTATACAAAAAAAATCATAAAATAATATTAGCTTTTAAAATGGATTTTAATAAAGAAAGTTTCAAAATATTTAGCTCAAAATATATAAAAATAATAGATATCAAAGATAAAAACAGCTCTATTTATGAAAAAGAATTTATTAAAAAGTCTTATATTGTTTCTGGAACTTTAAATTCACCAACAAGTTTTTATAAATTTATAAATAATATTAAAAATACAAATAATGTTTTAAAAGTATATTATCCTGTAGCTTTTAAAGCAAAAAATGGGAATATACATCTTTTATATAAACTTGAAAGCTTTAAAGAAAAGAAATAAAAGTATGATTTAAACTATGAAATAGAATAAAAAACTCCTCCAACAAAAATAGCCCATAAAAGTGGTAAAATTTTTCTTAACTTTTCATTTTTCAAATTAAAAAGCATATTTGCTATCCAAAATGGAGTTATATTAAGAGTTAAAACAAAAACAAATTTTCCAAAATAATCTAGTGTCGGATAAATAAAAATATCAAATTTAATAAGCGGTAATAAAATAATTAAAAAACTTATATATAAAATTAATTTTTCTTTCATTCAATTCCTTTTTTTTTGAAATTATACTATAATAAAAATAAAAAGGTAATAAATGAAATTACACTTAATTTCCCTTGGTTGTGTAAAAAATTTAATAGATAGTGAAGTTATGCTTGGTAAATTAAAAGATTACGAATTAACAGATAATATAAACGAAGCTGATGTAATTATCATAAACACTTGTGGATTTATAGAGAGTGCAAAAGAGGAGAGTATCAATACTATTTTTGAAGCAAATGAAGAAAGAAAAAAAGATTCTATTTTAGTGGTAACTGGATGTCTCAGTGCCAGATACAAAGAATTACTTCAAAAAGAAATCCCAGAAGTTGATATTTGGAGTGGAGTTGGAGAATATGATAAAATCGATGAGCTTATTAAACAAAAAAAATCATTATTTACAAATGAAGTTTATCTGATTCATAATGAAGATAGAGTTATCACAAATTCAAATTATCACGCTTATATCAAACTTAGTGAAGGTTGTAATCAAAAATGCTCTTTTTGTGCAATTCCGTCATTTAAAGGTAAATTAAATTCAAGAAAAATTTCTGAAATTGTTGATGAAATAAAAAGATTAAAAAACAAAGGCTTTACTGATTTCTCACTTGCAAGTCAAGATTCATCTTCTTATCTTAGAGATAAAGGAGTTAGAGATGGACTTGAAAGACTTATAGATGAAATTGATAAAATAGAAGGAATTAATGTAAGGATTTTATATTTATACCCTTCAACTACAACTAAAAGACTTGTTAATAAAATATTATCATCAAAAAATGTGCAAAACTATTTCGATATGCCAATTCAACATATAAGTGACAGAATTCTTAAAATTATGAAAAGAGGAAGCAGTGTAAGAAAACTAAAAGAGTTACTACTTCTTATGAGAACAGAGTTTTCATTCGTTAGAACTTCAGTTATCGTAGGTCATCCTGGAGAAACAAAAGAAGATTTTGACATACTTAAAAACTTTTTGAAAGAGTATCAGTTCGATAGAGTAAATATTTTTGAATATTCAGATGAAGAAGGAACAAGTGCATATTTAAGAAAAGATAAAATTGCTCCTGAAATCAGAATAAAAAGAATGCAGGAAATAGAAAAAGTAGTAAAAAAAGCAACTCGAAAAAGATTAAAACTATATCTAAATAGAATTTGTGAATGCTTCTTAGATGGAATGACAGAAGATAATCTATTTTATTCAGTTCGCCATAAACTTTGGACACCAGAAGTTGATGGAGATATTTTAATCAATGAAAGTGAAATAGAAGAATTAAATATTGGAAAAAAATATAGAGTTTTAGTTACTGAATTAGCAGGAGAACAGTTAATTGGAAAAATTATCAAATAATCTTCTTGCCTTTTCTGCTGGAGTTGATAGTACTGCTCTGTTTTTCAAACTTGTAGAGGAAAATATTTCATTTGATATAGTAATTGTAAATTATCACAAAAGAAAACAGGCAAACGAAGAAGTGGAATATGCAAAAGAGTTAGCTAAAAAGTATAATAAAAAAATATTTATAAAAAATTGTTTTTTAGAAACAAGTAATTTTGAAATGAATGCAAGAAATTGCAGATATAAATTTTTTAAAGAAATAATAAAAAAATATAATTATCAAACTCTTTTTATCGCTCATCAATTAAATGACAAAATGGAATGGTTTTTGATGCAATTTAGCAAAGGAGCTGGCCTTAAAGAGCTTATTTCGATGCCTTATGAAGAAAAAAGAGAATTTTATACTATTAAAAGACCATTAATTGAGATGAGTAGAGATGAAATTTTGGAATATCTTCATCAAAATAATATAAAATATTTTATAGATGAAAGTAATGATGACACTAAATATAAAAGAAACTATTTTAGAAAAAAGTTTGCTTCTAAATTTGTAAAAGAGTTTAAAAATGGTATTAAAAGAACTTTTGAATATTTAGAAATTGATAAAGAATTATTATTTCAAAAAGATTGGATAAAAGAAAAAAAATTATATAAATTTAAAAAATTAAATCCACAAATTGATATAAAAAAAGTAGATTTAATTACAAAAGAGCTTGGATACATCCTATCAAAACCCCAACGAGATGAAATATTTAAAACTAATTTCAGTTTAGTTATCGGTGGAAAAATTGCTATCGATTCAAATGAAGAATATATTTTTATAAGTCCTTTTATTGAGACTAAAATGGATAAAAAATTCAAAGAAAAAATGAGAATTTCTAAAATACCTCCGAAAGTTAGAGGTTATCTTTTTACAACTCAACAGCTTCTTTCATAAGCTTAGCAACCTCATCTCTATTTATCTTAAAATCAACAAATTTTTCAAATTGTAAAACACCTTGGAAAACCAGCATATCACTTCCATCTTTTAATTTTAAACCATACTCTTTTGCCATCTTTTGAAATGGGGTTTCGTGATAGATTACATCAACAGCATATTTTGCATTTTTAAATAATTTTTCTAAAACAGTTTTAGGAGCAGGTAAATTATCATCATTAAGCCCTGCACTTGTAGTATTTATAATTAAATCATATTTTTTAATTTCAAAATTACCCCAAGTAAAATTTTTATACTCCTTAAAATCTTTTAATCTTCCAGCACTTCTATTTAAAATAATTGGATTTTTAAACATTTTACTTAGAGCCTTTGCTGTTCCACCAGCACCTATGATTAAAACAGATTTATAATTAAAATATTTTATACTTTCCATAAAACCTTCAGCATCTGTATTATAACCAACCACTTTATCATTTTCTAAAACTAAACAATTAACTGCTTTTATATCATTTGCAATTCCTCTAACTTCATCAGCTAATCTATAAGCCCATTCTTTATGAGGGACAGTTACACTTGCACCACTTATTTTTAATTTTTTAAAAACATCTATTATTTTTTCCCCATCTTCAAGCAAAGTTTTTGTATAACAATAATTATTTAATCCATAAAATTTAAAACACTTATTATACATTCTTGGACTTTTTGAATGAGACACAGGATTACCAAATATTGTAAAAAGTTTCATCTATTTACCTTGTTAAGAAGAAATAAAATTCTTCACCTTCAAAATCAAATCTAACTTCTACCCCTTTTTTCTCTTTTACTAGAAAAAATAAAGATTCAATATCATCAAATACTTTTGGCAAAGTTAAATCAATCATTTTTTCTTGTTTTGACATATTCGCTTTTACATTACCTACAATAATATTAGCAAATTCCCCTACAATATCAACTAATTCTTCTTTTGTACTAGCTTCTTCTCCAAGCAGAATTTTAGATACACTTTTAGTAAGATTTTCACTAAAAATCAAAACAAGCATTCCATCCAAATCTCCATAAAAGCCTACACTACTTGCTATATAATTCTTATTATTAGAATTATATTCTAATGATTTTATACCTGGTTTATCTTTCTGGGCTTTTACTCCTGTCATCAGCTCAATTGATTCAATAGTTGCATTTATAAAATAAGGTAATAAATTAATCGTCTCTTTTGTAAGAGATTTTCTATTTTTTTTCATAGTTTCAGTAACACTTGATACAGCCTCTTTTACTTCTTTACTCTCATTAAATTCTTCAATATTCTTAAAAAAGATATATCCACTATCTTCCATATCCATTAAAATATTTTCATTTATCTCTTTTGTATCTAAACCGACTACACACAATAAAGCTCCATATTCAGCCGATTCTACTGCTAATTTTGCTAAATATCTAACAGCATGAATATTTATTCCTTTTACATGTACTGCATCAAATACAAAAACTTTAAAACCTATAATTAAGCTTCTTCTAAAATATTCTATATCAAAACTTCTTGTAAATTCTGCATCTAAAAAATTATCTAAATAAAAAAATATCATATTATCTTTTGTAAAAGACATTACACGATTTGAAATTTTTGAAATTATACTTTTTTCTATAAAAATAGCATCAGGATTGGATTTCTTTTTTTCTTGAATCTCTTCTTTAGAATTTAAAACTATAGGAGAATAGCCTCTTTTAATAAGATAATAAAGAATCATATTTTTATTTTCAACATTATCACTATATAAATAGATATTTTTATCAAAATTACCATCATTATCTTCACAAAACACCTTTGAAACTTCTGTACTTTCTATTATATTGAAAAACTTATCTTTTAACTTCAAAAATACACTTTCTATATTTTTATTAGGTGCAATAATAAAAGATTCTATATTTTTTTTATATAAATTTCCAAAAATATCATTCAAAAATCTTGCTGCATTTAAATTTAAACTAATTACATTGGTAAATACTAGTTCTAATGATTTTATTTTTTTTCTTTCAAAATTATTTATATCTGGTGGAGTAATAAGAATATTTACATTATTACCATCTAAAAAACCTTGTGGCTTAATTATAACAGCTGAAGCTTTAAAAGTTTTTGGTGTATATGTATTTACCGCCATTATTCTACTCCTAATTCTTTTAATGTAGCAACTAATGCTCCAAGTTTATTTTTGACTTCTAAAGCTTCTAATTCTGGCTTAGAATCAGCTACAATTCCTGCTCCTGCTTGGAAAATAATTTCATCACCTTTTTTCATAGCAGTTCTAATTGTAATAGCACTATCCATATCACCATTAAATCCAAAATATCCTATACTTCCCGCATAATAACCTCTTTTTATACCTTCATACTCAGCAATTAATTCCATTGCTCTGATTTTTGGACTTCCAGTCATTGTCCCTGCTGTAAAAGTAGCTTTAAATAAATCAAACATATCATATTTGCTATCAAGTTCTCCTACTACATCACTTACCATATGCATAACATGGGAATATTTTTCTACTCTCATTAAATCTTCTACTTTAACTGTTCCTGCTTTTGCCACACGACCTACATCATTTCTACCTAAGTCTACAAGCATTATATGTTCTGCTACTTCTTTTTCATCATGAGTCATTTCATTTTCAAGTTCAATATCTCTTTTTAAATCTTTTCCTCTTTTTCTTGTCCCTGCAATAGGTCTAAGTAAAATCACATTATCAGTAAGTCTTACCATAACTTCCGGAGAAGAGCCAATAATACTAAAATCATCAAATTCTAAAAAATATAAATAAGGACTTGGATTTTTACTTCTTAATTTTCTATAAAAAGTCCAATCATCAAGCTTAACATTAACTTTTAATCTATTCGAAAGAACTATTTGAAAAATATCTCCACTTTTTATCATCTCTTTTGCATCTAAAACCATTTGTTTAAATCTATCTTCACTAAATACAAATTTAGGCTCACTAAGTAATTTAGCTGATTTTAATGGTTGATGTTTATAAGTAGAATTAATTAAATTTTCTATCAAATCTATTTCACATTCATATTGCTCATCATTTACAACAAAAGTTGCTTCAGTGCTTTTATGAGAATAACCAAAAATAATTTTTGGTCTTATCATATATAAATCGGGAATATCTGTTTGATCATCTAAATTATCCATATAAGTTTTTAAAACAGGTTCAAAAACTTTAACCATATCATAACCAATATAACCTATAAATCCATCAATAAAACCAATACCCGCTTCTCTTGCTAGCTTTTTATATTTTTGAAAATCGATTTTTTTATAATACTCTTTTAAAAAATCAAAAGGCTCTACATCTAAAATTTCACTATTTTCACCATTAAAATATTCAGTTTTCTCATTTTTATATATAATTCTCTCTTTTTCTCCAATAATAATATATGTATAATTACCACTACTATTATTTACCATACTCTCAAAAAGAAAAATTCTTTCATTAAAAAATTTTTCTTTTAATTTATTAAAAATAGCAACAGGAGAAAATTCATCAATTATAAATTTTTTATATTTCATTTTAACTTCTTGATAAATGCTGACGCTGTAATTTTAGCTTTAACTTTTGATAATTTTTGTTGTACTTCTTTTTGTGTAAAAGGTCCTACTAAAACTCTTTTTATTTTTTTACCTTTAACATTAACTTCTAATATTTTGTAATTAAATCCATTTTGTTTAATCAATTTTAAAAATTTTTTAGAAGGTTCACCTCTTGTAACAGCAGCTACTTGAATATAGTAAATTTTAACTATTTTTTTAGAAACAGTTGTTTTAGTTTGTATAGATTTAGGTACTGTTTTTATAATTTTTTTAGGCTCTACTGCTTGAATTTTTTCAGCGTCAGTTTCTACAGGTTTAGGCTTTTTAAACTCAGTCACATTATTTTCTTGTTTTACTTGTGAAACTTTTTTTTCTACTTTTTGAATATTATCTGAAGTATCAGCTTTTTCTACAGGAATAGAATTAAAAAGTTCTGTATCTGATTTTTGAGCTTTTGTAGTAGGTTCAGGTGGTAATATAACTTGTGTATTGTTTTTTGAAGTTCCAAAAGCAAATTTAGCAATAACTATACCTATGACAAATATTACAAATACAAGCCCAGCAATAATTAAATATTTTTTCATATTATTACCATCATTTGCTATATTTCCCATTAAATCATTTTTTTCTTCCATTTTTTATCCTTTACATATGCTTAGCCCAAGATGAGCCTCTTTCTTTTTGATAAACTTCATATGGTAAATTTAAAATATTAAATTCTCGTGGAATATCTTGACTTGGAAACATTTTCCACTGTTTTGGTAATCTTTGAGATAATTTTTGCGATAATAATTTAGCCACTTGATAAGCTTCAGATAAGTCTGTATGTCCTTTATGTACATACAGATGTAAATGCCCCTCTGTTTTCGATTTATAAGCGGTAAAATTTAAAAATCCTTCTTCTCTTAACATAAGTTGAGCTCTATGCCAAAATCTTTCAGGATCTCTTCCATTGTAATCAAATACAATATTTTCTACATACTCCCCTCTAACATCTTTTCTAATTAAATCATGAGCAATTATTTCTACCCCCTCACTATGAGCATTCATAACTTGTAAAGTTAAAGTTTTATCAACTCTTTCATATTTATCAAAAAAAGTTTTACCTTTATATACAATCTTGTTTTGAATTTTTCCTGTATATTTAAAATAGTGGCTTTTTTCCACTTTTATCATATTTATATCAACTGAATACATACTAATTAACTCCTTTTTAGTTATTTATAAAACAAAAACTTTTATCTTATAAATAACTAAGAGAAAAAGTCTCTTAGTATGTAGATTGTGTATAAATTACAAATTTTTGAGCTAATTCTTTTAATTCTTCTGCTATTTTTGCTTGTTTTTCAGTGTTTTCAATATCATCTAAAACATCACAAATTCTGTTTGCAATAAGTTCAAATTCAGCTTCTTTCATTCCTCTTGCAGTTAAAGCAGGACTTCCAATTCTAATTCCACTTGTTACAAATGGACTTCTTTTTTCTCCTGGAACTGTATTTTTATTTACAGTAATTCCCGCTCTTCCTAATGCCTCTTCAGCATCTTTTCCACTAAATTCTTTATCAAGGAAACTAATTAATGCTAAATGATTATCTGTTCCATCAGAAACTACTTTATATCCTCTTTTCATCATAATATCAGCTAAAACTTTAATGTTTGCTTTTACTTGTTTAGCATAAACTTTCCATTCAGGCGAAAGATTTTCTTTGAATCCAACAGCTTTTGCAGCAATTACATGAACTAATGGTCCACCTTGAAGTCCAGGGAAAATTGCACTATTAATTTTTTTAGCATAATCTGCATTATTTGTAAATATTGCCCCACCTCTTGGACCTCTTAAAGTTTTATGAGTAGTTGTTGTTACAATATCACAATGAGGGAATGGATGTGGATGCTCACCTGCAACTACAAGACCAGCAATATGAGCGATATCAGCCATTAAAATAGCTCCAACTTCATCAGCAATTCTTCTAAATGCAGCAAAGTCAATCTCTCTTGCATAAGCACTTGCACCACAAACAATAATTTTGGGTTGTACAATTTTAGCAATATCCATTACTCTATCATAATCAATTCTTCCACTAACTTCATCAATTCCATATGAAAATGAATGATAGTTTTTACCAGAAAAACTAACTTTAGCACCATGAGTTAAATGTCCACCATTACTTAAATCCATACCTAAAATTTTATCTCCAGCTTTAAGTAAAGCAGCATAAACGGCTCCATTTGCTTGACTACCTGAATGTGGTTGAACATTTGCAAATTCACATCCCATAAGCTCTTTTGCTCTGTCAATTGCTAATTGCTCAACTGCATCAGCATTTTCACATCCACCATAATATCTTTTATACGGGTAACCTTCTGCATATTTATTTGTAAATACACTTCCCATTGCTTGCATAACTGCTGGACTTGTAAAGTTTTCACTAGCAATCATTTCTAAATGATTTGTTTGTCTAACTAACTCTTTTTCAATAATATCAAATACCTCTGGGTCAAAATTTTGTAAATAATTCATTTATTCTCCTTTGTTTGTTTAATTTTCTTCTTTTTTAATGGGTTTCATAGTTGGGAAAAGTATAACATCTTTAATAGAATGTTGATTTGTAAGTAACATAACAAGTCTATCAATTCCTATTCCTTCTCCTGCTGTTGGTGCCATACCATAGCTTAGTGCTTTGATATAGTCTTCATCCATTTCAGTAGCTTCATCATCACCTAAATTTTTATTTTCGATTTGTCTTTTGAATCTTTCATATTGGTCAATTGGGTCATTTAATTCACTAAATCCATTTGCAATTTCTCTACCTGCTATAAAAAATTCAAATCTATCAGCTAATTCCGGATATTCATCATTTCTTCTTGCAAGTGGAGAAATATCAATTGGAAATTCTGAAATAAATGTAGGATTGATTAATTTTTCTTCTACAAATTCATCAAAAAGTTCTCCCCACATTTTTCCAACACTATTGATATGTTTTTCTACCTCAACACCTGCTTTTTCTTTTAGATATGCTTTCATTTTATCTACATTATCTAAAATATCTTCAGGAACTCCTCCGATATTAACTAAAGCATCTTTATAAGGAATAACTTTAACATCATCAAAATCAATTTCTAATTCACCAAATGGAATTTTTTTAGGAAGCCCTAAATTTTTAAGTAAATAATTAAATAGTTCTTTTGTTATTTTGATTAAATCTTCATAAGTTTTATAAGCCCAATAAAATTCAATCATTGTAAATTCTGGATTGTGAGTATGATCTATCCCTTCATTTCTAAAATTTCTATTGATTTCAAATACAGCTTCAAATCCACCTACAATTAATCTTTTTAAGTAAAGCTCAGGTGCAATTCTTAAGTTCATATCAATATCAAGTGCATTATGATGAGTGAAAAATGGTTTTGCATTAGCACCACCTACAACTGTATGAAGCATAGGAGTTTCAACTTCTAAAAATCCTTTGTCTTCAAAAAATCTTCTAATAAGTGAGACAATTTTACTTCTTGTTTTCATTACATCTTTTACTTCTTTATTCATAATCATATCAAGATATCTTTGTCTATATCTTGCTTCAATATCACTTAATCCATGATATTTTTCTGGAAGTGGTGCAACTGATTTAGTCAAAATTTTGAATTTATTTACATGTTGACTAAGCTCACCTGTTTTTGTAACAAATGGATAACCACACGAATATACAATATCTCCAACTTCAAGAGTTTTTTTAAGAATTGTATTATAGTATCCTTCAGGCAAATTATCTCTTGAAAGATATAATTGAACTATACCAGAATCATCTTCAATTTTTACAAATGCAGCTTTTCCCATCCATCTAAGAAATTTAACTCTTCCTGCCACACAAAAGTTTCTATTTTCATCTCTTTGATTTTCAAGTTCTTTTACATCTTCATTTTTTTTAATAAATTCTTCAATAGACATTTTCTCTTCTATTTTATTATCATAAGGATTTAATCCATTCTCTCTGAGTTTTTCTGCTTTTTCAACTCTTTGAGCTACATATTTATCACTAAACAATTATTCTCCTTTATCTGTTGTAAGATTTTTTTCAATAGTTTTAGATATTTTTTCTTTTGCTTCTTCCATTTTTTTAGCTATATCACTACCTACTTTATCATTTATTTGTTGTTTTACATTATCTATCTTTTCTTTTACAGAATCGACTTGTTTTTTTACTTCTTCTGGTTTAATATTAATAATAAATTCTCCTGTTTTAATAAGATATGGATAAGTTATACTATTTTTAGACCATTTTTCAAGTTGATTATGCATAGCTTCAATTTTTGATAGCATTGTAATAACAACAGCTACTATAATAAAAAACTTACCTGCTGAAAAAATAAGACCACCTACTCTATCTATTATTCCAAGTTGAGCTACTTTTATTATTTTTGAAAGAATTAAACCTAATACAACAACAAAAAGCCAAGTTAATACAAAAACTGAAACAAAACCAACTACATTAATTGCAGATTCATTTGGTATTTTAAAAATAGAAGAATTTATAAACTTCCCAGCACTTTCATAATAAGTGCTTCCTAAATAAACACCTAATCCAATTCCTATAAGTCCTGAAATTTCTTTTATAATACCATTAAAAAAACCTTTTATAGCTAAAATTATAGTAATAGAAAGGATAATTACATCAAAACTATTAAAATCCATTTTTAATCCTTTATTTTTTTTGCTATTATACCAATAAATTTAAATGAAAAAAAGGTAAATCAATGAGATTAACAAAAAAAGATGCATTAAATTTACTAAAAAATGAAAAATTACTTACTTTACAAAAAATGGCATATAAAAAAAAGAAAGAATTACATCCAGATAATATCACAACTTTTGTAGTTGATAGAAATATAAATTATACAAATGTTTGTTGGATTGATTGTAAATTTTGTGCATTTTATAGACATAAAAAAGATGAAGATGCATATATCTTACCGTTTGAAACAATTGATAAAAAAATAGAAGAACTAATTGAAATTGGTGGGACTCAAATCCTATTTCAAGGAGGAGTTCATCCAAATCTAAAAATAGATTTTTATGAAGATTTAGTAGAACATATACATAATAAATTTCCAAATATAACAATTCATGGTTTTTCTGCACCTGAGATTGATTTTATTGCAAAAGTTTCAAAAATATCAGTAGAAGAAGTTTTAATTAGACTTAAAAACAAAGGACTTTCTTCAATTCCAGGAGCTGGTGCTGAAATTTTAAGTGATCGAGTAAGAGATATAATCGCTCCAAAGAAAATAGATGTAAAAGAGTGGTTAAATGTTCATAGATTAGCTCATAAAAATGAAATAAAATCAACAGCAACAATGATGTTTGGAACAGTAGAAACAGAAGAAGAGATAATTGAACATTTTGATTTAGTTAGAAAACTTCAAGATGAAACTGGTGGATTTAGAGCATTTATTATGTGGAGTTTTCAACCATATAACACTGAATTATATAAAGAAGGAATTGTAAAATACAAAACTTCTCCAAATAGATATTTAAGATATTTAGCAGTTGCAAGACTATTTCTTGATAATATCACAAATATTCAATCAAGTTGGGTAACACAAGGAAGTTATATTGGTCAGTTAGCTCTTCTTTATGGAGCAAATGATTTAGGAAGTACAATGATGGAAGAAAATGTAGTAGCAAGTGCCGGGGCATCAAATTCAATGGCTAAAAATGAAATGGTAAGACTTATAAAAGATATAGGAGAAATCCCAGCACAAAGAAATACAGCATATGAAATAGTTAGGAATTATAAATAAAACTATTTCCAATGAGTTTCTACTCTGTTTTTCCCATTATTTTTCGCTAAATATAAAGCATCATCACTTTGTTTAAGTATTTTATCAAAATCAAATTCACTTTCAACTAATCCACAAGCTACTCCAAAACTACAACTAAAATGTCCTACTTCTTCTATTTCGATAGAATTTATTACTTCTCTCAACTTTTCTGCTACTTCTTTTGCTTTTTTAATTTCTAAATCTTGAATTAAAACAATAAATTCTTCCCCACCCCATCTCATAAAGATATCATTTTCTCTTAAATTATTTTGAATATTAGTTGATAATGATTTTAAAACTTCATCACCCTTTAAATGTCCATAAGTATCATTAATTTTTTTGAAATTATCAATATCTAACATTATTAAACAAATATTTTTATCTTTTAAATCATCAATAATCTTATCTATTTTTTTTCTATTATATGCACCTGTAAGTTCATCTTTTAATGATTTATCTTCAATTTCATCTATTTTTTCTTTAAAATGTGTAATATCAATACAATTTACTAAAATAAAATCATATATTTTTCTTATTTTTAATTCACAAAATCTATTATTAAATGAAACAGATATACTTTCTACTCTTTCATTTTCTGCATTTATAGATTTTTCTTTTAATTCTTTACTAACTTCTGACTTAATAAAATCAAAAACAGTTTTATCATCTTTTTTAATCAAATTTTTAATTGTTTTATTATACAAAATAATATTATACTCTTTATCTAATAATATAAGTCCATCTGTTTGATAATCAAAAACGATTTTCATAAGTTTCGTATATTTTTCTAATTCTTCTTTTAAAACTAAATTATCTGCAATTTTATTTAGTTTTTTTAATATTTTATCTTTATCAATTGGTTTTAAAATATAAGCATCTACTCCAATTTCAATAGCTTCTTTTAAGTATTCACTATCTCCAAAAGCTGTAGTAAAAATAATAGAAGTAGTATCATTGATTTTACGAATCTCTTTTGCCATTTCTATTCCATTCATCTTAGGCATTTGAATATCTGAAATAACTATATCAATATGATTATTTTTAAATAATTCTAATCCTTCTTCTCCATTAAAAGCACTATAAATATTTTTAGCATACTTTTTAAAAATTGAAGAAAAAATCATATTTACTGTTTCATCATCTTCAACATATAAAAGATTTAATTTTTTTAAATTTTTACTTACCATTATCATTTTTTCAGCCTTATTATAAACTTAACGCCTTGTTCTGTATTTTTAACTTCTATTTTTCCACCCATTCTTTTAATTATTTCATTACTCATATAAAGACCAAGACCAGTCCCTTGAGTTTCTTTTGTAGTAAAGTATGGTTCAAATATCTTATCTATTATATTTTCATCAATCCCTCCACCATTATCTTCAATAATTACAACTACTTCATCGTTCAATTCATAATTACTTATTTTAATAATTCCTTTTTTATTTTGTTTAACAATAGCATCTTTTGCATTAGATATTAAACTTAAAATAACTTGTTTAAATTCATTTTTAAATCCCTTTACTTTTATAGGTTTTAAATTTTTAATTAATTCTATATTATGATCTTTTAGTTGTGGATTTTGTATATCTAAAACTTTATTTATCTCTTCAGTTACATCAAATTCTACTTTTTCTTTATCTTTTTTAAAAAAATTTCTAAAATCATCTATTGTATGAGACATAAATTTAATTGTTTGCATATTATCTTTAGAAAACTTTTCTAATTTTTCAATAACTTTTTTATCACATTCATCAGATAGCATTTCTGGTAAAAATTGAATATTTAAAGCTAATGCATTTAATGGTTGTCTCCATTGATGAGCAATCATTCCTATCATTTCTCCCATTGCCGCAAGTTTTGATTGTTGTTGTAAAATTTCTAAATTTTTCGTATTTTCTTCTACTGCTTTTTTTACTTTTTCTTTAAGACCTTTATTTATATCTTTTATTTTTTTTGAATATAACTTAAGTTCTCTATTTTTTTTCGCTAAAACAATTAAAAATAAAACAATTAAAAATAAAACAATTAAAATAAAAGTAAAAATTATACTCCAAATTTGCCATTTATATAATTCATACAAAGAAGTTGGCTTATTTACAAATTTTATAGGTAAATGATCAACTTTTAAATTATTTTCATCAACTCCAAACTTTCTAATATTTTTAATATTTATAAAAAGTCTACTTACATTATTTAATTTAAAACCTATATCTTTCATAGGAATACCATTTAAATATTCAGAAAGTTTTTTCATATTAAGTTCTGCTTGATTCGTAGCATCATTACAAACCCCACCTACTACATTACTATCCCCTAAAGCCCATACACTATTATGAACTAATATAGGATTTTTATATACTTTTGAAATTAATTGTTCTACCAAATATGTTGATAAAACATCTTTATTTTTTTTAATTGATGAAATGGTTAACCCCATTAAAACAGAATTTTTATCATAATTTTTTAATTTATCTATTATTTTATCTAAGTGAGATTCATTAATATATATAAATTTTATATTTTTTATATTTTGAAAAGCATTTCTATATTGTTTTATCGTTTTATTTCCAGAAACAGAAGTATCAGATAAAACATAAACTGTTTTTAAATTTGGAATAATTTTTTTTGCAAATTTTAATTGTAGAAGTGGCTCTTTTTTTTCAAAAACTCCGGCATAACTATTTTTATCAAACTTATTATATAAACTTAAATTATTAACTCCTTCAAAAAAAACTTTAGCTTTTTTAAATAAATAACTATTTTTATGCCTTCTTACAAAATTTAAAGCATTATCATCTGTTGTAATTACAATACCAAACGTTATATTTTTATATTTTTTAGTTAAATAATCAAAATAATTTTTATCTCTTTCTTTATTTGGAGGAAATTTTTTTGTATCCATAAATTCTATATAAGTATTTCTATCTTTTATAGGCATCTTTTTTAAACTGTTAATAATTTAATCTGATTGTTTTTTTGTCAATTCTAAATCAGTTGAATATGAATTCAAAACTAAAATATTCATAGCAAAACTATATACTGCAATTAATAAAATAACTATCTTTTTCATTCTAAACCTTTGATGTCTTTTCTAAGTTTATTAAAACCCCACTCTTTTTTATTTAATTTTATTATATTTTTATCAATATCTACTATAAGTAATTCTTCTTTATCTTCTAATTTATCAATAATATTTCCATCTGGTCCAATTAAAAAGCTTTCTCCATAAAACTTCCAATCCTCCCACTTACCAATTCTATTTGCTCTTAATACATAACAATTATTTAAAAATGCAAAAGATGTAAGTATATTTTGCCATCTTTTTTGAGAAGTAAAAGCACCTATACTAGGTACTATTACTAATTCTACATTTTTATCTCTAAAATATTTCCAAAATTCATCAAAATGAGATTCAAATCCAGGTAAAACAGCTACTTTTATATTATCTATTTTAAAAATTAAGGGTTTATTTTCTTTTGTAGCAAAAAACTTTTTTTCATTCCAATGCTCATAAGGCATTAAAATTTGCTGATAATAAACTTTTGTACTTTTAGCAGAAAATTTGTAAAAAGTTTTATAAATTTTATTTTTATCAACAGTTATAAGTGGAGCTATAATAATCATATTATATCTATTTGCTAATCTTTTAAAAAGCTCTAATTGATGTTTACTTTGCTGAGATATAAAATTAATTGGTGTTTTTTCTAAATCTTTAAAAAATAGATTTAAAACATACTCTCCAATTACTACAAGCTTTACCCCTTTACTTCTTAAAATAGATAAAAAATAGTTAACTTTAGCTTTTTCATAAGGAAGAGTAGTTGTTTGTATAACAGCTACTCTCATTCTTTAATTTCCTCATATTCAAGTTTCGCTTTTTCCAAAATTTTTGCAGCTTCTTCTAAAATCTTAATACCTTTTTTATAATATTCCATTCCTTCATATAAAGTAAGTTCTGGATCATTAAGTTTATCAAGTAATTCTTTTGCTTCTTTTAATTTTTTTTCATAATCTTTCATTTAAATTCCCTTAAAACTTCTAATATAATTTCCTTATCAATATCTTTTTTTATTTTATAATTTCCAATCCCTCGCGGTAATACAAATTTAATAGAATTATTCATTGTTTTTTTATCCGCAAAAAAGTGTTCATAAAACTCTTCTTCATTTTTTATTTTAAATGAAGTTGGTAAATTATAATTTTCAATACACTCTTTTATCTCTTGCTCTTCATTTTTTGTTAAATATCCAAGTTTTACAGCTAATCTATTTGCCATTATCATTCCAATAGCTACTGCTTCTCCATGAAGATAAACAGAATAGTTTGTTAAATTCTCAATTACATGACCAAATGTATGACCATAATTTAAAACACTTCTAATTCCTCTTTCTTTTTCATCTTGATTAACCACATTACTTTTAATTTCAATAGAATTTCTAATAATATCTTCGACATTTTCTTTATTATCTTTTAGATTTTCAAAAAATACCGCGTCAAACATTACAGCCATTTTAATAACTTCTGCCATTCCTGCAGCAAATTCTCTTTTTGGAAGAGTTGAAAGAAAATGAGTATCAATATAAACATCTTCTGGTTGATAAAAACTTCCTATTAAATTTTTTCCATATTTATTATTAATCCCTGTTTTTCCTCCAACTGAACTATCTACCATTGAAAGAAGTGTAGTTGGCACTTGAATAAATTTAATTCCTCTTAAAAAGATACTTGCCATAAATCCAGTCATATCACCTATAACTCCACCACCAAAAGCAATTAAAGTAGAGTTTCTATCAAGTTTCGCATCAAAAAGCCTATCAAGTCCATACATAAGACTTTCCATATTTTTATACTCTTCACCATCAGGTAAAGTCACTATATGTAATTCATCACATTTTAAATGACTTAATAAATATTTCATATGAAACCCACTTACAGTAGGGTTTGTAATTATTGCTACTTTTCCTTTTACTTCTATTTCTTCCAATTCTTCTATATAAACATTATATTCTTTATTTGGTGTTATTACATTTACTATCATTTTTTATCCTTTTGTTGGTATCATAAATTGATTAAATTTATCCATTAAAACTTGAATTCTATTTACATTTGGAAAAAGAATACTTACAAGCTTATTTCTTGGAATTTTATTATTAAATGGTATAAAAAAGCAAATATTTTTCATTTTTTTTATTTCAAAATATGGATTTTTATCATTAATAATAAATTCTACATTTTTATAGTAATACATTTTAGCTAAATTTTCATAATATTTAACTATTTCTTTTTTCTCTTTTTTTACATTATCAGGATCCATTTCAAAAAATTTAATTGGATATTCTAATTGACTTGAAATATCAAATACAACAGGTGAAATTTCAGTTAATACTTCATCATCTCTTAAAATAACTCCTGTTTCTTTACATAACTTAAGACTATCATTCCCAATTTTTAAAAAAGGCTTTTTAATTTTCAATAAAAAATCTATATTTTTATAATAAAATTTATTATCAATAACAAACATACCTATTCTAAATTGTAAAAAATCATCAAACATTATTTCTTCAATATTATCTCTTCTATAATCTACAAAAATTTCTATTTCATTAAATTTTTCAAGTTTTCTATAAATATTTAAATCTGGATTTACAATTCTAATAATTAATTTCTTAGATTTAAGTTTTCTTTGTAAATAAATAGCAGACTTTAAAAGTTTAGAAACTTCTTCTTTAGTCATTGTTTTTTTATCAATTAGAAGATAAATATGATTTCCATAAGGTTCAGGGAAAAGGCCTACATCTTTTTTAATACTTTTAAATACATCTTTTAAAATTTGAGCTTGACCTACAATTAATAATTTATCATAAGGATGAATTGTAGTCATTTTATTAGGTAAGATTAATTTTTCATTTCTATAGATTGCTACTATTCGCCATTTTGTACTATTTTCTTTATTTAAAAGTTCTACATTTCTGTATATAAACGCACTTGAAGCTGGGACTTGAATTTGCATTATTTCTTCTTTTCCAAGTCCTATAGTTCTAGCAAATACAGGTACATCAGGTAAAAGATCAATCAAAGTAGAATTGATAATATCTGGTAATTTTACAACATTAATATTTTCGTTTTCTAACTCTATATCCCAAAAATCTACAAATTCTATATAAACATTTTTTTCAATAAAAAAATCTAATGATTTAATCGCATTTAAAGCAAACAGTCTATTTTTAATAACTATTATAATTTTAGAATATTCTCTATTTCTAAAAAAAGATAAATTTGAAATAGAAGTAAATTGAATTTTATAAAAATTAATTTCTTTTGTTACAGTTTTATCAATATCAGTTTCATTTTGATAAATAACATCAAATTCAGCTGCATTTAAATAATTTTCCGATATTGATTTTATAAACTTTTTGGCTTCTTTACCTTCTGCTAAAATTAATACTCTATTCAAACGAAACCTTTTTTGATACAATTATACCAAAAAAAGGCTTTTTATGGACTTTAAAATAGATAATGTTAATGGAGATGCAAGAGCTTGCACGATTACAACAGAACATAGCACCATTCAAACCCCAATATTTATGCCAGTTGGAACAAATGCAAGTGTTAAAGCACTTGATATGATTGATATGCTAAATTTAAATACAAAAATAATTTTGGCTAATACTTATCACTTATATCTTCGTCCAGGTGATGAAAATATAGCAAAACTTGGAGGACTTCATAAATTTAGTAGCTATCCAAACTCATTTTTAACTGATAGTGGTGGATTTCAAGCTTTTTCATTAAGTAAAAATATGAATCAAAATGAAGATGGTATAGGTTTTAGAAGTCATATTGATGGAAGCAAACACTTTTTTACTCCTGAAAAAGTAATCGATATTGAATACAACTTAAATAGTGATATTATGATGGTTTTAGATGATTTAATTGCTTTACCTAATACAAAAGAGAGAATAGAACTTTCTATAAAAAGAACAACAGAATGGGCAAAAAGAAGCTTAATCCATCATATAAATAAAGGTAAAAAAAATAATCTATTTGCCATTATCCAAGGTGGAACAAATTTTAAATATAGAGAACAAAGTGCTACTGAATTAGTAGGATTAGAATATCAAAATCACTCATTTGATGGATTTGCTATTGGTGGACTTAGTGTTGGTGAAGAAAATAACTTAATGTATGATACTATTGAAGCAACTACTCCTTTTATGCCCAAAAACAAACCTCGTTATTTAATGGGAGTTGGAACTCCTGAAGATATTATTGAAGCAATTGATAGAGGTGTAGATATGTTTGATTGTGTTATGCCTACAAGAAATGCAAGAAATGGAACACTTTTTACATCATTTGGTAAAGTAAATATAAAAGCAGCTAAATATAAACTTGACGAAAGTCCAATTGATAGTGAATGTAATTGTTATACTTGTCAAAACTATTCAAGAGCATATCTAAACCACCTATTTAAAGCAAAAGAACTTACTTATTTTAGACTTGCAAGTATTCATAATTTACATTATTATTTAGATTTAGTTAATAAAGCAAGAAATGCTATTTTAGAAAATAGATTCAAAGAATTTAAACAAGAGTTTTATGGGAAGAGAAGTTAAAACATACTAATATTTTCAATCATTTCTATGTTATCATTTTTTACAATAATAGCATCGATTTGATAAGGCTTGTTTATTTTATATTTTTTAAGATATAAATTCATAGTTTTGATTATTTTTTGTAGTTTAGAAGGAGTTATATTATAAATTGGCTTAAAAGTGTCTCCACTTTTTACTTCTACAAAATGATAAACATCATCTTTAAAAGCTATAATATCTATTTCTCCAAATCTCGAGTAAAAATTTCTTTCAACTATTTTATATTTATTTTGTTCTAAAAATTTAACGACTTTCTCTTCTGCTAAATTCCCTATTTCACGAGAATTCATTCAGTATCTTTTGATATTTTTCAGGTATTGAGCTAACTTTCCAGTTTTTCAAATAAACTAATTTAATCTGAGCTTCAAAAAGTAGTTTATCATCTTTATAAATTGATTGAGTAATTAAAGCTATTGATTTTTTTATATAATTAATTATAGTTTTGACTTCTACCAAGTCACCAAGTTTTGCAGGAGAAAAAAAAGTAGCTTTTAAATCCCTAACTACAAATCCATCTTCTTCAAAACTTATACCATTTTTAAAAAATATTTCACTTCTTGCTCTTTCACAAAAAGCTATATATTTAGTATGATATACAACTCCACCTGCATCAGTATCTTCATAATAGATTCTTATTTTCATTTATCAGCATATTTACCATAATTAAGATATTTTTCATATCTTTTTTTAATCATTTCATCTATACTTAAGTTTTTAAGTTCATTTACACTTTGTAAAAAATAGTTTTTTAAACTCTCAGCTGCTGCTTTAAGGTTTCTATGTGCACCTTCTAATGGCTCTTCAACAATATCATCAATTAATCCTAATTCTTTTAAATCTTCTGCTGAAATTTTAAGAGCTTTAGTAGCTACTTCTGCTTTGCTTCCATCACCCCATAAAATAGCAGCACAACCTTCAGGAGAAATTACACTAAATACAGAATATTTCATCATAGCAACTTTATCTGCAACTCCAATAGCTAAAGCACCACCACTTCCACCTTCTCCAATAACAACTGAAACAGTTGGCACTTTAAGTTTTGCAAGTTCAAGTAAATTTCTAGCAATTGCTTCACTTTGTCCTCTTTCTTCTGCACCTAGTCCTGGGAAAGCACCTGGCGTATCAATTAAAAATAACACTGGAATATTAAACTTTTCAGCAAGTTTTGCAATTCTTAAAGCTTTTCTATATCCTTCTGGATTTGGCATACCAAAATTTCTTTCAATTTTATCTTTTGTACCTCTTCCTTTTTCTTCACCAATAACAATTGCTTTTTCTCCATCAATATATCCTATATATGCAACCATTGCTCTATCATCAGCAAAATGTCTATCTCCATGAATTTCATAAGCATCAGTCATTATTTCATTTATATAATCAATTGCATGAGGTCTATCTTGATGACGAGCAAGTTGTAATTTTTGATATGGAGTTAAATTTTTATAAGTTTTATTTATCTCTTCTTTTAATTCTTTTTCATATAAAGAAATAGCAGAATCATCATTTTTAAGTTTTGCAACTTCTAAATCTTTACCTATTTCTTCTATTTTTTTTTCAAAATCTAAATAAAAAGCCATTTTATTCCTTTTTCATGATAAGCCAATATATAAAAATTCATTAAATTCTTATATAATTGCTTTTCCCAAAAGGGAAAAAAGAATTAAACTTTTTTGAAAATTATAACTCCATTTGTCCCACCAAATCCAAAAGAATTCTTCATAACATATTCAATATCTGCTTTTCTTGGTTCATTTGGAATATAATCTAAATCACAATCTTCCCCACCATCTACAAAATTAAGAGTAGGAGGTAAAATACCTTTATCCATAGCCATTAAAGAAATTACACTCTCAATAGTACCGGCAGCACCTAAACAATGCCCTGTTGCACCTTTTGTTGAACTAACTAATGGAATATGATCAGCTAAAAGTTGTTTAATAGCTGCAGTTTCATTTTTATCATTTGTCGGTGTTGAAGTTCCATGCGCATTTACATAATCAATTTTTGGTTTTCCAGCCATTTCCCAAGCCATTTTCATAGCTCTAAGTGGACCTTCAAGTGTAGGAGTTGTAATATGATTAGCATCACCACTTTCACCTACACCTACTATTTCACCATAAATTTTAGCACCTCTTGCAACAGCATCTTCATATTTTTCTAATACAAGTGCACCTGCACCTTCTCCCATAATAAATCCATCTCTATCTTTATCAAAAGGACGACTTGCATGAGCAGGATCATCATTTCTTGTTGATAATGCTTTCATATTTGCAAATCCAGCAATTCCAATAGGAGAAATAGCTGCTTCACCACCTACTACAAGCATTTTATCAGCCATTCCACATTTAATAGTTTTATAAGCATCTGTTACAGCGTGAGTTCCAGCAGCACAAGCAGTAACACTACCAATATTAGGACCTTTTAATCCAAATTCAATAGATGTAAATCCACCAAGCATATTAACTAATGCAGAAGGAATAAAAAATGGAGAAACTCTTCTTGGTCCTCTTGTTTCAATAATTACAGAATTTTTTTCAATTGCAGGAAGCCCACCTATTCCACTTGCACAAGACACACCAAAGCTTTCATATTCACCTTTTTCAAATCCAGCTTCAGCCATAGCTTCTTTAGCAGCTTTAAGTCCTAGTTGAATAAATCTATCTGCTTTTTTTATCTCTTTTTTATCCATTACTGTTGCAGGATCAAAATCTTTAATCTCAGCTGCAATTTGAACTGAATAATTACTTGCATCGAAACTTGAAATTGTATCAACACCAGTTTTACCAGCTAAAATATTATCAAAAGTTGTTTCTTTATCAAGACCCACAGCAGTTATCATACCCATTCCAGTTACTACTATTCTACTCATTCTTTTCCTTTATTTATATTTATAAATAACTTACAACATATAAAACTATAATTTCATATGCTGTAGTTATTTTTCCCCAAAAAAGGGGTTAAATTAAGCTTTTGCTTTTTCGATATAGTCAACTACATCTTTTACAGTTTTAATGTTTTCAGCATCTTCATCAGGAATTTCAATTTCAAATTTTTCTTCTAATGCCATTACTAATTCAACAACATCTAAACTATCAGCACCTAAATCTTCTACGAAATCTGCTTCTAATTTTACCTCATCAGGGTTTACATTTAATTGTTCTACAACTACTTCTTTTACTTCATCAAAAATTGCCATTTTGTCTCCTTGTTTTTTATATTATTTGGAATTATAACAAAAAAATTAAAAAAATTTCATTTTTCAATTTTTTTTTACATATAAAGTCCACCATTTACTTTAATAGTTTCACCTGTAACATAACTACTCTCATCACTCAAAAGAAATGCAACAACACTTGCAACTTCTTTAGGGTCTGCAAATCTTTTAAGAGGGATTCTTTCCATCATTGCACTTTTTACTTTTTCATTTAAATCTTTTGTCATATCAGTTTGAATAAATCCAGGAGTTACAGAATTAAATCTAATATTTCTTGCACTTCCTTCAAGAGCAAATGTTTTTGTCATAGAAATAACTCCACCTTTACTTGCTACATAATTTGCTTGCCCCATATTTCCCATCTCAGCTACTACACTTGCTACATTTACAACTGCACCAAATCTTTTTTTACTCATAACTTTGATAGATTCACGACATCCAATAAATGTAGAAGTTAAATTTGCATCAATTACTTTTTTGAAATCATCTACACTCATTCTCATAGCAAGTTTATCATTTGTAATACCTGCATTATTTACAAGATAACTAAGTTCTCCATCACTATCAATTATAGTTTTAACAGCATCAATAAAAGCTTTTTCATCTGTAACATCAAATCCAATTACAGCTGCACTTCCACCATTTTCTTCAATTTCTTTTTTAACTGCATCAGCCGCGTCAGCACCACTTCTATAATTAATCCAAACTTTCAAACCTTTATTAGCTAAATATTTTGCAATCTCAGCCCCTATTCCTCTACTTGCACCTGTAACTAATACATTTTTACCACTAAATTTCATAAAAATCCTTTTTTTCTTTTAATTATATAATAAAAAATGATAAAATTCCACGAAAAAAAGGATTTTTAATTTGTTATATTACATTTATCAACATTTTGGAATAAATATTTTTCATTATATTTCAGTTAGAGCATTCATAGGATTTATTACATCATTTTTATTAACTCTATTTATTATGCCTAAATTTATATCTTGGGCCAAACAAAAAGCCACTCAACCAATTTATGAATTAGCTCCCCAAACCCATCAAGAAAAATCAAAAACTCCAACTATGGGTGGAATAGTATTTTTGGGCGCTTCATTTATAGCCCTGATTTTTACAATGAAATTTCATTTTTATACATTTATAGCTATATTAACTATGATTCTTTTTATGTCTATTGGATTTATAGATGATAAAGCAAAAATTTTAGGTAATTCAAATCACGCAGGTTTAACTCCTAAACAAAAATTCCTTTTACAATGGTTATTTGCTTTTACGATAGCTATACTTTTATATATTAGTGAATTCAACACTGAATTTTACATCCCTTTTCATAAAGAAGCACTATTTGATATGGGAATATTTTCAATCCCTTTTTGGGCTTTTGTAATAGTTGCCACTTCAAATAGTGTAAACTTAACTGATGGGCTTGATGGGCTTGCAACTGTTCCATCAATTTTTGCATTTTTTTCATTAGCAATAATTCTCTATTTAATGGGAAATGTTATGTTTAGTGAGTATCTGTTTTTACCTCATTTAAGTGTAGGAGAACTCACAATTTTTTCTACTACTTTAATAGGAGCTTTAACTGGTTTTTTATGGTATAATGCTCATCCAGCTGAAATCTTTATGGGGGATAGTGGAAGTTTAACACTTGGTGCTTTAATAGGAGTTTTAGCAATATTTGCCAAAAGTGAAGTTTTATTAATTCTTATTGTTTTTGTTCCTGTACTTGAAACATTATCTGTAATTTTACAAGTAGGAAGTTTCAAACTCAGAGGAAAAAGAATATTCAAAATGGCACCAATTCATCATCATTTTGAGCTAAAAGGTTGGGCAGAAAATAAAGTAATAGTTAGATTTTGGATAATATCATTTATTACAAATTTAATAGCAATAATTTCTATCAAAATAAGATAAAGGATACAAATGAGTAATTTATATAATGAAAGTGAAAAACTAAAGGCTGAGCTTAAAATATTCAAATTAAAAAGTGTAAAAGAAAAAATCATACTGTTTGGTGTAATTCTACTGATTTTGGCAGAACTTGTTGTAGTTGTCAGTTTTCTTAAAAAATCAGGGTTTTTTGGTACTACTAAACCACACAATCCTTATGTAGCTGTAATTAATTTAAACAAAGAAATAACTGTTGATTATATAAATAAAATTGAAGAAAAAATGGATGCTCTAAAAGAAGATAAAAATGCAAAAGAAATTTTAATCATTTTTAATACACCAGGAGGAAGCCCAAGTGCAAGTGATGAATTTAATGCCTATCTAAAAGATTATACAAAAACAAAAAAAGTTAATGTTTATGTAGAAAGTATGGCTGCAAGTGGTGGTTATTATATAATTAGTGCAATCAAACCAATTATAGCCAATAAAAATGCAGTAGTAGGAAGTATTGGAGTTATTATGCCTCATTATGTTATTGGAAAACTTGCCAAAAAATTAGGTATTGAATCTGATGATATAACTGTTGGAAAATATAAGAAACCTATTTCACTTTTTGAAAAAGCTTCAAACAAGCAAAAAAAATATTTATATTCTCACTTACTTAACCCAACTTATCAAAACTTCTTAAAAGTAGTAGCAACTGATAGAAATATCTCTATTAAAAAATTACAAAATTATGCAGATGGAAAAATTTATATAGCAAATCAAGTTAAAGGAATTTTAGTCGATAAAATTTCTACACTAGTTCAAACTAAAAATAATATTAAAAAAGAAATAGCTAAAAAATTCAAATTAAAACCTAAAGATATTAAGTTTTACTCTATTTCATTGGAAAATAAAAAAATGCCATTTTTTAAAGTAGAAGTTGAAAATACTACTCTTAAAACATTAGCAAATGGATTAAATCTAAAATGAAAAAATCACTTTTTGGATATGGAGGGACTATAAAAGCTATTGCTAAAAGTGGTGGATGGGATATTTATGATGATAAATTTACAGCAATTTCATTTGATAAATATGGAAATAAATTAATTCCAAGTAATTTATTTGAGCCAAATGATTCAAAACTTGAAATAACAAGTCCAGGAATAACTCCAAAAAATACTCTTATTCAAAAGGCAAATAATTTAATAAGTGATTATGACTATTTTTATAATAAATTTCCTTTTAGTATATGGATAAGTGGTACAAATGGTAAAACGACAACTACTCAAATGATAGAATCACTTTTAAAAGATTCTCAAGCTGGTGGAAATATTGGCTTACCTGTAGCTACAATGGATGAAACAAAACAATTTTGGATACTTGAAACAAGTTCTTTTACACTTCATTATACAAAAACTGCAAAACCAAATATTTATATTTTGCTTCCAATAACTCCAGACCATATTTCGTGGCACGGAAGTTTCGAAGAATATGAAAAAGATAAACTTTCAGTCTTAAATAGAATGGATGAAAGAGATATAGCAATTATTCCTAAAAAATACGAAAACTACCCTACTTCAGCTTTTAAAATAGTTTATGAAAATAGTGAAGATTTAATTAACTATTTTAAATTTAAAGAAACAAATTTTGATGAACCTTTTAGACTTGATGAAATATTAGCAAAAGCAGTTTATAAAATACTGTATTTTAAAGAAAAAAGTTTAAAAAATTTCAAAATTGATGCTCATAAAATTGAAGAATTCGAAGATAAAAAAAACAGATTATGGGTAGATGACAGTAAGGCCACAAATATAGATGCCACAATTAATGCTATTAAAAAATATAGAAATGGAAAAATTCATTTAATATTAGGTGGAGATAGTAAAGGACAAAAACTAGCCCCTCTTTTTAAAGAACTCAAAAATTATAATGTAACTTTATATCTAATAGGAAAAGATACTCCTATTTTTGAAAAAAAAGCTATAAAATATAATATAGACTATTTTGTTTGTAATACATTAGAAAATAGTATAGAATTAATAGATAAAAATTTCAAAAATGGTGTAGCTTTACTAAGTCCTGCAAGTGCAAGTTTAGATCAATTTTCTTCTTACAAACAAAGAGGAGAAAAATTTAAACAATTAGTCTCTAATTTAAGTTAGTTTTAAGAATATTTAAATATAATTTCAGTCCACAAACAAGCCCAGATAGCTCAGTCGGTAGAGCAAAGGACTGAAAATCCTTGTGTCGACGGTTCGATTCCGCCTCTGGGCACCACTTGTTTGGCCAGATAGCTCAGTCGGTAGAGCAAAGGACTGAAAATCCTTGTGTCCCCGGTTCGATTCCGGGTCTGGCCACCACTTAATAAAATTCCTCAAAATTATTTTCAATAATCGAATTATCAAAGGTATTTTAATGATTTATATAATATCTAAACTTTTTACTTATCTAATTTTACCACCTGGAATATTTATAATTTTACTTATTTTAGCAGCGTTTAAAAAATTTAAATATCTGTTTTTAATATCTGGATTATTTTTTTATTTTATTTCTACTAATTATGGTGCAAATTTACTTAATAAACCTTTAGAAAATAATTATTATAAAACTCAAAAAAATATTACTTGTAAAAGTGTAGTAGTTTTATCCGGTGGAAGCAATAAAAATGATACTATAAAAACTGCTCCTAATGCTTTCAAAAGATTAGTTTATGGCTTAGAAATAGCTTCGATTCATCATTTACCTCTTATTTTTACTGGTAGCGGTATAGATAATTATACTGAAGCAGATGCAGCAAAAGAAGATATAAAAAATTTAAAAAAAGCCTTTCATTTTAATATAAAAGTTTATTATGAAAACAAAGCCAAAAACACTGTAGAAAATGCAAAATTTACTAAAAAATTACTTAAAGAAAATAACTTATCAAATAATATATGTTTAGTAACTTCAACTTATCATATGAAAAGAAGCGAAATAATATTTAAACATTTTGGTTTCAATGTAACACCTATGGCAACCGGATTTAATGTAAAAGAAAATGAAAATTTTTTTCTATTTCCAAAAGAAGAAAATTTTCATAAAAGCTATCAGACAATTCACGAATATTTTGGAATATTAAGTTTGCTTTTAAGAGGTTATAAAATTAATTAAAAACTATTCTAAATTCACTTCCTTTAGAATATTCACTAATAATTTCTAATTTAAAATTATGAAGTTTTATAATATTATTTACAATAGAAAGTCCAAGTCCTAATGAATTATTCCAACTATTATTACTCACACGATAAAATTTATCCGTAATTTTATTTATATCAGTTTTTTTAATTCCTATTCCTTTATCAATTACACTTATATAATTTTTAGTAACTTTTACAATTATTTTATCTTTTGAATATTTGATAGCATTTTCTATTAAATTTATTAAAGCTACTTCAAAAAGCATTTTATCTATTAAAATTTTGTGATTTGTACCTTCTAAAATAATTTCTCTATTTGGATAGATATCTTTAATATCTTCTATAATTTCTTTACTAAATTCATATAAATCTACATTTACAAAATCTATTTTTTGGGAGTTTTCTTCAAGCTTTATAGATAGTCTTAAAGTATCTATTAAAGTTGTTAATTTATCTCCATTTCTTTTTATTTTCTCTAAAAATTTTTTTCTAATAGCAAGTGGAACATCATTTTTTAGTAAAGTCTCACTATAACCATTAATTACAGCTATTGGATTTTTAAATTCGTGTGAAATTGCTGAAATTATTTCCTCTTTTTGTATATTTGATAATTCCAATTTTGCAATAGTAGATTTATATTCTCTTTCATGTCTTGCCAAAATAGTCGAAACTTTACTAAGCAAAGAAGTAATTTTTGAAAACTCTTTTGAAAAATTTGATTCTATCTTTTTTTCTTTTTTCTTTTTTGTAAGTTTAGTTAGAAATAGCAAAATTTTATTTACCTCATTTTCTAAATTATTATTTATTTTTCTTACAAAATAAAAAAGTATTACTATAAAAACAGCTAATATAAGAATATTTATAATAATGAATTCAGTAAATTGTATTTGAAAATATTTTATTTTTTGATTTAGTTCCTGATTAGTTAAAGAAGACATATCTATATTTGAAAAATATAGATATTTCATATAAAAATAACTTTCTATACCAAGTAGAATTAAAAGTGTTAAAAAAGCTATAATTAGCACTTTTAAATAAATATTAGAAAGTTTCAGCAAAACATATACCCCTCACCTCTTATTGTCTTTATATACTCTTTTTCATTAAAAGGATCAATCTTTTCTTTCAATCTTTTAACAGCTACATTTACAGTTTTAACCTGTTTATCAAAACTATCTTTCCATACATTTTCAAGTAAAACTTCTCTTGTCATAACTTTATTTACATTTTTAAGAAATTCTAAAAGTAAATCTTTTTCTAAATGAGTTAAATCAATTGTATAACCATCAATTTTTACTTCTCTTGTATCAATATTAAAGATAATATCTCGATGTTTTAAAACTTTTATCTCTTTTTTAGTTCTTTTTAATACTGCTTTTACACGAGCTTTAAGCTCTTCTAAACTAAAAGGCTTGGTAATATAATCATCTCCCCCTCTTTCAAATCCTTGTAAAATATCTTCTTCTTTATCTTTGGCAGTTAAATAAATTACAGGTTGATTATAACCTTTGTCTCTTAAAGTCTGGATAAAAATACTACCCTCTGTCCCAGGTAAATTCCTATCCATTATAATTAAATCTATCTCTTCTTTATCAAGAAGTTCTTTTACTCCATTTGTAGAACTAAAAGTAAAAACTTTATAATCATTTAAAGTAAATTGTATTAAATCTAAAATATCTTCTTCATCCTCGACAACTACAATTTTATGCATTATGTAAGTTTCCACCCAATTTATAAAACATTAGTAAATTTGCAACTTCAATAGTTCTATCTGCAATTTTTTCCATTTTTCTAACTGTTTTTAGAACTTTATTTAAAGTTTCATAATTACCTTCATAATTTTTAAGAAGTTCTTCTTCAATAGCATCATATAAATCATCTGTTTTATGCTCTTCCACTACAATTTCTTCAAATTTATCTTTCAATTCATCAACATCTTCAATATCCAACATTTCATAAGTAAGTTTTAAACATTTGAATGTAGCTTCTTCTAATGGAACCAAATATTGAGTAATTAAACTTTTTTCCACTAAATCACATACAGCCAAAAAACCTTTTATAAAACTTCTTGTATTTGTAGAAGCTCTTGAAAGCTCACCTGTAATTTTAAGATAAGCTACCAACCTTCTTAAATCTCTTGCTTCTGGTGTATATAATGCTAAAATTTTAATTATTAGATTATCAATTTCATCAGCTTTTACAGTAGAATTATTTACATATTTTTTAGCATCATCAAACTCACTTGTATCACAATCTTCTAATGCTTTTAAAACAATTTCATTTGCTTTTACTAAATTATTATGAAATTCTCTAACTTCATCTTTTACTTCTTTTAAATATTTTTCTCCTAACATATCTGCTCCTTTTATCCAAATCTACCAGTGATATAATCTTCTGTCTGTTTCTCTTTTGGATTTAAGAAAATTTGCTCAGTTTCACCAAATTCAACTAAATCTCCTAAATACATAAATGCTGTATAATCACTAATTCTACTCGCTTGTTGCATATTATGAGTTACAATTGCAATACTTACTCTCTCTTTTAATTCAACTACAAGTTCTTCAATAGCTGCTGTTGAGATTGGGTCCAATGCACTTGTAGGTTCATCAAAAAGTAATACTTCAGGCTCAACTGCAATAGCTCTTGCAATACAAAGTCTTTGTTGTTGCCCTCCACTCATTCCAAGTGCAGATTCTTTAAGTCTATCTTTTACCTCACTCCACAAAGCTGCTCCTTGAAGGGCTTTTTCTACTCTTCCTTCAATTTCACTTTTACTTTTTATTCCTGCAAATTTAAGTCCATAAGCAACATTATCAAAAATACTCATAGGAAACGGAGTTGGTTTTTGGAAAATCATCCCAACTCTTTGTCTCAGCTCAATTAATTTATTTTCTTTTTTGTATTCCAAAATATTTTCCATTTTATCATTAATTTTTAATAAAATTTCTCCATCATATTTATTCCCAGGATAAAGGTCTTGAATTCTATTTAAACTTCTTAACAGAGTCGATTTTCCACATCCACTTGGTCCAATTAATGCCGTAATTTTATTTTCTTCAATATTCAAATTGATGTTTTTTAAAGTTGGCTTAGGTGCTTTTGGATAAGTAAAATAAAAATCTTTTATTTCCATTACATTTTTCATCATCATTCCTTATTTTTTTTCTCTAATAACATATCTACCAAGTAAATTTATAAGTAAAACAAAAACAGTTAAAATAAATGCCCCAGCCCACGCAATTTTTACTAAATTTTCATCTGGCATAGTAGCAAGGTTATAAATAGCAACTGTTAAACTTGGAAACTCTTGATTCATATTCATTGTAAAAAATTGACTGTTTCCACTTGTAAAAAGTAGTGGAGCTGTTTCTCCTGCAATTCTTGCAAATGCAAGTAAAATACCAGTTGTTATTCCAACTTTTGCTGCTTTTATAATTATATCAAAAATAACTTTGTATTTCGGAGCTCCCAAAGCAATTCCTGCCTCTCTAAGCTCTTTTGGCACGAGTCCTAGCATATCATCAGTCGTTCGAACTACAATTGGAATCATCATAATTGCTAATGCAATACTCCCAGCCCATCCATTTGCATGACCTACCGGATTTACCACAATAGCATAAACAAAAACCCCTATTACGATAGAAGGTGCACTCATCATTACATCACTTAAATTTCTGATAAATTCGGCATATTTACTCCCATATGAGTATTCTTGAAGATAAATTCCTGCAATCATTCCGATAGGAACACCAATTACAACTGCTGTTAAAGCCAGCATAAATTGACCTATTAGAAGATTTCTAAGTCCGTTATTAACCAAATCATTACTGAATATATGCCAATCAATTGCTCCTACACCTTTAATTGTAAGGTCAATCAATATCCAAAAAAGAAAAACCAAACCAATTAATGCCGCAAGGATAGATAATCCTAAAACTATTTTATTTATTAAAAATCTCATTTTTATTCCTTAAAAAGTAGAATTTAGCAAAACTGATAACTGCAAAACTAAGCACAAACAGAACTACTGCCAAATAGAAAAGTGCTGACATACTCATACCACTACTTTCTGCAAAAGAGTTTGCCAAAACTACCGGAATTGAAACTGTTGGGTCTGTAACAACTTTTGGGAATGTAAAAACTCCACCAATTACAAAAGCAACTGCCATTGTTTCACCTAAAGCTCTACCAAGTGCTAAAATAATACTTCCTATAATCCCCTGTTTTGCATAAGGAAAAATTACATCTTTTATTACTTCAAATTTAGTTGCCCCCATGGCATATGCTGATTCTTTCAATACAGCCGGAGTTGTATTCATAGAATCTCTTGTAAGAGATGCCATAAAAGGAATAATCATAACACCAAGCACTAATCCAGCGACCAAAAGCGAAACTGACTGCCCACCTACATATTTACTAACAAGTGGCCCAAAATAAAAAAGCCCCCACATACCATAGATAATACTCGGAATCGCTGCTAATAGTTCAATAGCAACTCCTACCGGTTTTGCCAAAAGTGGATGAGCAATTTCACTCAAAAATACAGCAATACCCATAGCAATAGGAACAGCAAAAAGCATAGCTAAAATAGTAGAAAGAACAGTCCCGACAATTGGCACAAACCCACCATATACCTCTTTTGTATTTGCCGTGCTTCCATCCTCATCATCTGTTAATAGACTATCACTGTTATCACTACTATCATCTAACAATAAATCTTCTGTTTGTAAATTATCGTTTTGTGCCATTTCATCTGTTACCTGTTCAGTTGTAGCAACTTGTTTATCTACTTTTGGAGTATCCACTTGAACTGTTACACCCCATCTTGGGTCTGTTAAAAATTTAAGTCCAAACTCATCAATTGCTGGTTTTGCATAAATAAACAACACTACAAAAATAGAAGTCAAAAGTAAAAGAATCAATGTTGCACTTGTTAAAGAGAGTTTTTTGAAAACTGATTCCATAAATAGCCTTTATAAAAATTTGGAGAATTATACAAAAAGTTTGATTACAAAATGGTTACAAAAAGAGAAAATCTTTTTGTAATTTTTGTTATTTTGCAGGAGAAATTCCTTTTTTAGCCCAGTATGCTCTGATTTGAGCTTTTACAGATGCTGGAAGTGGAATATATCCAAGTTTACTTGCACCTTCATCGTGTTTAAATCCATAGTTAAAAAATTCAGTTACTCTTTTTGCAACTTTTTTATTATCATAATGAACTAAATCAAATGTAGCTGCGATAATTGGGTATCCATGTTTTGGATAAGCAACCATTCCATAAAAATCTCTTGCTGGTTTTAATCCTGCATAAGCCGCACCTTTTGCAAATTCAGCCGGAGTTGGATCTATAAATTTATGGTCTCTTCCTTCAACTGAAGCTAAACTTAATTTGTTTGCTACTGCATCAGCATAATCAACATAACCGATTGAATAACTGTTTTTCTTAATTTGAGCACTTACACCGAAGTTACCTTTTCCGGCACTTCCTCTTCCTTGTAAGTCAGTTGGCCAAGTAAGAGCTTTTTTAGCACCAAAATGACTTCTCCATACTGAACTCATTTTACTTAGGTAGTATGTAAAGTTATAAGTTGTTCCTGATTTATCACTTCTATGAACAAAGAATATTTTTTTGTGAGGTAAATTAACACCTGGGTTAGATGCTTTTAATACTGGATTATCCCAATATACGATTGTTCCAAGAGCGATTCCTGAAAGTGCAGCTTCACTTAATTTTAATTTATTTACACCCGGCACATTATAAGCCATTGTAATTCCACCAATAACTGTTGGGAATTGTGCTAAATGATGATTTTTTAAATCACTTGGTGATAAAGGTTTATCACTTCCACCAAAATCAACATGTCTTGCTTTAATTTCTTTAAGACCTGTTCCTGAACCTGTTCCTGTATAGTTTACTTGGTTTCCTGTTTGACTGTAAAAACCTGAAATCCAAGCTTTATTTACTGGTAATTGAAAAGACGAACCTGTTCCGTTGATTGTCCATGCGAATGAACTAACTGCTGCTAAACTTAATCCTGCGATTATTTTTTTCATTTTTAATCCTTTTTTTAATTTATTGATGAAATTATAAAAATAAATAATTACAAAATGGTAACAAATAAAAAATTTAGAAAAAAAAGATGCTTTATAACATCATCCCTTTTATAACAAAGAAAATCAAAGCAGAGAAAAATCCAGCAACAGGAACTGTAATAACCCACGCGGCTACTATTTTTTTAAGCATATCTCTTTTTACATATTCAGTTTTAATCTCTTTTTTAAGAATTTTTCTAAGTCTTTTAATTATTTTTTCTTGTGATTCAATATGCTCATATAATGAAACAATTTTTTCATAATCTTCTTTTGTTTTATCTGATTTTTTTTGAATATTATCAAGTTCTATAACCATAATTTTCAGATGTTCTTCTTCTTTTATAACTTCTTTTTTTATTTCTTCTTCTTTGTTTACTTCTAACTTCATAAATTCTCTTAAAAACCCTACACCAAACACTGCACCAACTGCAATATGAGTTGAACTTACTGGAAGCCCAAGTTGTGAAGCAATAATAACAGTAATAGCAGCTGCAAGGGCAATAGCAAATGCTCTTATTTGATCAAGTTCTGTGATTTCACTACCAACTGTTTTGATAAGTTTTGGTCCATAAAGTGCAAGTCCGACAGAAATACCAATACCTCCAATTGCCATAACCCAAATAGGAATACCAGATTTAGCACTAATTCCACCATTCATAACCGCATCATTAATTGCTGATAATGGACCAACTGCATTAGCAACATCATTTGCACCATGAGCGAAACTAAGCAATGCTGCTGCAAAAATTAAAGGAATTGTAAATAAAGCGTTAATTGAAACTCTTGAATTATCTAAATTATTAGCTTTCTTTGTGATATTTGATTTAAGTAAAACAAAAGTAATAATTGCAACTATAATTCCAAATATAGAAGCTATTTCAAATGTAGGAGCTTTAGTTTGAGGTAAAAAAGTTAAAAAGTTAGTAACATCTATCCATATATGTTTAAAACCTTTAAGTGTAATATAAGTAGTAAAAGCCCACGCCATAATTGCTACAAAAAGTGGTACCCATTTTTTAGCTGCAGCTACTTTATCATCTTTAAAAACAATCGTTTTTTTAATAGTAAATAAAAATCCTGCTGCAATTAATCCACCAAAAATTGGTGAAATCACCCAAGAAGCTACAATTTTACCCATTGTAACCCAATGAACTATTCCAAATCCTCCAGCAGCAATTCCAGCTCCCATTACACCACCAACAATTGAATGAGTTGTAGAAACAGGTGCTTTGAAATAAGTAGCTAAATTAAGCCACAATGCCGCCGCTAAAAGTGCCGACATCATAGCCCAAATAAAAACATCAACATTTTCAAATGTATTTAAATCAATAATACCTTTTCTAATAGTATTCGTCACATCTGCCCCAGCAATCAAAGCTCCACTTGCTTCAAAAATAGCTGCTATCAAAATAGCACCACCCATCGTCAAAGCTTTACTCCCAACAGCAGGTCCTACATTGTTAGCAACATCATTTGCCCCAATATTCATAGCCATATATGCACCAAAAACTGTAGCAATGGCTAAAAACATACTATTACTCATTCCCCCTTTTGTAGAAAGAGTATAAATCATTACTCCTACTACAAATAAAATACCAATCCCAAGTCTCATAAAATCAATACCCGAAGATTTAAGAGCTGCTTTTTCAAGCTTTTTCATAGTATTTACTTCCATACATTTCCTTTATCAAAAAATAATTACAAAATAGTAACAAAAAATTTCATAAAAATCACCAAAAAAATAAAAGAATTACACAATTAGTCTAAATTCTAAATTTTTGATACAATTTCTTTTAAAAAAAGGTATTTGATGGATAATGCAACTTTAATTGAAATTATAGCTTTTTTAATAATTGCTTTTAGAATTTATATATTAAATAGTATGCAAGTAAAAAGCGCACTTGATAAAATGTTCGTTATATACTCACTTAAAAATCATTCCCCATTTTTAGGCTATATTGTAATGTTTTATATTGAAATAATTTTAGTAGCAGAATACTATATTTTAGGTGTTTTAGATGTGGGATTACTTTTTTTAGCAGTAATTGATGTATTTATTCAATACAAAAATATTTTTATTAGTTTAGTTACAAATGATAAAGAAGTATATTTAGAAACTATAATTAAATCAAATTTCAAAACACTTACAAGAGATGAATATCACAAAATAGCTGATGAGCTTAAAAAACCTCAACCAGTTTGGAAACTATATTCTACAGAACTTATTGTGTTTGTATTTGTAATTTGGACTATATCAATGGGAAATGGATTCAATGGATAAAATAAAAATTTTTGGTGCAAGAGAAAATAATCTAAAAAATATATCACTTGAAATTCCTAAAAACAAATTAGTTGTAATTACAGGACTTAGTGGAAGTGGTAAAAGTACGCTCGCTTTTTCTACACTTTATGCAGAAGGTCAAAGAAGATATATTGAGAGTTTAAGCTCATATGCAAGACAATTTCTTCAAAAAACAGGAAAACCACAAGTTGATAAAATCGAAGGTCTGACTCCTGCCATAGCAATTGATCAAAAAACAACTTCCAAAAATCCTCGCTCAACCGTAGGAACTATAACAGAAATTTATGATTATTTAAGACTTTTATATGCAAGAGTTGGTGTTCAACATTGTCATTTATGTGGTGGAGAAATTACTCAAATGAGTGCAAGTGATATTATAAATGAAGTATTAAAACTCCCTATAAATTCAAAGCTTATAATTTATGCCCCTCTCATAAAAGAAAAAAAAGGTAGTTTTGAAAGTTTAATAGAGGATTTAAGAAACAAAGGTTATATCAGAGCTTTTATAGATGGAAGAGTAGTAAGACTTGATGAAGAAATAGAACTTTCAAAAACAAAAAAACATACTATAAAAGCAGTAATCGATAGAGTTATTGTAAAAATAGAAAACTCTTCAAGAATTGCAGAAGCTGTAGAAAAAGCTCTAAATTTAGCTTTTGGTGAAGTTGAGATTGAAGTAATAAATTATGAAGAAGTAAACACTTCAAAACTAATTCATTATTCTGAACATTTAGCTTGTTTTGTAGATAAAATTTCATTTGAACCGTTAGAGCCACTTAGTTTTTCTTTTAATTCTCCAAAAGGTGCTTGCGAAGAATGTAATGGACTTGGAATCAGCTATTCATTAGATTTAGAAAAACTTATAAAAGACAAACCTCTTAATAAAGGTGCAATTCCACTTATTTGGGGGTTTAATAAAAAATATTATCAAGATTTTTTCAAAGCTGTATGTGATAAGTTTAATATTGATATGAATAAAAAATTTAATGAAATTGATAAAAAGTCTCAAGATATTATTTTAAATGGAAGTGATGAAGAAATCTCATTTAAATATGGAAAAAATATAATCAAAAAACCTTGGATTGGTATAAAAAAATTAGCTTTTAACTTATCAAAAGAAGAAGATTTAAGCAATATTATGACAGAAAAAGTTTGTCCTAAATGTAATGGATTTAGATTAAAATCTGAGCATTTAGCAGTAAAAGTAGCAGGCAAAAGCATAGCAGAAGTTATTTCTATGCCAATTAATGAATGTTTTGAATTTTTTAATAATGATAAAAATTTTGAATATTTATCAACTCAGCAAAAATTAATAGCATCTCCTATTCTCAAAGAAATCAAAGAAAGATTATATTTCTTAGTAGATGTAGGACTTGGATACCTCACACTTCATCGAGATGCAAGAACAATAAGTGGAGGTGAAGCTCAAAGAATTAGAATAGCCTCTCAAATAGGAAGTGGACTTACAGGAGTTTTATATGTATTGGATGAGCCAAGTATCGGACTTCACGAAAGAGATACTTCAAAACTAATAAAAACTTTAAAAAATTTACGAGACAAAGGTAATTCAATAATTGTAGTTGAACACGATAGAGAAACTATACTTGAAGCTGACTGGATTGTAGATATTGGACCAGGTGCGGGAAAATATGGAGGAGAGGTTGTATTTAATGGCTCAACTCTTGAACTTTTAAAATCAGACACCTTAACTGCAAAATATTTACGAAAAGAGCTTGATATAAACTATCAAAAAAATAGAGCCCAAGAAAAATGGCTAACTATAAAAAATGTAAATATTCATAACATTAAAAAACTTTCAGTTAAAATTCCACTGCAAAATTTAGTATGTGTAACAGGAGTAAGTGGAAGTGGAAAAAGTAGTCTAATTTTACAAACTTTACTTCCAACTGCAAGAGAAATTCTAAATCACGCTCATAAAGTTGAAACGATCAAAGGCGTTAAAATTGAAGGACTAAAAGAGCTTGATAAAGTGATATATCTTGACCAAAGTCCTATTGGAAAAACTCCAAGAAGTAATCCAGCCACTTACACTGGACTGATGGATGAAATAAGAGGACTTTTTGCCAAAACAAAAGAAGCTCAAATCAGAGGATATTCGATTGGAAGATTTAGTTTTAATGTAAAAGGTGGAAGATGTGAAGCCTGTAAGGGTGAAGGTGAAATCAAAATAGAGATGCACTTTTTACCAGATGTTTTAGTTAAATGTGAAAAGTGTAATGGCTCAAGATATAACGCTCAAACATTAGAAATAAAATACAAAGATAAAAATATAGCCGAAGTTTTAGCAATGAGTGTAGATGAAGCTTATGAATTTTTTGAAAAAATACCAAAAATAAAACAAAAACTAAAAACTCTAAAAGATGTAGGACTTGGATATATAACACTTGGACAAAATGCAACAACTTTGAGTGGAGGAGAAGCTCAAAGAATAAAATTAGCAAAAGAGCTTAGCAAAAAAGATACAGGAAAAACTCTCTATATTTTAGATGAACCAACTACTGGACTACATTTTGATGACATCGATAAATTAGTAAAAGTTATGCAACATTTAGTAGATTTAGGAAATAGTGTAATTGTAATTGAACATAATTTAGATTTCGTCAAAAATGCTGATTACATCATCGATATGGGTCCAGAAGGTGGTAATGCTGGTGGAAAAGTAGTAGCTAGTGGAAATATAGATAAGATTATAAAACAAGAGAGTTATACTGCTAAATTTTTGAGAAAAGAGATAGAAAATTAAAACTTATAAATCTCTTTTAATTTTTCTTTATTTATTACTTTTAGTTTAGAGTGTTGGTTTTCTATAATTCCTAATTCTTTTAGTTTTTTAAGTTTTCTTGATAATGTTTCAGGTTTTATGTTTAATAAAGTGGCGATAGAGTGTTGTTTAAGTGTTTCAAAGGCTTCTGTCTCTTCATAAATAAATTTTGCGATTTTTGTTTGAACATCAAGAATTAAATTTGAATGAATTACATTTTCTAAAAAATTCATTTTTTTAAGAAGAGATTGCATTATTTTAAAACAGATATCTGCTTTTTGCATTATTTTTTTAAACATTTTAAAATCTATTTTTAAAATAACTCCATCCTCCGCCATAGCACAATTTGCTGGGAATTGCATATCTAAAAGATTAGCTCTTTCTGCTACCATTGAAGGTGCTACAAATTTATGTATTATTACTTCATTACCTTTACTATCAAATTTATAAATTTTAACAGAACCTTTTATTACAATATGAAGATAATCAGAAGGTTCATTTTCATAAAAAACTATTTCATTTTTATTTAAATTAACAACTTTTGAAAATTTTTCTATCTCTTTTAGAGATTCATTATCAATATTTTCAAATAAAAATATATTTTTTAAATCCATAAATAAATGCCTTTTTTATGACATTATACTAAATTAAATTATATTTTTACACCTATTTGAGAAAAAAATCCAGCTGTTACAGTATCCATTGTTGCAATATGATTATTTAACCAAGGAATAAATGATTCATCAAAATATTTTTCTAAATTTTCATATTCATCTAAATGATTTTTTATTTGTTTTAACTCATTTAAAATTCTATCATGTTCCATCTTATGAGGTATTTTTGCAAAAAATCCATATTCATTCATTAATTTTTGCTCAAAAGAAAAATGAGTTTCTACATCTTTTAAAAATTCATCATAAATATCTTCTAATTTTTCTCTATTTTTAATAGCATTGAATAATTTTTTTAAAATTTTTACTTCTTTATTATGAACTTCATTCATTGGTTCAAAACTTATCTGTTTTAATTGCATTTTATATTCCTTTTTATAATAGTTGTAAGGAAAAATTTAAGGGAGAGTAAAAAAAGAAAAAGCTTATTCAGCTAATTCTTTTCCAAAATCTTTTTCGATATCGCTAATTACATTTAAGTTAAATTGTTCGTGTAAGAAATTATAGATATCATCATTTACAAATTGAGGTGCTTTTGCCCCAATATAAATATCATTAATTCCAAGGCTAAGTAATGCAAGTAAAATAATTACCGCTTTTTGTTCCATCCACATTAAAGCAATTGAAACTGGTAAATCATTTACCCCAACACCTAAAGCATCTGCAACAGCTAATGCAATATGAACTGCACCATTACTATCATTACATTGACCTAAATCTAAGTATCTTGGAATATCTGTTCCTGGAACTGTTCCAAAGTCAATATCATTAAATCTAAATTTACCACAACTTGAAGTGATAATTACATGGTCAGCTGGAACTTTTTCAGCTAATTCTCTAAAATAATCTCTTCCATGCCCTGGTGCATCACATCCTGCTATTACCCAGAATCTTTTGATTTTTCCGCTATTGATAGCTTCTAAAATTTGTGGCGCAAGTGTTAAGATTGTTTCATAATGATGACCTGTTACAAGTGTTTCATCACTATCAAATCCAGTTACATCTGGTAAAGATAATGTTTGGTCAATTAATGGATCAAAATTATCATTTTCGATTTTTTTAGCCCCTTCAATACCAACAATTTTATACGTATAAAGTCTATCAACATAGTTAGCAACTTTTTTAGATTTTTCTGGTGGAACGATACAGTTTGTATTTACAACACAAGTTCCATTCCATTTACTAAATACATCAGTTTGATCAAACCAAGCTTTACCAATATTTCCTTTTAAGTTTTTAAATTTTCTAAGTGCTGGATATCCGTGTGCTGGTAACATTTCAGAGTGAGTATAAACATTAATTTTATCTGCTAATCCTCTTTCCTCAATTCTTTTTAATAGTTTTTCTAACATATCTAAATTATGTCCAGAAATTAAGATACCTTTTCCTTCTGCTTTGTTTTGAGTAACAGTTACAGGAGTTGGAACACCTAATGCTTTTGTATGATTTGAACTTAATAAATCCATAACTTTAACACCTGCTTGACCTACTTTCATAAGTTGAGCAATATGTTCGTCAAAATTAAAGTTTACATTCGTTAAAGTAAAATATAAAGTTTCACTCATAGTATCATCAACTTCGATTAAAGTTTTTAAATCCTCACTATTTGGATTCATATCAAGTAATTCTCTTGCGTGCTCTCTATATGCTGCTAAACCTTTAAGTCCAAATACCATTATATCTTGAAGTCTTGATTTTGTTGCAGTTTTACCACATGTTCCAATTTCTTGTCCGTGAGCCCCACACCCTTCTGGCATACTCATTTCACATTGATAACAAAACATTTTTGGATGACAATCTTTTTGCGAACACTCTTTTGCTGCTTTATCATTTCCTGTTAAAAAATCTAATAATCCCATAATTTCTCCTTGTTTTTTTGTTTATTTAAGAGAATTATAGAATTAAATTAAATTAAAATCATTGATTTTAATCAATGAAATTAAGTTTTTGATAATATTTAGTTATAAATTCATCATTTTTCAAAAATCCAACTAAATTTTCAAGTTCAGTTTTATTTCCTTTTTCAAAATCTAACTGCATAGAAGTTTTAGAGTCATAAGGAATATTTTTAGCTTGCTTTATAATTTTTTCTATTTCTCTATTTTCATCCAACTCAATTCCTAAATTCTTAGCTAAATTTATCATTCTTTTTACAAATTCTATCACCTCATATTCTCTGTTTTCAATCACCCATCCCATTGGCTTTTTATAATAGGAAGTAAGAGTTGCAAATGTAGCAATAAAAAGATATTTTTTCCAAACATCAACATCAATATTTTCACTTGATTTTACTTTTAAATCTGTTTTACTAAACAGTTCATCAAGTTTTTCATCTTTTTCATAACAGAGATAAAAAAGTGGTGATTTTTTTTCAATAAAATTTATATCTTTTTTATGAGAAACTATATAAATACACCCTTTTTTTATATTAAATTTTTTTAATTTTTCAAAATGCCCTACTCCATTTAAAAGTGGTAAAACTATTGTATTTTCATCGGAATGAGTTTTAATTATTTCTAAAACATCATCTAAATTATAAGCTTTCACTGCTAAAATAATAACATCATAAACTCCACTAAGTTTAGTTTTTACACAAACTGAATATTCTTCCTTAACATCTTTGATTTGTAATCCATTTTTAGCAATAAACTTATTTGTTTTAGGAGTTGCAAAAAGTGTAACATCAATTCCATTTTTAGCAAAATTACCGGCTAAATATCCTCCAACACCACCTGCTCCAATTATTAAAATTCTCATTTTTTATTCTCTATAATAATTTGAGTTTCTAATCCACCATCTACATTTTTCATAATTAATTCTCCCTTAAAAGTATTTCTAATAATCATATCTGACATATAAAGACCAAGCCCTGTTCCATGACTCGCAAATTTTGTAGAAAAATAAGGCTCAGTTAAACGATGTATAATTTTTTCATCAACTCCACCTGCATTATCTCTAAAAACAATAATAATTTGATTTTCTTTCTCTTTAGCAGAAATTATTACTTTTCTATTTTCAATTTTTCTCTCTTTAAAAGCATCTTTTGAATTATTAAAAATATTCATAAAAACTTGTTCAAGTTCAGATTTAACACCAAAAAGTTTAATGTCTTTTTTGATATTATTTTCTATTTCTATTTCATTTGTTTTGTAACTTGCTTCTATGAATTTAATGCTATCATTTAAACATTCAATTAAACTAAATTCTTTTTTTATTTTATCTGGTTTCAAAAATTCTGTAAAATCATTAATAGTCTGACTCATTCCTTGAATTAATTTAGTTGTATGTTCTTCAAATTCTTTTATTTTTTCATCGTTTAATTCTTTAAATTCATAATCTAAAACTAAATTAGAAATATATAAACTTAAAGCATTTAGAGGTTGCCTCCATTGATGTGCTATATTTCCTATCATCTCACCCATTGCGACTGATTTGGATTGTTGTGCAAGCATTTCTTCTTGTTTTTTAAATTTTGTAATATCTACAAGCATAGAAACTCTATATTTTTTACTGTTTTCAGTATAAAATGTTCTTGTTGCTAAACATACTATTTGACTTCCATCTTTTCTTTTTCTCACTATTTCAACTGGTTCTAATCTTTCATAATTATTAAATAATTCATTTTGTTCATCTTTAGGAGTAAATTCTAAAAGAGATTTACCTTTTACTTCTTCTAATTTATACCCAAATATTTTTTCAGCTGTTTTATTTCCATCTACAATTAATAAATTCTCATCACTAATTATAACTGCTTCCATAGCATTATTCATTATTCTCTTAAACTTTTCATTTTTTTCTTTTATCTCTTTTGTTATTTCTTTAATCTTTTTTCTTAAATAGTAGTGTTGATATAACAAAATTAAAATAATAAGTAACAAAATAGAAGAGATTATAATTATATATTTTTTATACTCTATTTTAGGCTTTACATTAATTGCCCACTTTTCATATATCTCTTTTCGCATTTTAGGAGTAATTAAATTTAAACTTTTATTTAAAATATCCCTTAAAATAGGCTTATCATTTCTAACTTGCATTCTTAAATCAAATCCAAATTTTGTATATCCATTAAAAACTAAATCATTAAAATGATATTTTCTTTTATAATATTCAAAAATAGGCACCACTGCCATAGTAAAATAGACTTTGTCATTTTCTACTGCTCTAAATGCTTCTAATACTCCATTTGTTTGAACTATTTTTATATTTGGATAAACTTTTTTTAATTTAGGAATTAATCCAGAGCCCTTTTTTCTACTCATTGTTTTATTGACAATTTCATCTAAACTATTTACAAGAGGCTTATCATTTTTTGTAATTACTGCTAATTTATAACTAAGATAAGGTTTTGTAAAAATAGCATACTTTTTTCTTTCATTAGTTATAATAGCAGTTGGTAAAACATCACACTTTTTTTCTTTTAGAAATTTTTGAGTTTGAGCCCAAGATGAAGTTTTTACATATTCAAGTTTTATATTCAATTTTTTTGCTATATTTTTTAAAATATCTATCGAAATACCTTCTGCTTCTCCATCTTCATCTTTAAATTCAATAGGCACCCAATCAGGATCAATACAAAATCTAACAACATTATTTTTTTTCAAATACTCTTTTTCTTCTTTTGTTAGACCATTAGCCAATAAAAATGAAAAAAGAAAAAAAAAGAGAGTAAGTTTTTTCATAAAATTCCTTTTTAAATTTAAAACTTATCTAAAAATCTTTTAATATTTTTAGCTGCTTGACGAATTCTTTTTTCATTTTCAATCAGTGCAATTCTAACATATCCTTCACCATAAGCGCCAAATCCAATACCAGGACTTACTGCTACTTTTGCTTCAGTAAGAAGTCTTTTTGAAAATTCTAAACTTCCCATAAATTGACACTTCTCAGGAATTTTTGCCCAACAAAACATTGTCGCATTATTTTTATCTATTTTCCATCCAGCATTTTCAAAACTCTCAAGTAAAACATCTCTTCTTTGTCTATAATTTTCTGTAATCTCTTTTACACAATCTTGTGGTCCATTAAGAGCAACTGTAGCAGCTACTTGAATTGGAGTAAACATTCCATAATCAATCCAAGATTTATATTTTTGAACTGCACCAATTAATGTTTTATTTCCTACTAAAAATCCAACTCTCCATCCTGCCATATTATAACTTTTTGAAAGTGTAAAACTCTCAACTGCTACATCTCTTGCACCTTTTGCTTCGAAAATAGAAGGAGTTTTATATCCATCAAAAGTAATATCAGCATAAGCAATATCACTTATTATCCATAAATTATTCTCTTTTGCAAAATCTACTGCTCTTTGATAAAACTCTTTTGTAACAGTTACAGTAGTAGGATTATGCGGGAAATTAAGAACTAAGAATTTAGGTTTTGGAACAGATTCAATCATAGCAACTTCTAAATCTTCGAAAAATGCCTTTTCATCAAGCTCATATTTTTCATTATATTTTAGTTTTGTTTTTCTTACACTTGCCCCGGCAAGCATAAAAGCATATGAGTGAATTGGATACGTTGGGTCTGGAACAATAGCCACATCACCAACATTTGTAACCGCTTGTGCTAAATGAACATAACCTTCTTTACTCCCCATTGTAGCTACAGCTTCAGTTTCCGGATCAAACGTTACATTATATTTTGTTGCATACCAGTTAGTTATAGCTTCTCTTAACTTATAAATACCTTTACTTACACTATAACCATGTGTTTTTGGTTTTTGTGCTGATTCAATAAGTTTATCAACTATATGTTTAGGTGTTGGTCCATCAGGATTTCCCATTGAAAAATCAATAACATCCTCTCCTGCTCGTCTTGCTTGCATTTTTAAATCATTTACTACTGCAAAAATATAATTTGGTAATCTTTCTATTCTTTCAAATTCATTCATATTAATTTCCTTTTATAATTATTCCTCTTTTAAAATTTTCTGGTGAATATATATCCGTAATTTTTATATATTCACAGGCCGGAGGTATTTGTAAAACTGTAAAGTTCATAATCGTATTTTTTCTAAATACATCAATAAGATTCATATCTTTATCATAAAACCAAACTGATGGATGCCAACTATCTAAACGAGATGTTTTGATAGTTAATTTTGAAAAATTATTACTTTTTATCCAATATTCTCCATTTGGATTTACAAAACTTTGATTTTTATTTGTTAAATCTTTTATTTCTTTGATAAATCCATTAGAACAATCAATTTTATAAGAAAATATATCTTCATTTCTAGAAATATCTAAAATTTTACAACCTCTTGAAGTTAATTCATTTATAAGTGATACAGGATCAATAAAATGTTCACTTTTCATTTCCAAAGTTACATTATAAGTACTATTTTCTTTAGATATTTCAATGGGATAAAAATAATAATATCCAAGGTTAGTCAAACTATTATTTAAAATCTTTTGCTCTAAAATAGGATTACCATTTTTAAATTCAAATTTTGTATCAATAATTTTAGCTTTATTAAAAAACAGATCAATTAAACCATTATTTTTTAATTTTTTTACAATTTCAATAATATTATATTCATTATTAGGAAAGATTTTATCAATTAATTTTTGATATTTTTGATAATTTTCTTCTCCCATTATAGTTTCTATTTTAGAAGTATTATTTATAGCAAATAGATTAATTACTAATAAAAATAGTAAAAATAGTTTTTTCATCTAAAATTCTCTACTCTTTTTTTAGTTATATTTAATTCTCTATTTTGTAAAATAACTCTCGTAATTTTTTTTGAATTAGGAAAAACAGTATTACCTTTATAATAAATTTTTATCATACCATGTCCAAATTTAATAAACATTTTTTTACTTGCATTTAATTCGACAGGATTACTTGTCAAATATTCTTTACTTTTATTTAAATCTAAATAATAAACTTTAAACCAAACTAATTTAAGTGGTGTTATAGTAAGTTTTGTATCGATATATTTTTTGGAAATATTTTTCTCAATATTAGTTAAAGTAGTTGTATTGTGTTCTACAATATTTCTAATATTGGTTTCATCACTTACTTGTATTTTACTATCTTCATCTGTTACATTACTATCATTTTTTTCTATTATATTTTCAACTTTTAAAGAATCTAATTTTGGATTACTGTTCTCTATTTTTGCTTTTTCATTTAGCTTCATATAATAAATCAATCCAATAATTACTACAAGTAATAAAAATACAAATAAATAACCTTTATAATTTTTATTATTTTGATCTAACTCTTCTACAAGTTGTTGTTTTCCTGTTTTTTTAGAATCATCAGAAATAAAATAATAACTATTTGCTTTTTCTTCCAAATCACTAAAATCAATATCTTTAAATTCAGATTTTAAAATTTTTAGAAAACCTTTAAATCTTAATTTATCTATTTTATCAAATTTTTCTTCTAGTAATTTTTGTAAAAACACCGGAGAAATAGAAGTTTTTTTAGTAATTTCTTCTATAGAATATTTTTTTAATAACTCATCCATTAAAAATCCTATCCATTAAAATACCACTTGCTACACTTACATTTAAAGAGTCAAAATTTCTTTTCATCTCAATAGAAGCTATTTCATCAAGTTTTGATTTTACTTTTTTTGTAAGTCCTTCACCTTCGCTTCCCATAATTAACGCCATTTTTTCAGTTTTTTCAATATTTCTATTTCCACCCATATCTGCACCAATTATTTTAAATTTATTTGTTTTTAAATCATTTATAACATCTAAAATATTTTTGATTACAAGTATTGGCATATCAATGGCAGCCCCAGCACTCATTCTAATAACATTTTCCCATTTAAGTTCGTTAATTCCTGTCACAATAACTGTATCAATACCTAAACCATAGGCAGTTCTTATAATAGCCCCTATGTTTCCCATATCTGTAATATTATCTAAAATTAATACTGATTTTAAATCTTTAATATTTTTTGACTCTTTTGGAGTAAAATTTATATCAATAAAATAACCTTGATGATTTCCACCTTTTGCTAAACTTTGAGCTTTTTTATTATCTGTAATTTTTATAGGTATATTAAATTTTTGAAGTTCTCTAAATTCTTTTGTATCCAATTTTTTTGAAAGAATAATCTCATTTACTATTGTCTTGTGATTTTGTAAAATATAATAAAAAATCCTTTTACCATAAACTATCATAAATATACCTTTAATTTGTTTTAATGGTATTATTTTATCATAATTATTATAAATTTATGATAATTTTATAAGCTCATTATAGATTTCTTTTGTAGATTTATCAGAAATTTGACTTAAAAGTTTAGCTTTTTCTTTTGGAGATAGGTTTAAAGATAAAATACCATCATAATTTAGTGTTATAGTATCATTTTTGATACCTTTATCAAGCACTACAACCCATTCGCCTTTTGTATTTGATAGTTCTATATTTTTTACATAATTTTTTATAAAAGTTTGATGTTTTTTAGTAAGTTCTTTTGCAAAAAATACAATTCTATCTGGAATTAATTTTTTTAATTCACTCAAAAGTTTTTCTATTCTATGTGGAGATTCATAAAGAACAGCAATTTTATCGTGAGAAATAACTTCTTTTAATTTTTTTTCGCGAACACTACCTTTATGAGGTAAAAATCCAAAAAATGTAAATTCACCTTCAAATCCACTTGCAACAAGTGCAGTTAAAACTGCATTAGCCCCAGGAATTACATCATATTCAATACTATTTTCTTGAGCATATTGAATAAGTTTACTCCCAGGATCGCTAATCCCAGGCATTCCAGCATCACTTACATATACTACATTTTTTTCAAAAATAGAAATATCTATTTTTTTAATTATTTCAGTTTCATTATGGGAATGCATTGAATAAAAAGTTTTGTTTGAATAATCAATTTGAAGTAAATTTAGAAGTTTTTTAGTTACTCGAGTATCTTCGCAAAAAATTATATCTGCTTCAAGAAGAGCTTGTTCAGCCCTTTTTGAAATATCAGATAAGTTTCCAATAGGAGTTGGAACAAGGGTAAGCAATTATTTAAGACCGTATTTTTTCTTAAATTTATCTACTCTACCACCTGCACTAATTTGTTTTTCATTTCCTGTATAGAATGGATGACATTTGTCGCAAAGTTCAATTCTCATTGATTCTCTATTTGTATAAATATCAAATTCATTTCCACATGCACAAGTAACATGACATGGAATATATTCTGGATGGATATCTTTTTTCATTTTTTGTCCTTCTTTTATTTTTAGTGCGGTATTTTATCAAAATTTTTAAATAAAATCAAATTTCTACTCTACAATGACTTTTTGGAGTTTCCCAAAATTCTATAGCAGTTGCTTCTACCCCTATTTTAGCCATTTTTTTACGAACAATTTCCAAAATCCAAGCAGAAATATTTTCGCTTGTTGGAACAAAATCAACCACAACCATACCTTCATATTTTTCAATTAACTCTTTTTGAGTAATATATTTTAAATCACAAATCCAATATCCCTCTTCAAAATAAAAAAATTTACTCTCATCCATTTTTTTGTTTAAGCAGTAATGAGCCATTAAATCACTAAAAAGTGGATCATTTCTATCTATTATAAATTTATGGTCCAGTCTTGTATCAAGCCATTCTTTAAACCAATTAAGATGTTTAAAATCAGTGACCATTCCATTTTGTAAAGTTTCACTTGTTAAATATAGTTTGATTTTTCCTTGATGTCCGTGTAAATGACGACAAGCTAAACAACTATCTAAACTATACTCTTTATTAAGCTCTTGCGACCAAACTCGATGACCATAACAAAAATCAAATTGTTTATCTATACTCCATTTCATCTTAACCCCTATACTTTGGTGGAATAAGCTCAGGATTTGTTAAAAATTCTCCTGTTGAATAAATAGAAGTAGTAGCTGCTCTATTATCACAGGCACCTCTAAAAGCCGTACATCCGTGTTTCATATTGAAAAGCCCCACATAAACAGAATTTGTTTTGAAATTTTCTTCTATTTTTTTACCAATATATCTTGTTAAATCTTCTTGAAGCCAACCTCTTCTTGCACACCAGTTTACAAATCTATTTATTTTTGAAATTCCACCTAAATATTTTTCTGGAATATAACCAATTACAATAAATGAATCTTCATCATAATAATCTTCTCCAAATCTTATAAAATGATGAGAGCAAACTGCATTTAAATCAGTTTTGACAAAAACTGGATTATGATTATCTTTATCATTAGGAAAAACCGCCATTCTTGGTGCTTTATTCCATCTTCCACTCATCAACTCATAATTATCTTCCGGATATGAACCTGTAAACATTTTCGCAATTCTTCCAAATGTTCCGATATTTCCTTGTTCTATATTTTCATAAACATTTGCATCCTCTAAATCAATTTTTAATGATTCTAAAACTTCTTTCATTTTGTAAGTTGCAGTTAGTCTTAAAATATAGTGAGCTTCATCAGATATAGTTTGATTAGTTTCATAAATATTTTCATTTACTTTAAAAGGTTTTATATTTTGATACTCTTTGTAATATTTTTCAAAATTTTTAATATCATATTTTAAAGCATATCTTTTTTTAATAAATTCTTTCATTTGAAGCCTTTAATAATAGTTTTATAATTATCTCTTTATACCATAATTTTCAGGTTTTATATCTGTAAAATTATAATTTCTTAAATTTTCTCTAAGATTTTCTAACTCTTCATAATATTTATCATATCCATACGGTAAAAAATATTTATAATATTTGTGCTCATATGCTAATCTTTTTTTATGTTTTATTGGACAAAAATATAATTCAGTCCTACTCGCTATTTCGCTTGAATAAGCCATAAGCCCATTAAAATAACTACAATACACACATCCAAGTTTATCAATAGGATGAAGATATTCTAGATTTTGTCTATCATAGAAAATATAATCACTTCTTTTGACTAATGGAATTTTATAAACTCTAAAATTAATATTTTGATAAATCCATAAAAAAACATCTAAAATAACAGCTGGAATTACCATCGCATAAATTATAGGTGAAGTTAATAAAGTTCCTAAAGGAATAGTTTTAAAATATTCTATAAATTCTTTAAAAGTCCATTTTTTATGAAATTCTTTTTCATCTATCTCTTTTTCAAGTTCACTTCTCAGCTCTTGTTTAAGTTTATCCATTTCCTCTAATATCTCATTTATTCTACTCATTTTTTATCCTTTATTTTTATAGTAACAATAGTACCTTTACCCAAAATTGAATCAAATTTAATCTTACCGTCTATAGTATCAAGTGCTTTTTTTACAATTGAAAGTCCAAGTCCAAATCCTTTAATATCCCTATTTCTTGATATATCACTTCTATAAAATCTTTCAGTTAGATGTTCTAAATCTTCTTTTTTTATACCAACGCCTGTATCCATTACTTCAAATATAATATTTCCATCATCTTTATATAATGAAATTTTAATAACTCCATTTTCTTTTGAGTATTTAATTGCATTATCAATAATATTTATAAAAATAGCATTTATCAAAAATGGATTTGATTTTATTTTAATAGGCTCTATTTTTTCAAATTCAATTTTAAGATTTTTATGTTTTGCTTTAAATGAAAGTTTTGAAACTACTTTTAATAAAAGTTCATCTAAATTTAAATTTTCTTTTTGTTCAACTTCACTATCGATTTTTGAAAACATCAACATCTCTTCAACCATATCTATCATATAATCAATCTCTTTTAAAGACTTTTTTAAAACATCTTTATAATATTCTTTATCTCTATCTTTTCTAAGGGCTAATTGAATTTCTCCTTTTAAAACAGTAAGCGGAGTTCTAAGTTCGTGTGAAACATCTGAATTAAATCTATGTATCATATCAATACCATTTCTAAGACGAATTACCATTGAGTTAAAAGCTAATACCAAATCTTTTATTTCATCATTTTGCAAAGGAATTGGAATAATTCTATCCAAATCTCCTACACTTATTTCATTAGCAGCTTTTGTAATCTCTTTTATTGGATTCAACACTCTATCTAAAATCATATTTGCACCAAGTAAAAGTAAAATAAGTAAAATAGGATTTAAAATTATCATCTTTATAAAAATATCTTGAAGTTTTAAATCTATCCTATAAAGAGGTGTAGCTACTACAATATAACCTTTTATCGGAGCTACTATTTTTATAATATAAATAGCGATTTTTCCATATCTTTTATTATGTACTATTAAAAATTCCTGATTTTCTTTAATATATTTGCCTAAATTTATATCCATAAAAGTAATACTTTTAGCAATAATTTTCATATTTTTACTACCAAAAACTGCAATCATCACAGGAGATATTGGATAATCAAGTTTTGATGGGATTGTAACTATTTTATTAATTGATGGAGGAGTAAAATTATCTTTTATATTATGAGAAACTAAAATCAATGAATTTTTAACTCTATCATAAAAAGAGTATTTTAATGTTTGATAAAATATTGTATTAAAAACTATCAAAATTAATGCTATAAAAGTTCCAAGCCACCATAAAACAATCTTTTTTAAATTTTCTTTATTATTCAATAAAATATCCCATATTTCTTTTTGATTTAATTAAATCTTTACCAAGTTTATTTCGAAGTCTATATACAATTACTTGAATAACATTACTATTTACAAATTCTTCGCTATTCCAAAGTTGATCTTGAATCATTTCAGTTGATACTAAGCTTCCTCTATTTGCTAATAAAAACTCTAAAAATTCAAACTCTTTTGCTGTTAAATTTACAATTTCTCCATTTTTTTTCACAAGTTTAGATTCAAAATCAACTTCAATATCATCAATTACTATTTTATCACTACCTTTTAAAGCACTTCTTCTATAAATTGCATTAATTCTTGCAATTAATTCATCAAAATTAAATGGTTTTGTTAAATAATCATCTGCACCCTCGTTTAAACCTTCAAGTTTATTTTCCATAGCATCTTTTGCAGTTAACATTAAAACAGGAGTTTTTATATCTTTACTTCTTAAATCTTTTAAAATATCAATTCCACTTTTTTCTGGTAACATCCAATCTAAAATAATAATATCATAATGATTAACTTCAGCTAAATATTCCCCATCTTCTCCGTTTGCAGCAGTATCAACTACCATTCCTTCTTCTTCAAGACCTCTTTTTAAAAGCGATAAAATCGCTTCATCATCTTCTATTACTAATAATTTCATTGTAACTCCTGTAAAATTGTTTCAATAATAATTATATCATCCTTAGCTTTCGCTTTTATGAATTTTTTGTCATTTGGATAAATTATTGTAATATTTTCTCCATAATTTGAAATAGTTTCTACACCTTTTTTAGTTGCTAATACTTTAATCTTCATTTTTTCTAAAAAATTATTTGTCGGAGTGTCAATTTTTCCAAACCTATCAATTAATTCTTTTTGAATATTATAAATATCTTCAAGTGTTTTTACCATAGAAAGTCTTCTATAAATCTCTATCCTAACTCTTTCATCTTCTACAAGTTCTGATGAAATATAAGCATTTATATTTAGTTTTATCTCAACTTCTTTTTCACTCTTAGCTTCACCACTCAAATCTCTTAAAGTATCTTCAAGGAGTTTAATATACATTGAATATCCAACATTTTTGATTTGTCCTGATTGAGCTTCTCCTATGATATTTCCACCACCTCGAATTTCTAAATCGTGCATTGCAAGAACTGCACCACTTCCTAAAAATGAATTTTCTTCAAGAGCTAATAATCTTTTTTTTGCATCCTCACTTATCTCTTCTTTATCTTTTACAATAAAATAAGCATAACCTTCTTTATCTCCTCGTCCAACTCTTCCTCTAATTTGATGTAAATCAGCTATTCCAAATCTATCTGCATTTTCCACAATTACTGTATTTACATTTGGTATATGAATCCCACTTTCAACTATTGTAGTAGCTATTATTAAATCATACTTTTTATTTACGAAATCAATCATACTTTTTTCTATTTGAACAGGAGTAAGTTTCGCGTGTAAAACTAAAATCCTTAAATTTGGTATAAGCTTTTGAAGTTTGTCTTTTTTAATTTCAATTCCAGCAATATTGTTATAAATATAAAAAACTTGCCCGCCTCTACGTATTTCTCTAAAAATTACTTCTTTAATAAGTTCATCAGAATACTCTTTTACAAATGTTCTTGTTTCTTGTTTTGTTTTTGGTGGAGTATTAAGTGCAGAAAAACCTTTTATTTTTGAAAGTGCTAAATTCAAACTTCTTGGAATTGGAGTTGCACTCATACTTAAAAGATGAACATTTTCTACCATATTTTTTAGTTTCTCTTTTTGTTTAACCCCAAATTTATGCTCTTCATCAATTACAACCAACCCTAAATTTTTATACTCTAAATTAAAAGCAGAATGAGTTGCTAAAACTATATCAACAGTCCCTTCTTTAAGGCTTGCTTCAATTATTTTTTTCTCTTTAGCAGTTGTAAATCTATCAACTTTAGCTATATTTATATCATATTTTTCAAATCTTTTTTTGAATGTTTCATAATGTTGGCTTACTAAAATAGTAGTAGGAGCAACCATCGCTACTTGATAACCGCTATTTACTGCTATAAATGAAGCTACCATCGCAATTTCAGTTTTTCCAAATCCAACATCACCACTTAAAAGTCTATCCATTACACGAGTTTTCATCTCTTTGATTATTTCTTCAACAGCCTTTTTTTGGTCAGGTGTATAGTTAAATCCTGCATCATTTATAAACTCTTCAACTCCATCAAATTTCATAGGTTTAGGAGTTATTGTCTCTCTTAGAGCTGAAAGCTTGATAATATCAGCAGCTATTGCAAATATTTTTTCTTTTACTTTTTGTTTATTTTTACTAAATGTAGATTTTCCCATTTTATCTAAACTTGGAGTAACTCCACCGGGGGCTATATATCTATCGATTAGGTTTAAATTATCAATAGGAAGTAAAAGTTTATCATCATTTGCATACCGAATTTCAGCAAATTCACCAGTTTTACCTAAAACTTGAAGTCTAACAAGTCCCATAAATTTACCAATTCCGTGCTCTTCATGAACTACAAAATCTCCTTTTTTAAGGTCATCAATCAAAATTGTAGGAGTTTTTTTCTTTTTGGATTTGAATTCATTTAATGAAATAATCGTTTTATCAGGACACTCAACATTTAAAACCACATCACTTTTCGTAAATGGATAATTTATGTTTTTTTCTTTTAATAAAACTTCATTTTTAGCTAAAATTTCTATATTCTTTTTAGGATTTAATTCGATAAATTCTTTTATATTTTTTGGTTTAAAATCTTTGCATTTGCCTTCTTTTATAATATTTATTTCAAATTCAAAAGCTTCATTAAATAGCTTGAAATCTTCAATATCCCCAGTCATATCATAAAGAAGATTAAATTTTTTAATAATTGGCTGTTTCTCTAAAAACCAAAATCCAAGTGAATAAATATCTTTATAAAAAACATCAAATTTACAATTTTGTATCTTTTCATTTATTTCTTCATATTCTTCATTTTTCAAACTTGCAATTGCAGGAATTACTTCTATACTTTCTACTTCATCTTTACTAATTTGAGTAAATTCATCAAAACTTCTGATATTTTCTATTTCTGTATCAAAAAGAGAAATTCTATAAGGAGTATCAGAATTAATGGGGTAAATATCAATAATATCCCCTCTAAAACTAACCTCTCCTTTTTCTTGAATAATACTAACTACTTCATAACCATATAAAACTAACTTTTCTTTTAATTCATTTAAATTAATTGTATCAGCAAATTCAAGTTTAATTGAATCAAAATATTTTTTAGTTGGTAGTTTTCTAAGAACTGTATTTATGGGAGATATTAAAAGAGCATTTGAATTGTAGTATTTAAAAAGAGCCGAATTTAATTCAAAAAGCTCTTCTTTATAACTTCTCATATCATCACCCAAGTTTGCTCTAAAATCAGGCAATATAATATAAGAAATATTTAAATATTTAGCAACTTCCCCTACTAATAAAGCTTCATTATAATCTTTTGTAATTACATTATCAGCTTTAGTTTTTAAAAACTCAAGACTTTTTGCTTGCATCTTTTTTCTTTAATGTCGAAGTTCCTTCAAATACTCCACCTTTTTCAATAATTAAATCTTTTGTAATTATTTCTCCACTTAATACACCACCATTTGTTATCTCTAAGATATCACACTCTATTTTACCTTCAAATTTACCATTTAAAATAAATTTAGAACAAATTATTTCACCTTTTGCTAATCCACTTTTACCAATACTTATTTGAGTTGAAGAATTGATAATTCCTTCAATCTCGCCTTCTATATGTAGTTTAGCACTTAAATTAAATTCACCTTTTAATTTTGCACCTTGTGAAATTATCGTTGTAGAAGTTTCTTTTGCCATTGTATCGCCTTTATTAAAGATTGCCATTTTACTTTTTGTTCCTTTTTAAATATATAATTGTAATTTTTTAAGTTCCATTTTAAAAAATATTTAGGACTTAAAACCATACCTATATATCTTATCTCATAATGCAGGTGTGGTCCATTACTAAGCCCACTACTTCCAGTATAACCAATCAAATCACCCTTTTTTACAAATTTTCCACTTTTTACTACAATTTTACTTAAATGACCAAAAAGTGTTTTAAAACCAAAATTATGATCTAAAATAATTAAATTTCCATATCCACTTGTTGTATGATAATGTGCATATTCAACTATAGCATCGGCTGTAGCATAAACTGGAGTACCTCTTTTTGCTCTTAAGTCAATTCCTGGATGAAACTCTCTTTTATGTAAAATTGGATGTATTCTCCACCCAAAAGGTGAAGTTACTCCTTTAAATATTATAGGATATCCATTTGGAATATTTTGTAAAATATATTTTTTATCAACTGCATCTATTTTAGCTAAATCAAGTTTTTCATTAGTGGTAGTATCTTTTGATGGCTTAATTTGTAAAATAGATTCTATATCACTTATTTTATCATTTACTTCATCTAAAAACTTCTGTTTTTGAGTAATATTTTGTTCTAAAACTAAAATTTTGTTTTCTAAACTATTCTGTTTTTTTAAAAGAATTGTTATTTTTTGCTCTTTTTTATTTAAAAGTTCTGTTTTTTCTGTAACTAAATTATTTAAATAAGTAATCATCAAAAAACCACTAATAAACAGTATAATTAAAAATATACTAAAAAAAATTATAAATTTTCTTATCAATTGTGTAATTGTATATTGTTTACTACCATATAAAGTTGTAATTGTTATTAAAGTACTATTTTTCATAATTTCTTAAAAACTTTTCCACTACTGAAAAGCTCCCAAATATAAGTGTTGGATGATTTTCTAATTTTTTAAATTCTTCAACTTCAATTTGCAAATTTTTTGCTGTTTTTATAACTTTATTTTTATCTGCAATTCTATCATTTTCTACTTCAATTATAAAAAGTTTATTTATAATTGGTTTTAAAATAGATAAAATTTCTTTATAATCTTTATCTTCATAAGTATTATAAATTAAATTGATTTTTTTATCTTTAAATTCATTCAAAATAGCTCTTGCTGCTAATGGATTATGACCAACATCAATATATAAATTTTCATCAATTTTTTGAAGTCTTCCTTTTAATTCAATTCCTTTTAAATGATCCAAATTAAATTCCAAATTTTCTCTTTTTATAAAAGATAAAGAAAGTGCTAAATTATCAGCTAAATATGAAGCAAAATTATTTTCTTTTATAAAGTTTTGAATCTGATTCAATTCATTTTCATTTAAAAACTCTAAAAAACTTGGATAATGTGATGAAATTTGCATAACTTCTGAATGAATTTGTTTACCTATAATTGCATGAGTTTTTATTGAATTTAATTTAGTAGTAGCTATTTCTTCAATAGTATTACCTAAAAACGATTGATGGTCAATATCAATAGTAGTGACTAAACTCATATATCTATCAAATACACTTGTAGCATCTCTTTCTCCACCAAGTCCAGCTTCTAAAATAATATAATCCAAACCTTCAAAACATTTCATAGCAAGAAATGTAGTATATTCAAAATAACTAAGTCTATCTACATAATACTTAGGAATTAATTGTTGTAATTTTTGATGAGCTTTTTCTAAACTTTCATCATCTGTATCTTTACCATTTATCCAAATTCTTTCATTAAATTTCATAATATGTGGAGATGTATAATGCCCTACATTAAACCCCATTTTATAAAGATAATATGCCAAAAATCTACCAGTTGTTCCTTTTCCATTCGTTCCTATAATATGAACTATTTTTTTTGGAATTTTAAAATTATCTCTTATTTTATTCCAACACTTAGGCATTCTGTCATAATCAATTTCTTTATAAAAAAGAGGCTTTTTATTTAAAAATTTAGTTAACTTCAACTCTATTTCTTCCACTATTTTTAGCTTTATAAAGTCTTTCATCTGCTAATTTTACTATCTCTTCCATAGAATTTACCTCTTTTCTTTCAGCCACACCTGCACTAATTGTAATTTTTATTCGTGTTTTTTTATACATAAATTTAGTTTTTTCTATAACTTGTCTAATCTTATCAGCAAATTTATAAGCACCATTTTTATCAGTTTCAGGAACAATTATTATAAATTCTTCACCCCCAAAACGACCAACTATATCAATATCTCTTGAATATCTATTTAAAATAAGTCCAACACTTTTTAAAATAACATCTCCGGCATCATGACCATAAGTATCGTTTACATTTTTAAAATGATCAATATCAAAAAATATTACACTATAATTTCTTTTAAATCTTTTATAAAATTCTTCTTGTTTTTTAAGTTCATCATTTAAAGCTTTTTTATTTAACATATTTGTCAAAGCATCAGTTTTTGCTTCTTTTTTAACCTTTTGAAGTTCATTTTCAAGAAGATCTATTTTTTTTCTTAAAATTGATATTTCTTCATTTTCTTTTTCTAATTCATTACTAAATTTTTTTATTTCTTCATCCAATCCTATTGTAATAGTAACTAATTTCTCTTTTACTACTTCAAATTTATCACTTGTATCAATTTTTTCTAAATCTTGTGAAATTATTTTTATCTCTTCTTTTGAAACATTACTATTTTTCAGTAAAGAAACTATTTTTCTTGATAAAGTTTCTGTAATCTTATCTATATCTACAAATTTCTTTTTAAGTTCATCTTTATCTTTTTTAATTCTTTTTTTAGTTAAAATTTTTATTTCATTAGCCATATTTAGTGCTGTAATTAAAGAAGAATCCCTTTTTAACTGTTTATTTAAAATAGCAACTTCATCATCCATAAAATGAGCATAACTTGGAGTTAAAGAAAAAATAATAGCATCAACTAATTCACTAAAATCCTCATCTTTTGCTAAACATTTTTCTAATTTAGGTAACATCTCTAAAACATCATCATCATTTAAATGACATCTTTTTTTATACATTTTAAAGTTTTTATCATCATAAGTAGTCATAAAATCCAACCACTCATTTCTAAGTTTTGCTATTTCATCAGGTTTCAAATAAGGTTTTAATAAATCTATATGTTTTGAAGCAATATATTTAGCTTTACTTGGAAACATATCAATTACTTGTAACACCCTTTTTGTATAAGTCAAAAGTTCATTTGAAAATGCTTTAGTTTCATCAATATTTTCTCTATTTAAATTATTTATAAGAAATAATACTAACTCACTTAAAGTATTAATTCTATAATTAGCAAGCATTTTTTGATATTTCTTATCAAGTTTTTGAATTAAATTAGCAACTTTATTACAATCTTCAAAAATAATATTTGCTTTTTTTGCTTCTTTACAAAATACTTTTTGATACTCATCTGGAGTAAAAATATAATTTTTATTTTTGAATTCTGCTAATGACTTTTTACTTACTTGTTCTATTGTTGTCATTCATTTCCTTTGCTGCAATTTTAAACTCAATAATTCTAAGTGCTTGAATAAAAGCCTGTTTAATTGCATTATGTTTTGTATTATCATCTATTATAGAATCTGCAGTTGTAGCAAAATCATAACTTCCACTAGCCGTATATGTTGTAATTACATTACGGATATCCGTAACATAAGCAGTAATACTAGCATTTGCTCGATAAAGAATAGGATATCCATTTCCATCATACCCTATAGCTGAAACTGATGTAGAATTAACTTTTAATCTGATTTTAGATGTACTATTATTATCATTCAATTTAGCATCATAATCATTTACAACAGATTCATTTAAAGCATCTCTTAAATAGATAGAATCACCTGGATTTTTAATATCAATTTCTACATTTGTTAATATTTTATTACCAAGTAAAGGAGTGGTGTAATCTGTTGTAGGTTTATAACCACATCCTATTAAAAATAGTAATAAGAAGCTAAAAAATATACTTTGTTTCAATTCTACCCTTTTACTACAATATTTACTAATCTTTTTGGAACTACTATTTCTTTTATAATAGTTTTTCCATCTAACTGACTAGTAATGGCTTGTTTTGCTATTTCTAAAATTTCTTCTTTTGACGCATCAGATGGTACTGAAATTTCAGCTCTTTTTTTACCATTAATCGTAACAGCCATATTAATTTCATCTTCTTTTAAAGCATCCGCATCAACTTCTAATTTTCCAAAATTATTTTTACTAAATAAAATATCGGCTAATTCATTAGTTATATGAGGGACAATTGGTTCTAATATATTTGTAATGATCCAATATCCTTCTGTATAAATTTCTTTATTATCAATTTTATTAAGTTCATTTAATGCTTCCATACAAGCTGCAATTAATGTATTAAAAGCAAATGTTTTTTCATAAACTTCTTTTGATTTAACTAAAGCTTCATATACTTTTTTTCTAGCACTTTTTTCTTCTTTTGATAATTTATTTACATCAACTTCAGGTTTTTTATCTATGTTTAAAACTTTCTCACTATTTGCATAAAGTCTATTTAAAAATCTAAATGCACCTTCAACCGCTTTATCATTCCATTCAAGTTCTTTTTCAGGTGGTGCTGCAAAAAGAGTAAATAATCTTGCAGTATCAGCTCCATATTTATTTATAAGCTCATCAGGGTCAACTGTATTACCTTTTGATTTACTCATTTTAGAACCATCTTTTAAAACCATTCCTTGAGTTAAAAGATTTTTAAAAGGTTCATTAACACTTGCATATCCTAAATCTCTTAAAGCTTTTGTAAAAAATCTTGCATAAAGTAGATGTAAAATTGCGTGTTCAATTCCACCAATATATTGATCAACATTCATCCAATATTTTTCATCTTCAGTTCTAAAAGGAACATCTGTATATTTATGAAAATCTGTAACATATCTAAATTGATACCAACTTGATTGAACAAATGTATCCATTGTATCAGTTTCACGAATTGAATCTCCTCCACATTTTGGACATTTTGTATATTTCCAAGTTGGATGATTTTCAAGTGGATTTCCCTCCCCAGTAATTTCTACATCATCTGGTAATGTAATTGGTAAATTTTCAATTTTTTCTGGAACAATCCCACATTTTTCACATTTAACAAATGGAATAGGCGCACCCCAATATCTTTGTCTACTAATTCCCCAATCTCTTAGTTTATAATTTACTTTTTCTTTTCCAATTCCAAGTTCTTCAAATTTAGCAATAATTTTCTTTTTAGCTTCAGTTGAAGGTAACCCTGTAAATTCCGCAGAATTTACCATTATTCCTTGTTCAGTGTAAGGTAAAATTAATTCACCATTTTTAGGTTCAATTACGTGTTTAATAGGTAAATTATATTTTGTTGCAAATTCAAAATCTCTTTCATCGTGTGCAGGAACTGCCATAACTGCACCACTTCCATATTCAACTAATACAAAATTAGCAACCCATACTGGAATTTTTTCATTTGTTAGTGGATGAATAACATCAATTCCAAGATAAACACCTTCTTTTTCTTTTGCAGCTCTATCTCTTGGTAAAACTGCTTGCATTGCTAATATTTTATTCTTAGTTTCTTCATCTAATAAATCATTATTTATCATATAATTTACAATTTCGTGTTCAGGTGCAAGTGCTGAATAAGTAACTCCATAAACAGTTTCTGCACGTGTAGTAAATACTGAATATTTTTCAAATTTATTATTTAATTTAGTTTTACTCTCATCACTTAATTCAAAATTAAATTCAAGCCCTGTGCTTCTTCCTATCCAATTTTCTTGCATAGTTAAAACTTTTTTAGGCCATCCTTTTTCTAACTCTTTCATATCATCAAGTAATTCTTGCGCATATTTTGTAATAGCGATATAATATCCTGGCATCTCTTTTTGAATAATAGGATTATCACATCTCCAACAACATCCATCAACTACTTGTTCGTTTGCTAAAACTGTATGACAAGTTTCACACCAGTTTACAGTTTGACTTTTTTGATATAAAAGTCCTTTTTCAAACATTTTGATTAAAAATTCTTGTTCCCATCTTGTATAATCAGGATTTGAAGTCGCAAATTCTCTTGTTTTAGAAAAACTAAGTCCTAAACTTGCAAGTTCTTTTCTCATATAATCTATATTTTCATAAGTCCATTTTTTTGGATGAAGTTTATGTTTAATCGCTGCATTTTCAGCAGGCATTCCAAAACTATCCCACCCTATTGGATGTAAAACATTATATCCTTGTTGTCTATAATATCTTGCTAACGCATCACCTATTGAATAGTTTCTAACATGTCCCATATGAATTCTTCCACTTGGATATGGAAACATACTTAAGATGTATTTTTTATCTAAAGTTTTATCTTCTTTTGGTTCAAATTCACCAGATTCATCCCAATTTTTTTGCCATTTTTTTTCTATTTCATTTGGATTATATTGCATATAATTTTCTCCTTAAAAGTTAAAATTCTTCTCTTGTTTTAGCTAACTCAATTGAAGCAAATACAAATGCCACTATATTTGCAATAAATGCACCTATTGATAAAGCAAGTGCTATATGTGAATTATGTAATACTATTTCATAATAAGCAGCTGGGATTAAATGTAAATCAGCTACTAAACTTGCAGCAAAAAGTTCTGCAGCAAGTAAATTTTTTACCCCAATTTTTAAAATAGTTGAAATTAAATTTAGACAAAGTGCTGTAAAAAGTAACACACTACTTGTAGAATCATATAAATAACCAGCTATTGATGTAAGTGACATCAATGAAAAGAAAATATATATTACCTTACCCCAATCCATTATAAAACTCCTTGTCCATATTGGTTTCTAATTTGTTCTTTTTCTCTTTTTATTTTCTCTTTTTTTGCTAACTCTTTTCTAAAATCATCTACTTTAAAGTTTAACCAAATTAAAAGTGGTGACGCTATAAAAATAGATGAATAAGTACCAGCTATTATTCCAACTAAAAGTGTAAAACTAAAAGGTTTTATAATCTCTCCACCAAAAAGATATAAAGTTAAAACAACTAAAAATGTTGTAAGTGAAGTTAAAACTGTTCTTGAAAGTGTTTGAGAAACAGCAGAGTTTATTAATTTTTCTAAATTTCTCTCTTTTGTAGTAACTATTTCTTCTCTAATTCTATCAAAAACAACAATTGTATCATTTAAAGAATAACCTAAAATTGTAAGAAGTGCCGCTAAAACATCTAAGTTTACATCTACACTAAATAAAGAAACAAATCCAATTGAAATAATTATATCATGAAAAAGTGCAAGCACAGAAGCGACTGCAAATTTCCATTCAAATCTAAACGCTACATAAATTAAGACACCAATTATTGCAAAAACAAGTGCTTTAATTCCATTGTCTCTAAGTTCACTTCCTACTTGTGCACCAATAATATCAACTCTTCTAATTTGAAATTTACCTAAAGGTTTTAGAATTTCATTTACTCTATCTCCTAAATCTTTTGTTACAGAATTTTTTGCAGTAACTGGGAATTTAATAATAACTTCTTTTTCACTTCCAAAATTAGTTACTGAAACTCCTTCAAATTTTTTAGATAAAAGCTCTCTAATATCTTTGATAGGTGCTTTTTTTTCAAACTTTACTTGAACAACTGTTCCACCTTTAAAATCGATTCCCCAATTAAAACCTTTTGTAAAAGCTAAAATAATTGAAGAAATAATGAAAATTAAAGAAATTGAAATAAATAGATTTCTTTTTGACATGAAATCATACATTTTACCACTACTAAACCACTCCATAATTACCCCTTCATTCCAAAACTTTTAGGAGTAAGTTTTATTTTATTTTCTAAAAACTCCCAAATTCCATGTGTTCCAAGAATTGCTGTAAGCATACTTGCTAAAATTCCTATAGCCATAGTAATTGCAAAACCTTTAATAGTCCCTGTTCCATAGGCAAAAAGTGCAAAAGCAGCAATTAAAGTTGTAATATTTGCATCAACAATAGCACTCATAGCATTTGCATATCCACCTTCTATTGCTTTTTTTATAGATTTTCCTTCTCTAATAAGCTCTCTAATTCTTTCATTAATAATAACATTTGCATCAACTGCCATACCTACGGTTAAAACAATACCTGCCATACCCGGTAAAGTAAGAGTTGCACCAAAAAGTGCCATAATTGCTAAAATTAAAAACAGATTTGCAATAAGTGCAATATTTGCCACAATCCCAGCTGTCCTATAATACCAAACCATAAATATAACAACTAAAATAAATCCACTAATAAGTGCAATTAAACTAGCTTTAATACTATCAGCTCCTAAGCTTGGTCCCACACTTCTTTTTTCAAGTAAAACAATAGGTGCTGGCAATGCCCCACTTCTTAAAGCAATTGCTAAATCATGTGCTTCTTTTGCATCACCAACTGTAATCTGACCACTTCCTCCACCAATTCTTTCTTTAATAACTGGTGCAGATAAAACTTCATTATCAATTACAATTGCTAAATAATCACCTACATGTTTTCCAGTCCAATCACCAAATATTTTAGCACCTTGACTATTTAAAGTAAAATTAATTACAGGTTGATTATTTTGATTAAATGCAACTCTTGCATCTGTTATCATATTCCCATCTAAAATAGGAAGTTCTTTTACAACATATTTTCTCGAAGTTCCTTTTTCTGGTAATATTTTATCTCCATATTTAGCTGCATCTTCATTTGTAGTTGGATTATGTTCTTTATCAACTTGCATAAGTTCTAAGTGTGCTGCTGTTGAGATTAATTTTTTAGCTCTATCTTCCTCAGCTTTTGTTTTAATTCCAGGAAGTTCTACAACGATTTTATCTTTTCCTTGTTTTCTAACACTTGGTTCACTAAGTCCAAAAGCATTCAGTCTGCTTCTAATAGTTTTAACTGCTATGTTTATAGCATCTGTTTTTGTTTTTTGTATCTCTTTTGGAGTAATTCTAAGATAATAAATTACTTCATCTTTATTAATTTTTTTATCTATTTTAAAACCTTGAAAAATCTTAAGTTCCTCATCCATTTTTTTCATATCATCTTTATCTAAAAGAGTAAATTTAACACCATCTTTTAAAATTTGAATATCATCTGTATATAATTCTTTTTTTTGTGAAATATATCTAATTGTAGCTGCTGTAGTTTTAATTTTTGCTTTTATAGCTTCATCATACTTAACACCTAAAAGTAGATATAGCCCACCTTGTAAATCTAAACCTAATTTTACCTTTGGACCTTCACTTTGAGTAAAACTTGGGATAGAAAAAGCTATCCCAAAAATGAAAGCTAAAGTAAAGATTACTAATCTATAACTTATGTTTTTCATTCATTTACACCTCATCTAATTTTCTCGCAACTGCATCTTTTGTAAGTTTAACTTCTACATTATCATTGATTTTAGCTTTGATAAATTCTTCTTCATTTTTAATAACTTCTGCTATAATTCCACCAGTTGTAACTATTTTGTCACCTTTTTTTAGTTCATTTACCATTTCTTTGTGTTTTTTTGCTGCTCTTTGTTGTGGTAAAATTACCAAAAAGTAAAAAATAGCAAATAGAATAATAAGTGGCAATAATGAAGCCAAAATTCCTGGTTGTCCAGCTGCATCCGCTGCATAAAGTGGTGTCATTGTAATCCTTTAAAATAATTTATTAACTCAAGGAGAGTTTATGAAACAATATTTTAACATATATTTATTAAAAGAGAGTTTAATTGTATCGATTTTTTTATCACTTCCTCTGTATTTAATACATTTTGGCATAGATTTAAAAATATTAAATACAATTATTATTCTTTTAGCTCTATTTCTATTTTATAAAGCTAATATAAAAAGTTATCCTTTAATTGGATTTTTTACTTCAATTTTTTGGCTATGGTGGATAAGTTTAAGTTTTAGATATTATGATTTAACATATATTATTCCATTTATTATTATTGGAATTGGTCTTTTTTATGGAATTATATTTTGGCTTTTTACATTTTTAAGATATAAAATTCTAATCATTTTTATTTTTGTTTTTGACTTACAATATATTTCACCTTTTGGATTTAACTGGTTTAGATATGATGTGTTACTTCCACATACTTATTTTTATAATAAAACTCCAATAAATCCAGCACCACTTAAAATAAAAGTAGTAAATACTAACATACCACAAAATCTAAAATGGAAAAAAGAGTATATTTACAAAGAAATAAGCAATAATTTTTTAGAAATAAATAAAGCAATAAAAGAAAAGTATGAAGTAGTTATTTTACCAGAGACTGTTTTTGCTTTACCTCTAAATTTATACTCGCAATTAATTGAAAAGCTTGAAAAATTATCAAAAAAAATCACAATAGTTACAGGAGCACTTAGTTACCAAAATAAAACTTATTATAATTCAACTTATGTTTTTAATAATGGTAAGTTTAAAATTTATAATAAACATATTTTAGTTCCTTTTGGAGAATATATTCCTCTTCCTTGTTGTAAAAAATTATTAAACAAAATATTTTTTGATGGAGCTGAGGATTACAAAGCAAGTCCACATTTTGCAAGTTACAAAATAAAAGGAGTAAAATTTCTAAATGCTATCTGCTATGAAGCTACAATAGAAAAGCTTTATAAAGAAAAAGAAAAATATATAATTGCAATGAGTAATGATGCTTGGTTTGTTCCTAGTATAGAGCCAACTTTACAAAAACTTTTGATAGAATATTATTCACTTAAATATAATAAATATGTTTATCATTCAAGGAATTTATAATGAATTTATTTATAACTGCAAATAATACAGATATGGGAAAAACATACACAGCTTTAAAACTTATTGAATCTCTAAGCAAAGAATTTAGAGTTGGAGTATTTAAACCAATCGAAACTGGTGTAAAAGAATATCCACTTGACGGTAAAAAACTTTTAAAAGCAGTACAAAAAGTCAATCCTGAATTTAATGATATAACTTTAGAAGATATAGTCCCTATCCAATTTGAACTACCCGCTGCCCCTGTTATTTGTGGTAATGTAAATTTTGAAAAAATTGATAAAGCCTATAATAAATTAAAAAAACGATGTGATATTCTACTTATTGAAGGAGCTGGTGGGATTGCTGTTCCTGTTACAAATAATTTCATAATGAAAGATTTTATAGATTATTTTAATGCCAAAAGTTTATTAGTTATTGGTGGAAAACTCGGGTGCATAAACGATTTAGCTTTAAATTTAAATTTTTTTACTCCTGATATTTGGGCTATAAATTTAATAGAAGAAAATTTTTTTACAACGACTTATCCTTATTTAAAACAAAAATATAAAGAAGTTTTAATTATTCAAAATAATTTAGATAAAATAATAAAAAAAATAAAGGAAGTAAATGATAGAAAATGAGCATAAAATAGAACTTAATACTCATAAAAAAATAAATCAAAATTTATGTGGTAAATTAATAGAACAAGGCGAAAAATATGCTAAAGTAAAATTTGAGGCTACTGAGGAAATGGCTGTAGACGAATTAGGACTTATACATGGCGGATTTACATTTGGAGCTGCTGACTTTTGTGCAATGGCAACAATCAATCATCCCAATGTAGTACTCACTAACTCTAAATCAAAATTTTTGGCTCCTGTAAAAGTTGGAGATATTGTTATTTTTGAAAGTGAAATAGTATTCGATGATGATAGAAGACAAGAAGTAAATGTAATTGGAAAAATTGATGATATAAAGGTATATGAAGGAGTTTTTGGTACTGTAGTTTTACAAAAACATGTTTTAAAACTTAAAATAAGCGATTAAAGTTTAAATTTTTCTTTTATTTCATTAAAAAGAGTTTCATCAAATGGTGGAACTTCTTTTTTGTAAGTATAATTATGAAGTTTATCAATATATTCTTTACTTCCTTCTTTATCTCTTATAATTTCAATTAATTTATATGCAGTTTTTTTAGAATCACTCAAATCAAATTCATATTTCTCTTTTTTAGGCAATTTTTTATAAATAAAATAAATTATAAAAGCGATAACTAAAATAGAAAATAAAACAACTGCTATAAAAATATAAAAAGAGTAATCATTTACCTCAACTATGGGTTTTATATCTTTTAATTTATCCAAAAAGTCTCCTTAATTTCAAAATATCTTCATCTGTATAAATTTTTTGAAATTTAATATTTGATTGTTTTAATAATTTAAATAAATTACTATCATTTTCTAAAAGTTTAGATTTATAACTATTATCAAACTCAGCTATTTTTACCTCATTTGTAAGCGGGTCAATAATATTATATCCGTTTAAAAGCTCTGGATTTTCTTCAAGTTTATCACGAATAATAACTGAATAAGTATCATATTTTTTACCCAATTTTTTAAGAATATCACTATATTCAAAAAAATCACTCACAACTATTAAAACTGAATTTTTAGGCAAATGTAAAAGTGAATTATAAATTTTTTCGTAATCAAGTTTAGTTTTAACATCTTCATCAAATTTTGTTAAATTACCTAAAATAGCCTTATAATTTTTTGTAGGTTTTAAAAATAAATTATTTTTTGAAAAAAGTTGTAAAGATACTCTATCATCACTTTTTACACCACTAAATGCTAATGTTGAGATAACTTCAAGCATTTTTTCACTTTTTAGCATTTTACTTCCAAAAAAAGTTTTATAATCAAAAAGTCCAACTATTACAATATTAAGCTCTTTTTCTTCTGTAAAAACTTTAATATAAGGTTTTTGCTTTTTAGCAGTAATGTTATAATCAATCCTTTTTACATTATCTCCAATTTGATATTCTCTTAATTCTTCAAAATCAATTCCTTCTGAATGTTTTGTAGAATGGCGATGTCCAGCAAAAAGTGAAAAAGCTTTTCTTCTTGAATTTATAATTATCTCTTTCATTTATAAACCTTTACAATTTCTGAATAAGTTGCATTTTCTCCTTTTGAAGAAATAATTTTGTTTACTTCACTTCCTGCATACATAAAAATCATATTCTCACCTAAATTTTCATCTTTTTTAATTTCAACTTCTAATTTTCCAACTTTTGTTTCTAAAATATATCTTCCTTCTAAATTTTTAGCATAAGCATAATTATCTCTTTTAAATTGTGAATTTAAAGCATTTCTATTTTTGGCAGTTACAAGCCACATTCCTTTTGGATATTCAATTTCAAAATCAATAAATTTAGCACTTTTTTGCTCTTTTTTTATTTCTCTTTTTAGTTTATAAATTTCTTCAATATATTCATCTTCATTTTTTAAACCATTAAAGTTAAATCTTTTAAACATCTCTTTTGTAAATTCATACTCACTAATTCCAAAATCATCTTCAATAGGTTCATTTTTAAATACAAATTCATGAAAATAACTACTTCTTACATCTTTTTTTGCATAAAAATCTTTAGTAGGAATAAAAATATCAGCTCTTTTAGCACTTTCATCTAAATATTTACCAAAAATAATAACTTTTTTCTCTTTTGGAATTTTAAAATTAGGCAAACTTACTATAGGATTAGCACCTTGAATAAAAACTACATCTATATTATTCCACTTAATTTCAAAAAGTGGCATTTTGTTTTTGTGAGAAATATTAAAAGGATTATATAAATCCTCCATTGAACTACCTAAATATGCAATATTTACTTTTTCATTTTGAAGTGCAAAAATAGTTTGTGTAGTTTTATCTCCCCATTTTGTTTTACTAACTCCAAGACCTAAAAAAATAATAGCCCCTTCTTCTAACATTTTTTCTATCTCTTCTACTTCTTTAAGTCCTGTTTTTTCAAGATATTCTCTATTTTTTGTAATTAAATATTTAGCCAAAAAAATATCACTATTTGGATTTATTTGATAAAAAATATCACTGTTTTTAGCTGTTTTTGTAAATCTTACATCTATGCAAAGTTTTTTAGCATTTTTTATAAGAGGAATTAAATGAGTATTTGTTTCATAAGCATTTCTACCCCAAAATATCACATTTTTTGCTTTTTTTATTTTATCAGTTGGAATTATTTGAGATGTGAGTCCAGCGTCAATTATTCCTTTTTCTCCTAAGCCATCACAACTACTTCCTACTGCAAATGTTGCACCTAACTTTTCAAAAAAAAGTTTAGTAACATTTTGCATAATTCCCATATTTCCACTACCTTTTAGAAATAAGATTCTATTAGGTTTTGTAGAATTAAGTAGTTTTTCAACATCATCTAAATTAAACTCTGGATTGTATTTTGGATATTTAAAATAGTTATTTAGTTTTGGACATAAAAAGTTATTTGTAATACCATCATTCGTAGGAATAAATTTATTCCCCTTTTTTTTCATTACACAAACATCAGGGCAATCAAGAGGACAAACAAGCATTTATTTCACCGGCACTGTAGCGACAATTTGTTCAATTATATCATCAGCGCTTATTTCATCAGCTTGGGCTTCATAACTAAGAACAATTCTATGACGAAACACATCTTTTACCACACTTGCAATATCCACAGGAGTTACATAATCTCTACCACTCATATATGCAACCGCTTTACTTGCTTTATATAGACTGATTCCACTTCTTGGACTTGCCCCAAAATCAATATATTTATGCGTTATTCTCGTGGCATTTACTAAATCAACTATATATTTTGTAAGTTCATCATCAATATGTACATTTTTTACATCTTCTTGCATTTTAAAGATATCTTTTTTCTCACACACTGCATTTACTCTCTCAAACTTATCATCTGCACTTCTTTTGATTACTTCAAATTCTTCTTGGGGAGTATTATAACCTATTACCACTTTTAGCATAAATCTATCAAGCTGTGCTTCTGGAAGATTGTAAGTCCCTTCTTGTTCTACTGGATTTTGTGTAGCCATAACCAAAAAAGGCATATCAAGTCTGTAGTTTTCATCTGCAATTGTTATTTGCTTTTCTGCCATTGCTTCAAGCAAAGCTGACTGAACTTTAGCTGGAGCTCTATTTATTTCATCAGCTAAAACTAAATTAGCAAAAATAGGTCCTTTTTTTACTCTAAACTCTCCACTTTTTATATCATAAATTTCTGTACCTATTATATCTGTTGGAAGTAAATCCGGAGTAAATTGAATTCTTTTAAAATCTAAATTTAAAACTTTTGCTAAAGTATTTACTGTTAAAGTTTTAGCAAGCCCTGGCACACCTTCAAGTAAAATATGCCCATTTGTCAGAAGTCCAATAAGTAAAGCATCTACCATTTTATCTTGCCCTACTATTACTTTTTTTATCTCTTTTTTAATATTATTTATCATAAAAACTCCTATTTAATTATATACAAAATTATAAAGAATCTTTATGAATATAAAATTAATCATAAAATGTCACAATTCCTTTACCACTTCTTTTTGAAAAATACATAGCTTCATCTGCTTTTTTTATAAGTTCTTCAATACTATCTGCATTATCTGGATAAATAGCAATACCAATACTTACATCTACTTTTACTCTAATATTATTATCTAAAATAATTGGTTTTGAAATTTCTTTTATAATTTTATTAGCAATTATTTTAAGATTATCATATTTTACATATTCTACAAAGATTAAAAATTCATCACCACCAAGTCTCATAATAATATCATTTTCTCTAAATATTTTTTTTACTCTATTAGATACTTCAACTAAAACAATATCTCCAACTTCATGACCATAAGTGTCATTTATATATTTAAATCCATCTAAATCCATAAAAAATAGAGCTAATTTGCTTTTAGTTCTATCAATTCTTGCTTTAATAATTGGAGATATTTCAGTTAAAAATTCTCTATTATAAAGATTAGTTAATTTATCTTTTATTGACTTAGAAAATAATTTTTTTTGTTCTTTATGAAATAAAAACAGAGTATAAAATAAAAATACAACTAGTAATATACCTATAATTAATTGAAATAAAAATTTAATCCATAAAGAGTGTTGTAAATTCTCTATAATTTTATTATTTAATTCAGACATTTCTAAAACAACCTGATTTAACATATTAATTTTAGTAGTAATAAGATTATAAAAATTTAAAGCATTTATTCTAAAGTTTTTATCTTTATTAAGTGCAATTTGCTCTATTTTTTTTACTTCTTTAAATATTTTACTATTTTTTAAGCCATCAAACTTATTTTTTATTTCTTTATTCGTTAATTCTATTGAGAGTTTAAAAAGAAGTTTTTGCTCTGATAATAAATTTACATACAAAACATACAATGGTTTATTCCATTTATCCTCTGAAAAAGTTCCAGATAAAACCGCTCTTTCTATACCAACTCTCTCTTTTGCTCTTTCAAAATTTACATATGAAGAAAAACTTCTTACTATTTGTGCATTATTAGCAAGTAATACAACTTTTCCCATGCTATCAAGTAAACTTTTATTCATTTTACTATAAAAATTTATCTCTTTTTCTAAACTTATTTCATTATTCAAAACTTCTTTTCTCATTCTTTCTAAATTGTTTATATAAATCTTTACATTTTGTATAGGTATTTTACTATAATTACGACTTGCAATCATAAATCTATGTATAGCTTTATCTGTAAGTTCTATTTTTTTTAAATATAATTTTTTAAATTCTTTAGAGGGCTTACCTAAATATCCAGCTCCTGCCCCTCTTTCTTGTTGAGTCCTATGTAAAACTTCACTTATTGCATTTGAAAAATTATTTGTTTTTTTCATCTGATTTAAATTATAATTTTTATTATATAAATCAATAGAAATTATAATAATTTGAATAAAAACAACTACAATTAATATAAAAGCACTTATTTCTATAAGTCTATTTCTATATTTTGTCTTCATTTTCTATAATTTCACCTTTTATTTTAGTAGTAGCCAAATTAACATTCACTATTTTTACATTAACTTTTTCAAAAAGTTCAACTTTTTTACGATTTAAAAATATTCTTGCCCCCACAATTTCATCTTCTATTTTTGCAATTGGTGGCTCTTTTGTATCTACTACAACTGCTTTAACAATTTGACCTACTCTTTCATTTGCCCATCTTGCAAATTTTCTATCATAAAAATCCCATTCTATTTTCATAGCTTCTCTTTCTAATTCAGAAATTTTTACAACTAAACTTTCTATATTTCTTAAAATAAATTCTCTAAACTTTTGATTATTATGTATAATTGATTTAAGTAATCTATGTAAAGTCAAATCAGAATATCTTCTAATTGGTGAAGTAAAATGAGTATATTTTTCAAATCCAAGTGCAAAATGTCCACTATTATGTGCTTCATATTTAGCTTGTTGTTGAGTTTTAATTATCATTTTATCTACATATTTTTCTATTCCTAAATCTTTTGATTTTTTTTGAACTTCTTTTAAAGTTTGGATAACATTATCTTTGTGATTTACATCTATTCCAAATGGTAATAAATTATTTAATAATGTCTGAACATCTTTTCTTTGTGGTTCATTATGAACCCTAAAAATACCAAAATCAATCATTTTAGCAGCAGCTTTATTAGCTAAAAGCATACAATCTTCAATCAAACCATGCGATGGAGTTTCACTTTCTATTTGAACTTTTTTCAGTTTTCCATTTTCATCTAAACTCATTTTAATTTCATCACTAAAAAATTCAAGACCTTTTTGAAGTCTTTCATGTTTTAACTGTTTTGTAATTTCAAATAAAGGTAAAAGCCATTTTAAAATCTCTTCATCAATTTTATCTTTTGGACTTTCACCTTCTAAAAATTTATCAATTGTTTCATAAGAATATTTTCTTTTTGAATTTATAATAGACTCAATTAATTCTTCTTTTATCACATTATTATTTTTATCAAAAGTTATTTTAAAAGTTAAAGCTAATCTATCTTCATTTTCTTTAAGTGAACATATATTCTCACTTAAAGCTCTTGGAAGCATCGGTATAGATTTATGAGGAAAATAGATACTAAATCCTCTTTTCTGAGCTTCTTTATCTATAACTCCATTTAAATAAACATATTCACTAACATCTGCAATAGCCACATATAAAGTTCTATTTTCTTTATCATAATAAATAGCATCATCATGATCTTTTGCAGTTTCAGGGTCAATTGTACAAAAAGATAAATGAGTCAAATCTTCTCTTGCATATAAACTTTTATCTACATAATCTCCAAAACTTAAAGCTTCATTTATAGCTTGTTTAGGAAATTCTTCTTTTCTATCATAAAGAGCTAAAGAAATCTTTTCATCAACTTTAGGGTCATCCAAAACTCCTAAAACTTCTTCTATTTCATAAGTATAAGCATTCAGTTTAAATACAGAATGCTCTGGCAGTTTTTTAAGTTGTTTTGGTTTTATATTTGTTTTTATTTCTTTCCCTGTTTTAATATTTATAATAACAGGCTCTTTTTCTAATAAAAGATATCCTACTATTGTCTCAAATGCTTTTTTAAGAAGTAAAACTACCTTTGCTTTTGGACGAGAATTTCTATTGAAATATCTTTTTGCTAAAACTAAATCACCTTTTTTTGCACCATTTAAATCTTCTGGTTCAATTAATAAATCTTTTTTACCAGTATGTGGAGTAAGAAACCCTACTCCTTTTGAATTTATATCAATAGTCCCTATTAAATAATCACTTGTTAATTTTAAAGTTTTTTTACCTTTTAAAGCTTTTATTGATATCAAATAATCTACTAAATCTTTATAAGTTTTAGGAATATCTTTACGATAAATTCCCTTAGTAAGTTGAGTTATAAATTGAATCATTTAATAGTATTAATTGCTTCATTTAAATCATCAATATTTAAATTATATTTTTCAGCAATTTCTATACCTTTAGCTATATTTTCATCACTTAAAGGATTAAATAAATCAACTGCCGTGTAAGCTACTGCCAATGGAGCTGAATATTCAATATTATCTTCAGCATTTTCTAGATTATTAGTAAATTTAATAGCATTTACAAGTGTATTATCAAATTTCCAATAACTAAACATTTCAGCTGTTACTTCTAATGTATCAGTATCTAAATATTCTCTCTCAAGCTCTGTTCTATCTTCACTTGCTAGTCTTTCTCTAAATTCTTCTGCTAATCCTTCTGCAATAAGAATAGAAGAAATAATAACCGCTCCAATTTCAAGTAAAAATGACGCTGTTGAAAGAATATCAAGTTTACTTCTATCTCTTTTATACCAATTAACAACTAAAGCATTTTGGAGTTGTGAAACTGATACAAATTTATTCTCACTTACACCATAAGCACTTAAATCTATTTTCATAGAACTTTTAACAGCTGATGAAACTGCAAAACCTTTAACTGTACTCATTCCAAACAGACTAACTGCTTGATCAACAGTTTTAATTTGACGACTAAATCCGTATAATGGAGAATTTGCTGCTTTTAATAAATTTGCTGTTAACATTGGATCTTCTTTTACTACTTTTATCAAATCTCCTATACTACCATCTGGGTCTGATACTATTTTTTGAATTTCCATTACACTTTTTGGAAGTGGTGGAAGAGATTTAATTTTTTTTAATATATTTTCATTCATTTAATACTCCTTACATATGTTTCTATTTGTTGATTTGAACCATAAATTTTCAGATAAGAATCTAATAATTGTTTAGCTTCTTTATTTTTTCCTAATTTTACCAAACTTTTAGAATAAAGTAACCAACTTTGTTTATCTTTTGGATTTATATTATTAGCTTTTTTAGACCATTCTATACAATTATCATATTTTTTTTGATTATAATATATACTTGCTATTTTTATAGCTGTTTCATATTCTGGAAATAATTTATAATTATTTAATAATTCTTTTAATGAATATTTACTTTTACTAACTTTAATTACTATTTTAGGTTCTTTAATTTTTAAAGGCTTTGTTATATTATGAGCTGTATATGACATTATAGAATTTTTATTTTTTTCCGACACTTTTATTGATATAATATCAACATCAGGAATCATAGGATTTAAACTTAATTTACTTATTTTATTACTCTTTTTAGTAAGATTTATATCAGATTTTGTTACATTTTTTTCTACTTTTTTTGTAATATTCATTTCAGATTTAACTATGCTATTATGTTTTATTTTAGAAAGATTGTGTTCAGGCTTTATTATATTTACATTTTTTTTAGAAATATTTATTTCAGATTTAATATTATTTGTTATATGCTTTTTATCTGTATAAATTTTGTTATTAACATAATAAAAAAAATAGACTATAATAATTAAAATAATTAAAATAAATAAAATAAATAAATAAATAAAATATTTTTTCCTTTTTCTTTTATAATAAAGTTTTTCTAATTGGTCATAATTATACATGAATCTCCTTTATAAATATATTAGCCATTTCTATATATTTATTATCTATATTGCTTTTATTAACTTTAGTAGGATCCTTTTTATAAAAATAATTTATAATATCAAAAGTTCTATAAATAAGCTGATTAATTTCTCTTAAATTACCATGTGTTAATTTATAAATAAGTTTATAATTTGATTTTGTAAACATTCTTTCTATTTGTTCAAATCCATGTTGATGTAGTTTAGAAGAAATAAAAAATATCATATCATCATATGAACAAGGAGTAATATTCAAAATATAACTAATTCTTGAACTAAAATGTTTTTTTGTAAATAATTTTTTTGCTTCTTCCTCATGTGTTGCTAAAATTATTGTATAATTACCATTATCTGCACACATTCTTATAGTTTCAATTTTTTCCAAACTAAGTGTTTGAGCTTCATCTATAAATATAACTGTATATTGTTGATTATTTGGTATCTTTAATAAATTATTTAAAGTTTCTTCCTCTTCTATAGGATTAGAAATAAAGTACAATTTAGCATCTATATCTTTTTCTTGTAAAGTAGTATATACTTTTTGCATTAAAAAAGTTTTTCCACTACCTGCTTCTCCATATAAAAGAATCATTTTTTCTTTTTCAGATACAGCATACATCATATCTATCTCTAATTTTTTAGATAAAGGTATATAAAGTGATATATCAACTCTATCTCTAAAAATATCTTTTGCTTTATTAAACATTTTTAATATCCTAAATCCTTAATAGTTATTTTTTTATTTTCTTTAACAATATGTGGTGTTACCACAAATACTAATTCTACTTTATCAGAAATTTGTGTTTTTGAAGAAAACAAATATTTAACGACTGGTATTTCTTTTAATACAGGAACTCCATTTTCTTGTAATGAATTTTGACTTGTTATAAGTCCTCCCAATACTAATGTATCTCCATCCTTAATCCTAACAACCGTACTCATTTTATTTTCACTTGTATCTGGTGGTAAATCTTTTCTATTAGGATTATTTAATTGTGTTCTATCTCTAAAAGATGAAACAGTAGGATTAATTCTTAATATAATATTACCACTTTCACTTATTTCTGGTGTTATATCCAATAATATACCAATAAATTCACTTTTATTAGTATATTCAGCTGGTTGTGTATTACCAGCTTGATCTACATATGAAGCTTTTATCAAAGAGTTATAATTAATTGTATCTCCAACACTAATTATCGCTTTTTGATTATTCAGCGCTACTATTTTTGGATTTGATACTGAATTTACATTTCCTTGAGTAGCTAAAAAATTTAAAAGACCTGAAACATTAAATAAAGATTTACTAAATATTGAGCTACTACCTACTATATTTGCAGAACGTAAAGGAGTACTTTCAGGAGAGTCTGTAGAACCTAAACTTATATTTAGATTAGACCAGTTAATTCCTGTTTGTTTTCCTTTTTTCAAATGAACTTCATAAATTCTAACATCTATCATGATTTGTTTATGTAATCTTGTATTTAATTTATTTATATAACTTTGAATTTTTAATAACTGCTTTTTAGTAGCTGTTACAGTTACTAACCCTGCATTTTTATCTATAATAGGAAGAGATGCTTTATATTCACTATCAGAATTTAAAATATTATTTAAATTTTCTGCAAGAGTAGACCAAAAATCAAATTTATATTCAGAATTTACTGAATTTTCATCACTTGAACTACTTGATGTAGTCGAATTACTTGAATCACTTGAGCCTGATGAAGAAGCAGAAAAATTAGCATTACCACTTCTTGTAGATGGAATATAATCTATTATAAAAGTTTTTGTTTTAATATATGAAATATGTAATATATTATGTTTTATATTATAAAAAAAGTTATTATTAGTAATTAATAAATCTAAAATTTGTAAAAAACTATAATTTTTTACACGAATTCCACTAACTTTTATTGTATTAAGTTTTGATTTAGCTAAAAAATCATCATATACTATATTTATATTACAACTATTTAATGAAATTTCTTTTAATATAGAAATTAAAGATATTTTTTCATTATTAGGTACTGAAAAAGTAAATAATTTAGACCCACAAATTTTACCCCAACTTATAATAGTTAACAAAATAAATACTATAAAATATTTTTTCATTTAGATACCTTTAAATTTAACGGACTTTTTCTAATATTTACAGGAACTACTTCTATTTCATTTTCATGTTTAAATAAAACAGTATTTTTTGTAATTGAAATTAATTTATAATTTTCCAAACTTTCTCCAATTTTTATCCATTTTGTTGTCTTTTTACGAATATTACTAAAATTTAAAAGTACTTTATTATTCAAAATAGCTAAAATTTTTAATTTAGATTTTGGTTTATTAACTTGTAACTTTTTTCTATTAATTCTTGTAATAATTTTTTTATGTGGAACATAAAAAGGGTTATAAAAAGAAGAATCAAATGGTAAAGAATAATTTAATATATCATTTACATAATTTTCATATATTTTATAATTAACATTAGCAAAAACTATATTCAAACCTAATAAAAATAAAAATATTTTTTTCATAACTCAGCCCCATATATATCAATGGTTAAATAATTTATTTTTCCATCTGTTTTCAAAGATTTTATTTTAACAAAATCTTTTCTTGCTTCAAAGCTATTCATTAATTTTACAACATTTTTAAAATTACCAATAACTTGCAAACTAATTTGCATTTTTAGATTTACTAATTGATTATTAGTTTTCTTATTATTTAAAAAGAGAATATTATCTAATTTTAATAATAATAAATTACTATCTTTTACATATTTAGGAATTTTATTATAAATCTCAGCCCATCTCTTTAAATCAAAAATTAAAAATTTTACTTTATTTAATAATTTTTTCATAACAATTTCTGTTTGTTCTAATTTTTTTATTTTTATTTTTAATATTCTTCTTTTTTTTGTAATATTTATAATAGAATTTTTAAGTCTAGTAATATGAATTTGTTTAGAATTGATTGCTTTATTTAATTGTCTATTTTTATGTAAAGCATTATTAAACATATCATTTGTAATAGGAAATATAAAATAATAAACAATAAATCCTATTATAAGAATCGGGAAAAAAAAGGTTAATTTTTGCTCAGTTTCCTTCTGAGAATCAAAAAAAGCATCTAATTTATCTAAAATTTTCATAAATCAACCTTTATTATTTTTATAATAGATATATAATTTTGACTATTTTTATCTTTTATTACACCAGTTGTTTCCACTTTTAAATGCTCTTTTTCTACTAATTCATTTACAAAATTAGTAATATAAGATTCATTCTCGGCAAAAATATTTAATTCCAAAATATCTTTTCCAAAGCTAATATCTTTTGCATAAATTTTATTTCTTTTCATATATAATGATACTTTTATAATTAATGAAGATAAAGGTGCATATCCATTTTTAGCTTTATGTAATGTAGTTATAATTTGAGCAACACTTTTAATATATTTATCTTTTTTTTCAGCAGCTTTTTTCTCTTTTTTATAAACTTTCAATAAACTATTATAATTTCTATTTAATGAATTATACATAAAATTTAAATTCTTTAATTTTATTTCTAACTGTTTATTTTTATGTCCTATAATAACCGAATAAAAATATTGAAATGTTGGATATAATAAACTTAATATAAGCGAAATTATAGTTATAGAAATAAATTGTCCACTTTTTCTATAAAAAAATGTAGGAGGTCGTTTTTTTATTGTAAAATTATCTAACTGATAATCTTCTTTATATGCATATTGGGTAGATAAAATATTTAAAAATGACAACTGGTCTATTTCAATATTATTAGGGTTATATTTAGTATCAAACTTTAAATCGTCAGCTTCAATTTCACCTAAATAATTATTAACGAAATTAGATACTCCTGGAATAATTCCATTTTCTGTAGAAATAAAAACTCTATCAATAGTTGCTAATGCATATTTTCTTTGTAAAGAATTAAATTGATTAACTATTGTAGTAAATAAATTACTAAATATTATTGATAATTCATTAAATAAAATCTCTTCATAATCATCATAATAATTGATATTTAAACCTTTTTTAGTTAATAAATCAACAAATACTTCATAACTAAAATTATTAATTTCTATTTCACTATCATGTTTTAATTTTTCATATAAGTTATACATACCTTGATTTAAAATAATATTTTGTAAAAATGTTCCATCAGCATACAATGTTATTAAAGTAAAATCTTTTGTAAAATAGATAAAAATATCTTTTTTTGGTTTTAATATTTTTGTTTTATATACAGATTCAAATAAAAATCCACTATGTCCCAAATAATCTATATAATTATAATCTTTAGTTATAGGTTCAAAATATTTTGTTATCAAACTTTCTTCTACTATAACAACTTGTGCAATCATATTTTTTTCATCTGCAGCAGAACTAATTAACTTATATTTAAAAATATATTTTTCAGATTCATCAAGTTCTAAATCTTCATAAGCTTGAGTTTCTATATGATCATATACATCAATTTTATTAACTAAATTCCTAGGAATAGTCATTTCATAAGTAATAATATATCTAAGTGGAATATAAGTAGAAATTAAAGTATCTTTAGAAATTTTTTCTTTAAAAGTTTTTTCTTTTATTATATTGTTTTCTAAAATAAATACATTATTAAAATTATAAGGATCAATTGATGCTACTTTATTTACATCATATGCATATTTTTTAATTTTATGTATTCTACTCATTCTACTTATTTCATTTAACACTTATATCACCTTTTATTCTATGTATCCTATCTCTTCAAGCATTTTTCTATTTTTTGTCCAATTAGGTATAGTTTTAACATATAATTCCAAATATATTTTTTTACCACTAAATAATTCTAGCAATTTCCGTGCCGCCATACCTATTTCTTTTATTTTTTTACCTTTTTTACCAATAACCATAGATTTTTGAGTGTCTTTTTGAACTACAATCATAGCATATACTTTATCTATTGTCTCATTTTCTATAATCTTCTCTATTATTATATCAGATTCATAAGGAATCTCATCATTCAATTTATCAAACAAAACTTCTCTTATAAGCTCTTTATAAATATCTTTTATATTTTCAGTAGAAATAATTTCCGGATCATAATAATAAGGATGATTTGGAAGATATTTTATAATAGTATCAAGAAGTTTTTCTCTATTTACATTATTTGTAGAAGAGATAGGAATTAGTTCAAGGAAAGATTTATTTTCTAATGCCTCATACTCTTCTATTTTTTTATCTATTTTTTCTCTTTCTAACATATCTATTTTTGTTAAAACTAATAAATGAGATATATTCTTTTTATTTAATTCCAAAAATTTTTGATACCCTTTAGTATCTTTTCTTGCATCAGCAATATAAAGAATTAAATCACTATCACTTAAAGCTTTTAAAGCTTCATTAAGCATGTATTTATTAAGTAATTTCTCTTTTTCATGAATACCAGGAGTATCAATTAAAATAATCTGATTATCTTTATACATCACAATTGCAGTAAGTCTTTTTCTTGTTGCATTTGCTTTTCTTGAAGTCATAGCTATTTTTTCACCTACAAGCCAATTAATAAGTGTAGACTTACCCGCATTAGGCTCACCTATAACTCCTACAAATCCACTTTTTACATCTTCTTCATCTGCAATTATAAATTTTTCCAAAATAATTCCTTATAAAATATATTTAGTGCTATCTTCACTTTCTACGATACTTCCAAGTTTGTCTTGAACATACTCTGCTGTAATTTCATAAACTTCACCTTTATGCTCATCTGCTTCAAAATTAATCTCTTCCAAAACTTTTTCTGTAATTGTATGAAGTCTTCTAGCTCCTATATCTTCTGTTTTTTCATTAGCTAAAAATGCATTTTTTGCCATTTCTCTTAGAGCTTCTTCACTAAATTTAAGTTCAACTTCTTCTGTTTCAAGTAGTTTTTGATATTGTTTAATAATAGAATGTTTAGGCTCTGTTAAGATTTTATATAATGCATCTTCATCAAGAGAACTTAATTCTACTCTAAGTGGAAATCTTCCTTGAAGTTCTGGAATTAAATCACTTGGTTTACTTACATGAAATGCACCTGCTGCTATAAATAAAATATGGTCAGTATTTATATTTCCATATTTTGTATTAACTGTACTTCCCTCAACTATCGGAAGTAAATCTCTTTGAACACCTTCTTTACTTGGGTCTTGTCTTTGAGATGATGTAGCTGCTACTTTATCAATCTCATCAATAAAAATAATTCCATTTTTAGCTCTTTTTAGAGCTTCTTGTTTGATTTGATCACTATTTATAACTTTTTCACTAGCAATACCTTTTAGAAGTTCTTTTGCTTCTTTTACAGTTACTTCTTTTTCTTCTTTTTTTCCTAAAACATTAAAAACTTTTGATAAACTTTCTTGTGCTTTTAAAATTTCAGGTGGTAAATTTGGATTTTCTTCAAATTTTTCATTTACTTCTATTTTTATTTTTAAATGATCCATATCACCATTTTTTACTTTTTCTTTCATTTTATTAAATGAAACTTCATATTCAGCTTTTTTAGTTTCACTAGCATTTGCTGGAAGTTTTGGTAAAAGTTTAGTAGTAATTTCATCTAAAATAAATTCTTCAATTTTTTCTTTATTATTCTCTTTCATTTCATCTTTTACTAAGTTCATAGAGTTATAAACTAAATCTCTAATCATACTTTCTACATCACGTCCAACAAACCCAACTTCTGTATATTTACTTGCTTCTACTTTTACGAAAGGCACTTTAATCATTTTTGCAATTCTTCTTGCAATTTCAGTTTTACCTACCCCTGTACTACCTATCATAAGAATATTTTTTGGCATAATATCATCTTGCCACTCTTTATCAAGCTTTAATCTTCTATCTCTATTTCTTAAAGCAATTGCTATTGTTTTTTTAGCATCTTTTTGACCTATAATATATTGGTCTAAATATTTTACTACTTCTTTTGGTGTCATAGTCATTTTAATCCTTCAATTCTAAAATTTTTATATTTTTGTTAGTATAAATACATAAATCACCAGCTATTTTTAAAGATTCTTCTACTAATTCTCTTGGAGATAAATTACTGTGTTTATTTAATGCACGTGCCGCTGAAATAGCAAAATTTCCTCCGCTTCCAATAGCAGCAATTTGACCATCTTCAGGTTCTACTACATCACCTGTTCCACTTAAAATATAAATATGTTCTTTATTTAAAACAATCATCATAGCTTCAAGTTGTCTTAAATGTTTATCTTTTCTCCACTCTTTTCCAAAATCAATAACAGATTTTAACAAATCACCTTTTCTATTTTTAAGATGCGATTCAAACATATCAAAAAGTAAAAATGCATCTGCAGTACTTCCTGCAAATCCACTTAAAACTTGTCCATTATAAAGAGTTCTAATTTTTGTTGCATTTCCTTTTAATACTGTGTTACCAAAAGTAACTTGTCCATCTCCTCCAATTACAGCTTGCCCATTTTTTTTACAAGCAAGTATTGTTGTAGCTTTAAACATCTATTTTCCTTCTACATTTATTTTAAGTTTTGCATGAATTGAGTGACCTAATTTCACATCAACTGTATGCTCTCCTACACTTTTTATATTTTTTGCATCTATTTGCTTTTTATCTATTTCAATTTTTGTTTGCTCTTTTAAAGCTTCAGCTATATCTTCTTTTGTTACAGCTCCATATAAATGACCGTTACTACCAAGTTTTTTTGTAATATTTATAGTTAAATTTTCTAACACTTCTTTTTCTTTTTTTAGTTCCGCTATTTCAAGAGCTTCAAGTTCAGCTTTTTTCTTTTGCTCTTCTTCCCATTCTTTAATTACTTCTTTTGTAGCAAGTTTAGCAAATCCTTTTGCTATTAAAAAATTTCTTCCATATCCTTCTTTAACTTCCTTTATCTCACCTTTTTTTCCAAGCGATTTTACATCTTTTATCAATAAAACTTTCATTATTTTCCTTTGTTTTAATATATTTTATATATAATATAATATTGTAATTCTATCAAAATTTATAATTAATTTAATGCAATTATGCTAGAATTATATATAAATAAACATTTAAAACAAAATATGTTCAATATATTATTTAAGATAAAAGAGGAAATTATGATCTTAATTGTAGACCAAACAACAGATGAAATCATAGGTGCTGATAAAGATTTTTTAAAAGAAAATTCGATAGAAGAATTAAATAAAAAATTTTCAAATAAAATTGATAATTTAGATAAACTAAAAAAAGAATCTGAATATAGTAATTATAAAATTGAAGCACTTCCTATCAAAAATTATAGGATAATCTTTTTTATAAACGAAAACTCTATTCAAGAGGAAAATAATAATGATTCCAATGTTATTATTGATAATTTATTAGACGAACCTATCTCAAATGAAAATAAACAATCTCCT
>JAUUDM010000014.1 GCA_030826765.1 Nautiliales bacterium
GGCTGCCATGATTGTTGCTAAACAAAAAGTATCATCCTGGGGCGACAATCTTATGGAGCAAATCAGTAGTGATCTAAAAGAGGAGTTTCCGAGTATGAAAGGCTTTTCTTTAACCAATATAAAGTATATGAGGAAATGGTACCTTTTTTATTCTAATGCAAAAAGTCCACAACTTGTGGGCGAAATTTTTCAAATTCCCTGGGGACACAATAGAGAGATAATTACCAAATGTAAAACAGAAGATGAAGCACTTTTTTATGTAAGGAAAACAGTACATAACGGATGGTCAAGAGCTGTTTTACTACACCAAATAGAGAGTGACCTCTATGCTAGAGAGGGTAAAGCTATCAGTAACTTCGGACACAGACTTCCTACTCCTCAGTCTGACTTGGCAAAAGCAGTGCTTAAATATCCTTATAGTTTCGATTTTTTAATGCTCAGAGAAAAGCACGACGAGAGGGAGCTTGAAGATGCATTAATGGAGCAGATAACCAGTTTTTTGTTAGAGCTTGGCAGTGGATTTGCTTTTGTCGGACGGCAGTATAAGCTTGTAATCGGTGGTGATGAGTTTAAAATAGACCTTCTGTTTTATCATGTCAAACTCAAATGTTATGTAGTTGTAGAGTTAAAAACAGTCAAGTTTAAACCAGAGTTTGCAGGGCAGCTGAACTTTTATGTATCGGCTATAGATGGAGAGTTACGAGGCGCAGACGATAATCCGACTCTGGGCATACTTATTTGCAAATCCAAAAACAATACGGTTGTGGAGTATGCCTTGCAGAAAATAGACAATCCTATAGGCGTAAGTGAATATCAGCTTGTCAGCAGTCTGCCCAAAGAGTTTAAATCCAGCCTGCCCAGCATTGAGGAGATTGAGGCTGAATTGAAGGAGGTGGATTTTGATTAAGGAGATTGTGGATATAGGAAGAATATCTAATAGATTTGGTTCAGTTTTCACCTTTAAGGAATTACCTGAGTTTTATGTTGAAGTTGTTTTGGAGTGGGATGGTGAAGATTTTAAATTTATTCCAACTCAAAAAATTAAACATTTATCTGATGATAAAGAGTATTCTGAATTAGGACAAGAGTTATATTTAAAATATGGTGTTCATAGAGGTAAAAAAAGTAGTACTTTATATATTTTTCCAAGCTCATTTATATATGAAAGCAAAGAAAAAACTGTGCAACAGATTTTAAATTTCTTAGTGACTGAAACAAAGTATAACCAAGTTTATGACACATTGAAAAAAATGTATTTTGGAAAAGTACAACATGATAAAAAAAGTAAAAAAGATAAAATAAAACTTTCTACAAATAAGAAATCAGAAATTGATAATTTGATTTATCCAAAAATAGAAAAAATGATTTTAGATAATGAAATTATACTTTATCCAAAAATAACAAGATATTTCCGTAGTATTTTAAAAAATATTGACACTATCGATAAACTTGCTAATTCTGTAAAAGTAAAAATTAAATCTGATTTAAAAGGAAGGTTAGAAACAAAAAAAATAAATGAATTATCAAAAAAAATTCCTATTATTGTAAAGGTAAAAAAGAATGATAAAGAGTTGTTTTTCTATCAAAATAAATTACTTTTAAGAGTTTTTGAAAATATAGAGTTTAATAATTCAGCAAATTTAATGAATCAAGAGCATCACACCTTATGTAATATTTATACAAATAAGCAAGCAATGGCTTATCCTGGTGGAGGATTTTATTATCCTTTTTCTACAGATAAAGTGAATGTGAAATATAATTTGAAAGATGATAAGAATATTTTTTTATTATCAAAAGAGGCATATATAGATTTTATGATTGGTCGAACTTTTTTGGAAATTCAAAATAGCTTTTATTATATGGGTATAAGTAACTTTATAACTGCAACTAGTTTGAATGATAATGCATTAAAAGAATTTCAATCTTTTGTAAAAAAATCTGATAAAAAAAATTTAGATAGTTTGATTTTAATTGTTGGGAAAAGTTCTTTAGAGATAAAAAATGAAATATTGTTAAATTTTTATTTTTGGGAACCTGCAAAAACTGGTGGAGGAAAAGAAATTATTGAGTATATTAAAGATGTTATCCCCTCTCAATTAGTACAAATTATAAAACTATCAAACTCTTTAACAGAATTTTATCAAGAAAAATTTAATAGAGATAAATTTCAATTTAATTGGCAACAACATATTTACAATATTTATCATAAAGATACTCATAAAAAATACCGAATATCACTTTTTAGACAGATAGCTTTGGGTGATAAAATTAATTTAGAAAGATTGATGTTAGTGATGAATGAAAATATGCAATATAGCATCAGTAAAGCAGAAGATAGTAAAGATAAATACTATTATGGAACCGTGATAAAACATTTGATGTTTTTAAATTGGCTTGATAAAATAAATAAAGGAGAAGTAAAAAGAATGAATACAGACGAAAAGAACAAAGAATTTTTTGTAGGCAAAACATACGAAGAACGACTAAGCTATTTTTTGGATAATGGAAACTTAGTTAAAGAGTCTCCATCTATGAAACTTGGTGTGTGTATTGGATTAAGTCTTAATATACTAAGTTGGTCAATTAATGGTTACGATAAAAAAACTTTAGCATTTGTAGGAAAAAGAATTGAGAGAAATGACCTTGGTTCTGTTCAGGCATTTGCTAATGAAATTTTTGCCAAAACAAAGTTTCATGAGTTTGAAGGATTACAGAGTATCAACATACGATTGGCAACAAATCAAATGCTCTATATGGATAATGACTCATTTAATAAAGATGAACTTATCTTTGGGCTCTTTTTAGGAAGTGAACTTTATAAAAATGTAAAATCTGAAAAAGACCCAGAGATACCAACTGAAGAGCAAGAAGGGGAAGAGATAAATGATGAACAAAACTAATAAGGAGAATGAAAAAATGAATAAAAGAGAATTTTTATTTTTATATGATGCAAAAGATTGTATTCCAAACGGTGACCCATTTACGGGTGAGCAGAGATATGATGAGGATACACAAACAGCTTTGGTATCTGATGTGAGACTAAAAAGGTATATTCGTGATTTTATTGATAATGGTTACGATGATGAAACCATATTCTATTCTGATAAGAATGGTAAAAAAACAACGGGTACTAGAGCTATTGAAC
>JAUUDM010000009.1 GCA_030826765.1 Nautiliales bacterium
CTTTTTTAAAATATTTAAAAAATAATTATACAATTCCTCATATTCCTTTAGTTTTTTTTAAATGATACTGAACAGTTCCTAATGTCACTCCCATTACTCTAGCTATTTTTCTCAATTCCATTTTTTCTAAAAATAATTTATATATCATCTCTTTTTGTTCTTGTTTTAGTCTTTTATATTTTTTATATTTCTTCCCTTTGTTAAATCCCACTTTCATAGTTTCTATCCTTTAAGTTTTTTTATTAAATTATATCACTTCTTAATTCATTTAGTCAGTGCCAAAAAAAGGGACTGTACTAAATTCTGTGTCAATTGGGTAAAATAAAAAAACTCAAGGAGAGACAGATGAAAGTAGAGATAGATGTAGAACAATTTGCGAAAGATATAAAAGCAGGAAAAAGTATAAGTGGGAAAGATGGTATATTAAGTTCTCTTATAAAACAATTGACAGAAGCAGCACTTGAAGCAGAGATAGATTCACATCTTGCACAAGATGTAGAAAAAAACAGAAGAAATGGATATACTTTAAAAACTATGAAGAGTGAATTTGGAAATTTTGAATTAGATACACCAAGAGATAGAAATGGTAGTTTTGAACCACAAGTAGTAAAAAAGCATCAAACAACAATGACAGATGAAAAAGAAAAATTTGAATTTATTACAAAAAATAATAATTGGGATAAATTTAGAGAAACACTTCTATTTTTAATTAAATCAAAAATTAATTTTGAAGTTAGAACTACAGTTCATACTGATTTATTAAATGAAAAAGATATAAATGAAATTATAGATATTTTAGTATCAATGCAATATAGAGGAAAATATTATCTACAAAATTTTTTTGAAAGTGATAAAAAAACCCTTGGAAATATAGGAAAACAAACTAAAAAATTAGATATAACTAAACTTTCAACAAAAATTCCTATAGAATTTAGAAATTTTTAATCTTTCTAAATATTTTTTCTTACTTCATATTTTATTGATTTTTCATAAATAATTTGATATAATTCATTCCCCAAAAACTGCACGAAGAATTTTTTAAAAAGTAAAAGTATTTTTTAAAAAGTTGGCTGAATTCAAAAAGCCTATGTAGTGGGGTTAAATTTCAAGGAGACAAGATGAAAGTTAGAGCATCAGTTAAAAAAATTTGTCCAAAATGTAAAATAGTTAAAAGAAAAGGTATCGTAAGAGTAATCTGCGAAAACCCAAGACATAAACAAAGACAAGGATAATATATGGCAAGAATTGCAGGGGTAGATTTACCAAAAAATAAAAAAGTTGAATTTGGATTAAGATATGTTTTTGGAATTGGTCCAAAATTTGCAAAAGATATCGTAGCTGCTACAGGAGTTAATCCAGAAAAAAGAGTTCATGAACTAACTGAAGATGAAATCGCAGCAATAAATAAAGAAATCCAAACTAATTATGTAGTTGAAGGTGATTTAAGAAAACAAGTTCAAATGAATATTAAAGAACTTATGGATTTAGGTTGTTACAGAGGTTTAAGACATAGAAAAGGACTTCCAGTTAGAGGTCAAAAATCTAAAACTAATGCAAGAACTAGAAAAGGTAAGAAAAAAACTATTGGTGCAAAAGCTTAAATAAAGGTTAGAGAATGGCAAAAAGAAAAGTTACTAAAAAAAGAGTAGTTAAAAAAAATATAGGTAGCGGTATTGTATATGTTGCTGCTAGTTTTAATAACACAGTAATTACTATTACTGATATGATGGGAAATGTTGTTGCATGGAGTAGTGCAGGTGCATTAGGATTTAGAGGAAGTAAAAAATCAACTCCATTTGCAGCACAACAAGCTGTAGAAGATGCTATGGCTAAAGCAAAAGAACATGGACTAAAAGAAGTTGGAATTAAAGTTCAAGGTCCAGGTGGTGGTAGAGATACTGCTGTTAAAACTGTTGGTGCAACAGAAGGAATTAGAGTTTTATGGATGAAAGATATCACTCCATTACCACATAATGGATGTAGACCTCCAAAAAGAAGAAGGGTTTAACGATGGCTAGATATAGAGGACCAGTAGAAAAAATAGAAAGAAGATTCGGAGTAAGCCTTAATTTAAAAGGTGAAAGAAGATTAGCAGGAAAATCAGCATTAGAAAAAAGACCTTATGGACCAGGACAACATGGTCAAAGAAGAAAAAAAGTTTCTGAATATGGGCTTCAATTAAATGAAAAACAAAAAGCTAAATTCATGTATGGTCTTAGCGAAAAACAATTTAGAAGACTTTTTGCAGATGCTAATAGACAAGAAGGTAATACAGGGGAAAACTTAATTTCATTACTTGAAACAAGATTAGACAATGTAGTTTACAGAATGGGATTTGCAACAACTAGAAGATTTGCAAGACAATTAGTAACTCATGGGCATATTTTAGTAGATGGAAAAAGAGTTGATATTCCTTCTTATAGAGTAAAACCAGGACAAAAAATTGAAATTAGAGAAAAATCTAAAAACAATGTTCAAGTGAAAAGAGCTATTGAACTTACAAACCAAACAGGTATCGCTGAATGGGTAGATGTAGACAAAGATAAATTATTTGGTATCTTTACAAGAGTTCCAGAAAGAGCAGAAGTAGAAATTCCAGTAGAAGAAAGATTAATCGTTGAGCTATACTCTAAATAAGGGTAAAAAATGAATAAAATAAAAACAAAACTATTAATTCCTAATAAACTAGATGTAGAAGTTGATGGGAATAAAGCAAAAGTAGCAGTATATCCTTTTGAAAGAGGATATGGAGTTACTTTAGCTCATCCAATTAGAAGAGTGTTACTTGCAAGTACAGTTGGATATGCACCAGTTGCTATCAAAATTGATGGTGCTAAACATGAGTTTGATTCAATCAAAGGTGTATTTGAAGATGTTGCTACATTTATTATTAATTTAAAAAATGTTAGATTTAAAATTAAAGATTCTTCAAAAGATGAAGTAGAAGTAAATTATACTTTTGTTGGGCCTAAAGAAATTTATGGAAAAGATTTAAGTAATGATGAAATAGAAGTTGTAACTCCTGAAGGTTATATTGCGACTTTAAATGAAGATATTACATTAAACTTTTCATTAATTATTAAAAAAGGTATGGGATTTGTTCCAAGTGAAAATATTAGAGATGACATTTCTAATGATTATATTGCACTTGATGCATTTTTCTCACCAATTAAAAATGCTATTTATGAAATTGAAAATATTTTAGTAGAAGATGAAACTGATTTTGAAAAAGTTATATTTACAATTGAAACTGATGGACAAATTGCTCCTGATGATGCATTAAAAGATGCTGTAAATAAACTATTTAGTCAGTTTGCTATTTTTACTGAAAAATTTGATGTAGTTCAAGAAGTAGAATTTGAAGAAAATCTTGATGATAACTATAAAATCTTAACAAATTCTATCGATAGTATGAATTTAAGAAGTAGAAGTTATAATTGTCTTGAAAAAGCAGGTATTAAATATATTGGTGAATTAGTATTGATGGGTAGTAATGAAATTGCTAAAATCAAAAATCTTGGTAAAAAATCATTAGATGAAATTACTGAAAAATTAGATTCAATTGGATTTAATGTAAATGAACCATTACCTGAAAATGTAAAAAATTTATTACAAAAAGAGATTGAGAAATTAAAGGATGAGGCATGAGACATAGACACGGATACAGAAAGTTAAGTAGAACGTCTGCTCATAGAAAAGCACTTTTGCAAAATCTTGCAATTGCTTTAATTGAGCATGGTTCTATCGAAACAACAGTAGAAAAAGCAAAAGAATTAAGAAGATTTATTGAAAAATTAATTACTAAAAGTAGAAATGCTGATTTCAATACTCATAGATTTATTTTTGCTAAACTTAGAAATAAAGAAGCAACAAAAAAACTTATTAACGAAGTAGCTCCTAAATATCTTGAAAGAAATGGTGGATATACTTCAATTAAAAGAACTAGAACTAGAAGAGGTGATGCTGCAGAACTTGCACAAATCTCACTAGTAGATTAATTCTCTCCCTTTTTGGGAACTTTCCTAAAACTTTCAATATTCACAATAAATTCATAAAATTTTGTTATAATATAAATAAATTAATTATAATTCAAGGAGAAATAATGGCTATACCATTTGATAATGAAGAATTAAAAGAAGCAGTTGCAAAGGTAATAGAAGAAGTTAGACCAATGCTACAAATGGATGGAGGAGATATAAAACTTATTGATGTTGATAAACCAACTGTATTTGTACAACTTCAAGGTGGATGTGTAGGATGTAGCAGTGCAGGAGCTACTTTAAAATATGGTGTAGAAAAAGCATTAAGAGAAAAAATTCATCCAGAATTAGTAGTTATGAATGTTCCTCATGGTTATGAAGATAAACTTGATGAACTTATGAAATATGCAGGAATCTAATTTGGATATAATCGAGACTAAAGTAGAAAATATCAATGAGCTTGAAGGTGTTTTGTTTGAGGATGTTAAGCATCTTTTAGATAAAAAAGAAACACTTGAAAATATTTTATTTACTACAAGAGTTATGTTTGTTAATCAAGATGAGTTAGTTGAGTTTATAAATAAACTAATGGAATATGGTTATGAAGATATGGCTCTTGATTATGTAGAGAGTCTTTATGATACATTAGGTCCACTTGATTTTAGTGAATTTAAAAATGAAAATAACTTTAAATAATGAAACTATTACAGATTCTACATATGAGTATAAAAAAGGAAATCTTTTTTTACTTACTACTCAAAATAAAAAATATTATACTAATCAAAATTATATAACTCCAGATAAACTTTTACAAAACACAAAAACTAAATTTATAGGAATTACTGGAACAAATGGTAAAACAACTACTGCATTTTTAATAGGAGATATTCTTAAAAATTTAGGTTTTAATGTAGGTGTTCAAGGTACAGAAGGTTTTTATTTAAATGGAGAATTAAAAGAAGAAAAAACGCTCACAACTCCACCAATAATAACTACAATAGATAGAGTTTATAAATATAAACTTGATTTTTTTGTAATGGAAGTTTCTTCTCACGCAATTATTCAAAATAGAATAGATGGAATTAATTTTGATTTGAAAATATTTACAAATTTAAGTCAAGATCATTTGGATTATCATAAAACTATTCAAGAATATAAAAAAGCAAAAGAGAAATTTTTTCAAGATGAAACTCTAAAAGTAATAAATAAAAAATACAACTTAAATATAAATAAAAAAAATGCTTTTTTTTATCCACAAAATTTAAAAGCTAATCCAAAATTGATAGGTGAATTTAATAAAGAAAATTTCGAAGCAGCAGTTTTGGGAGCGCATAAACTTACAAATATATATTTAGATAAAATTATTAAAATAGCTGAAAATTTTAGTGGACTTGCTGGAAGAATGGAAGAAGTAGCTCCAAAAATTATAGTTGATTTTGCACATACTCCTGATGGGATGGAAAAAGTTTTGAATGCAATTAAAGATAAAAAAATAGTAGTTTTTGGTGCTGGTGGAGATAGAGATAAAAGTAAAAGAAAAATAATGGGAGAAGTTGCTGATAAATATGCTAATTATATAATTTTGACAAATGATAATCCAAGATGTGAAAATCCACAAGATATTTTAAAAGAGATAGCAAAAGGTATTAAGAATACTCCATTTGAAATAATTGAAGATAGAAAAGATGCAATTAAAAAAGCAATTGAATTACAAAAAGATGAATATGTTATGATTTTAGGAAAAGGTGATGAAAAATATATGCAATTTTGTGATAAAAAAATTCCTTTTAGTGATAGAGAAGTTGTTAAATTATATACTAACCTAAAACTCTCAACAAGAGAACAAATTTTTTAACACTGCAAAAAGCTGAAAAGTGTCAACGCAAGCGCCCTTCGGGTTTGAAGCACACTTTTTTTAACGCTTTTTTTCGTTAAAATTTGTAGTTGCTTCGTTTATTTAGTTAGTATATAAAATTAAGATAAGAGGAGAAAAAATTGAATAAAATAAAATATGAAAATAGAGAAATAGTTCCTTCAAAAGTAATATGTGTTGGAAGAAATTATGTGGAGCATATTGAAGAGCTTAATAATGAAATACCAGAGAATATGGTGCTATTTTGTAAAGTGAATTCTTCTATAAGTGAAGAGTTAAAGTTTTTTTCTAATGAAACAAGATTTGAAGGTGAAATTTGTTTTTTAGTAGAAAATAATCAATTGTCAGGTGTTGGAGTTGGATTGGATCTTACAAAAGCTGATATTCAAAATTATTTAAAAAGTAAAGGACTTCCTTGGGAAAGAGCAAAAGCATTTGATGGAAGTGCTGTTTTTAGTGAGTTTGTTAAGTTAGAAGGAAATATTGAATCAATTGAAATGAAATTATATTTAAATGATAATTTACAACAACACGCGACTTATGAACTTATGATTTATAAACCACAACAAATTTTAGATGAAATTTTATCATTTATGTCTCTAGAGGATGGAGATATTATAATGACAGGGACTCCAAAAGGAGTAACTAATTATAGATTAAAAGATAAAATTAAAATTGAACTTTTTATTGATAATAAATTAATTGTTGATAAAGAGTGGATAGTTATTAGTTAAAATCATTTAATAATTTTTATATAAAATTTATATTTTTATGGGAAATAGAGTATATATTTGAAGAGTAATAAGGTTATTTTAAATCTTTTGTTAATATTAATTGTGATTTGAATTAAGAAGTAAGTCCCAAAAGGGAGGAAGATTATAGAGCTGCTTTTGCTGCTTCTACGATTTTAGCAAATGTTTCAGGATTGTTCATTGCTAAGTCTGCAAGAATTTTTCTATCTAATTCGATGTTTGCTTTTTTAAGTCCATTTATAAATTTTGAATAATTGATTCCGTTTAATCTACATCCAGCATTAATTCTTACAATAAATAATCTTCTAAAGTTTCTTTTATTTTGTTTTCTATCTCTGAAAGCATATACTAAACTTCTTTCGATTTGTTCTTTTGCTTTTCTAAAATGTTTTCTTCTACCAGAGTAGAATCCTTTTGCCATTTTTAATATTTTTTTATGTCTTCTTCTTCTAACTATACCAGTTTTTACTCTCATTTTGTTTTCCTTTACCTGTTGATTTTATCTAAGGTGTGACTTTCGTCAACTTAACCTTTATTATATGTTTAAGGTGAAAACTTTTAAAAAATTATTTTCCTAAAAGCTCTCTCATTTGTTTTACTTGTGTTGCATCTACGTGTTTTGGACTTCTTAGTCTTCTTTTAGTTTTTGGGTCTTGTTTTGTTAGGATGTGGCTTCTAAAAGCTGTTCCTCTTTTGATTTTACCGCTTTTTTTAAGTTTAAATCTTTTAGCGGCCCCTCTGTTAGTTTTCATTTTAGGCATATCAGAGCTCCTTGTTTAAAATTGAACCTGTATTATACCATAATTTTTTAAGTTTTAGTATATTTTAAATAATTATTAATAACTGTAATTTATATGGAGTAATGTTCCAAAATAAATAATTTTATCTATTTTCTTATTTTTATTTAGAAATATTTAGCTATTTAGACTAAGCTTTTATAAAAAACTCTTGACAAATAAAGAAAAATATTTTATAATTCTGGCACTTAAATTAAGTAATTGACAAAAATAAAATAAATGAAAATAAAAAAAGGAGGTTCAAATGGCATTTAAACCATTAGGATTAAGAGTTTTAGTAGAAAGAGTTGAAGAAGAAAATAAAACAGCAAGTGGGATTATTATTCCAGATAATGCAAAAGAAAAACCTTTAACTGCAAAAGTTATCGCAGTTTCTAAAGAAGTTGAAGAAGATGAATACAACTCAATTAAAGAAGGTGATATCGTAGTATTTGCAAAATATGCAGGAAGTGAAATTACATTAGATTCAAAAGAATATTTAGTATTAAATACTGATGATATCTTAGGAATTATATCTTAATAAAGGAGGAAAATTATTATGGCAAAAGAAATTAAATATAGCAATATAGCAAGAGGGGAACTTTTAGAAGGTGTTAATAAATTAGCTGACGCAGTAAAAGTTACAATGGGACCAAGAGGTAGAAATGTATTACTTCAAAGAAGTTTTGGAGCTCCTCATATCACAAAAGATGGTGTTTCTGTAGCAAAAGAAATCGAATTAGCTGATGAAATCGAAAATATGGGAGCACAACTTGTAAAAGAAGTTGCAAGTAAAACTGCTGATGAAGCAGGGGATGGAACTACAACTGCAACAGTTTTAGCTCAAGCAGTATTCAAAGAAGGTCTAAAAAATGTAACAGCTGGTGCAAATCCAATTGAGCTAAAAAGAGGTATGGATAAAGCAATGGCTGCTATTATTGAAGAACTTAAAAAAATGAGCAAACCTGTTGAAAATAAAGAACAAATAGCACAAGTTGCTACAATTTCAGCAAATTCCGATAAAGTTATTGGTGAATTAATCGCTGAAGCTATGGAAAAAGTTGGAAAAGATGGTGTTATTACTGTTGAAGAAGGTAAATCATTAAATGATGAGCTTGAAGTGGTAGAAGGTATGCAATTTGATAGAGGATATTTATCACCATATTTTGTAACAAATTCTGAAAAAATGGTGGCAGAATTAAGTGATGCTTATGTATTACTTTATGACAAAAAAATCTCAAATATGAAAGAACTTTTACCATTACTTGAAAAAGTAGTTCAAGCTGGAAATAAACCTTTATTAATTATTGCTGAAGATGTTGAAGGTGAAGCACTAACAACATTAGTTGTAAATAGATTAAGAGGAACAATTAATGTAACAGCAGTAAAAGCACCTGGATTTGGAGATAGAAGAAAAGCAATGCTTCAAGATATCGCTATTTTAACAGGTGGAACAGTTATTTCAGAAGAACTTGGAAGAAACTTAGAATCAGCAGAATTAAGTGATTTAGGAAAAGCTGGAAGAATTGTTGTAGATAAAGACAATACTACAATTGTAGATGGTGCTGGAAATAAAGAAGATATAGAGGCGAGAGTTTCTCAAATCAAATCTGAAATTGAAAATACAACAAGTGATTATGATAAAGAAAAATTACAAGAAAGACTTGCAAAATTAAGTGGAGGAGTTGCTGTAATTAAAGTTGGTGCAGCTACTGAAACTGAAATGAAAGAGAAAAAAGATAGAGTTGATGATGCTTTAAGTGCTACAAAAGCTGCAGTTGAAGAAGGTATCGTAATTGGTGGTGGTGCGGCTGTATTAAAAGCAGCTAATAGAATCAATTTAGATCTTGAAGGTGACCAAAAAATCGGTGCTGATATTGTAGTTAGAGCAGTAAAAGCTCCAATCAAACAAATTGCTGAAAATGCTGGATTTGATGGTGGAGTAGTTGTTTATAATGTAGAAAACAGCGAAAATGAAAACTATGGGTTTAATGCAGCAACTGGTGAATATGTAGATATGTTTGAAGTTGGAATTATTGACCCTGCAAAAGTTGAAAGAGTTGCACTTCAAAATGCTGTTTCAGTTTCAAGCCTACTTCTTACAACAGAAGCTACTGTAACTGAAATCAAAGAAGAAAAAGCTCCTGCAATGCCAGATATGGGTGGTATGGGAGGAATGGGTGGAATGCCTGGAATGATGTAATCATTCTTTCTCCTTTTTTCTTCTAATTATTTTAAATTATTTTTCTCCTATACTATTTAAAAATCGGAAGAATGTAGTTCTTTTAAAAAATTTTAAATCATAATTCTTAATTATAAATAAATTGTGTTATAATATAACATAATTTTAATTTTGAAGGATATTCTTCATGAAAAACATTTTAATAATAGAAGATGATGTGTTTTATTGTAAAAATTTAAAAAAAGAGTTAGAAAGAGAATTTCAATTTAAAGTAAATATGATTCATTCTTCAAAAGATTTAAAAAATTTAGATATTAAGAATTATGATTTAATTATTGCTGATATTTTTTTAGGTGATACAGATGAAAATTATTTACAAGGTTTATCTTCTTATGATATTCCTATTATTGCAATTACAGCATTTCCAGATTCTATTACTAAAGAAGAAAATATAAAATTAAATAATGTTATAGATTTTATTTTAAAAACTGATAGTAATAAATTTGAGCAAATTATAGATAAAATTAAAATATTAAATTATTTATCAAAAATAAAAATTTTAATTGTTGATGATGCTAAAACCTCACAATTTATAAATTTAAGAGCAATTAAAACTTTATATCCTATTTCAAATCCAATTATTGCTAATAATGGAGAAGAAGCTATAGAAATAATAGAAAAAGATGAAACGATAAAATTTATAATTACAGATTATGAAATGCCAAAAATGGATGGTATCACATTTACTAAAAAATTAAGAAGTAAATATTATTTTGACGAAAAAGTAATTATAGCTATTTCAGGAAATGCACAAAGAGATACATCTTCAAGGTTTTTAAAAGCTGGTGCTAATGACTTTTTATATAAACCTTTTAATAAAGAAGAGTTAAAATGTAGAATAGATAATAATATAAAAATAGTGATGCTTTTAGATGAAATAAAAAACATGGCATATAAAGATGAACTTACAAAAATATATAATAGACGATATTTTTATGAAATAGCTTCAAAAACTTTTGCTTCAAAAGTGAGAGAAGATTTTGATGTTAGTATTATTATGTTAGATATTGACCATTTTAAAAAATTAAATGATACTTATGGGCATCAAACAGGAGATTTAGTACTACAAAAATTTGCTACTTTAGTAAAAAATAATTTAAGAGAAAATGATGTGTTTGCAAGATATGGTGGAGAAGAATTTATTATTCTAACTATAGGATGTGATGAAAAAAAAGCATTTATGATTGCAGAAAATAAAATAAGAAAAGAAGTTGAAAAATTATCCTTTGAAGATAGTAACAAAAAAGAAATACATTTTACAGTTTCAGCCGGAGTAAGCTCTAGAGGTGATACACTTGATGAAATGATAAAAAATGCAGATAATATGCTTTATAAAGCAAAAGAGAAGAGAAATAGAGTAGAAGCTGAATTTTTATATGAATGATAATTGTTAATTTTTAAAAATTAATAAAACTAATTATGATATAATATCTCAATTAATTAATATAAAAGGAGTGAAGAATGTTTTTTTCAAAAAAAGATAAAGGATTATCTAGTAAACTACAAGAAATAATTGAAAAAGAAGCTAGTGAAAGTAAAATAGATTTATCTTCGGTATCAATAGAAGAAAAATTAGAAAAATTATTTGAAATCAAAGATAGAGAAATTAATGAATGGAAAAGTTTTAAATCTACATTTCCAGTAGCATTTTTCGCTATAAATCCTAAGAGAGAAATTATTGAACATAATTTACCATTTGAGAAAATAACAGGATTTAGTTCTTATGAAATTGAAGGAACTCCTGGTGGAAAAATTTTATGGCCTAAAAATCCGGCTGATTGTCAAGTTTGTAAATTAGCAGTTAAATATGTAAATGAAAAAAAATCAGGTGAGGGATTTGCAAATATTATTACAAAAGATGGAAGAGAAGTTCCTGTATTTGTATATGTAGTTCCAATCATTGTAAATGGGGAAGTAACAGAAACTTTTATTATGCTAAGAGATAGAACTCCAGAAATAAAAGCAAGACAAGAATATATGGAACGTGAAATAGCACCTATTAAAGAAATTTTACAAAGAATAGAAAATGGAGACGTTACACAGACTTTATCACTTAATGAAAATAGTGAATTAAAAGAACTTGAACAACCAATTAATACAATTGTAAATAAATTAAATGATATAGTTTCAAAAATATTAGAATCTGCAAATAATGTAGTAAATATAGCTAATGATACAAACAAGTCTATAGATGAAACAAAACATTGGAATGAAGAAGTTTTCCAAGTAAGACAATCTGAACTTACAGATAAAGCAAAAACATTAGAAGGTTCTGTATCTGAAATAGAAAGTATGGTAAATCTAATCAAAGAAATTTCAGATCAAACAAATTTATTAGCTTTAAATGCAGCTATTGAAGCAGCAAGAGCAGGGGAACATGGAAGAGGATTTGCTGTAGTTGCTGATGAGGTTAGGAAATTGGCTGAGAGAAGTCAAAAATCAACAAATGAAATTACTGCTACAATCTCTACTATTAAAAATGATACTTCTGATATGGTTTCAAATATAGAAGAAACAGCTAAAGAGACTGTTACATTAACAAACAATTTAGATGAAATTGAAGAAAACTTTAATAAAATAGAAAATGATTCAAATGCACTAAAACAAGAAGCAGAAGTATTTAAAGTTTCAAAATAGAGTTAATCTCTGTTTTGGAGAAAATATATGAAAATTGCTATAACTGGTTCGAGTGGGTTTATTGCTTCATACTTAAAAAAAACTTTTCCAAATTATATAACTATAAATCGTAATGATTCTGAAAAAGAAATTATCCAAAAATTACAAAATGTTGATGTTGTATTTAATCTTGCTGGTGCTTCAATCTTAAAAAGATGGAGTGATAGTTATAAAAAAACATTATATTCAAGTAGAATTGAAACAACTAAAAAACTTGTAAAGGCTATCAATAAAAGTAATGTTAAACACTTTATCTCTGCTTCTGCAATTGGTATTTATCCTGATGATATTTCTTGTGATGAAAGTTGTGAAAATTATAGTGATGATTTTTTAGCTTCTTTAGTAAAAGAGTGGGAAAATGAAGCTCAAAAATCCATAGTTCCTACTGCAATTATTAGAGTTGGCGTTGTTTTGGGAAATGGTGGTGCATTAAAAGAGATGCTACTTCCTTTTAAACTTGGACTTGGTGGAATTATTGGAAATGGAAAAATGATGATGTCTTGGATAGATATTGATGATTTGATGAGAATATTTCAGTTTATAATAGATAAAAGATTAATTGGTATAATAAATGCAACTTCTCCTAATCCTGTAACTAATAGAGAATTTACTAAAACATTAGGTAAAGTTTTACATCGTCCAACTATTTTTAGAATCCCAGAGTTTATGCTTTATTTAAAATATGGTGAAGGTGCGAGTGTGTTAACGAGCTCTAAAGAAGTTTATCCAAAAAAACTTTTGGATAATGGATTTGAATTTAAATATCCAAGCATGCAAGAATCTTTGGAAAATAAATTAAACTAGAAAAGTTTAGTTTTTAAACTCTAAACTTTTTTCTACGAATTTTTTGATAACTTTATTTGGACTTTGAAGTCTGTTTGTAAATTCTGGGTGGAATTGAACAGCTACGAACCAAGGGTGGTCTTTTAATTCAACTGCTTCAATAAGTCCTTCTTTACTTTTTCCTGAAACTATCATTCCAGCTTCTTCAAATCTTTTTTCATAAGCATTATTTGCTTCATATCTATGTCTATGTCTTTCTACTACTTTATCAGTACCATAAGCATCATAAAGTTTAGTGTTAGGTTTTATTAGACATTCATATCCACCAAGTCTCATAGTTCCACCAAGAGCTGTAGTGTGAGTTCTAAGTTGTTTTTGTCCATTTGCATCTATAAAATTATCGATTAAATATACTACAGGTTCTTTTGTATCAGGGTCGAATTCTTGTGAATTAGCTTCTTTTATTCCTAAAACATTTCTTGCAAATTCAATAACTGCTGTTTGCATTCCAAGGCAAATTCCAAGATAAGGAATTTTATTAACTCTTGCATATTCAATAGCTTTTATTTTTCCTTCAACTCCTCTATGACCAAATCCACCAGCAACTAAGATTCCATCAACTTCTGCAAGTTTTTCAATGTTTTGAGGATTTTTTTCTAAATCTTCGCTATCAATCCACTCTATATTTACTCTTGTATCAAGCCAAGCCCCACTATGATTTAGTGCTTCGATTAGTGATTTGTAACTTTCAGTATGAGTTACATATTTACCCACAAATGCAATTGTTACATTTTTTACAGGTTCAACTATTCTTTTTACTAAATCATTCCATTGTTCCATATCTGGTTTTAAATCACCTAAATGAAGCTGTTCGCTAATTGGTGTTAAAATATCTTGGCTTAAGAAATTTAAAGGAACTTTATATATAGTTTTTGCATCACTTGCTTCTATTACAGAGTGATAGTCAATATCACAACTTGTTGCTAATTTTCTTTTAAGTGATTTTGGTAGATTTTTTTCAGTTCTACAAATTAACATATGTGGAGTTATACCAATTCTTCTAAGTTCTTGGACAGAGTGTTGAGTTGGTTTTGTTTTAAGCTCACCTGCCGCTTTGATGTAAGGAATTAAAGTAACGTGCACAAACATAGCATTTTTGCTTCCAACTTCTTGTTTTATTTGACGGATTGCTTCCATATAAGGCAGTCCTTCGATATCTCCAACAGTTCCACCAAGCTCTACTAAAACTACATCGTGACCTTCACCAACTTTGTAGATTCTTTCTTTGATTTCATTTGTAATATGAGGAATAATTTGAACAGTTTTTCCTAAATAATCACCTTTTCTCTCTTTTTGAATAACTGTTAGATATATTTGACCTGTTGTAAAGTTATTGTTTTTTGAAATACTTTTATTTAAAAATCTTTCATAATTTCCTATATCAAGGTCAGTTTCTCCTCCATCTTCTGTAACAAAAACTTCTCCATGCTCAAATGGAGACATTGTCCCCGGGTCAACATTTAAATATGGGTCAATTTTTAACATTGTTACATTAAGACCTGAATGTTGAAGTAAAGTTGCAATTGAAGCAGAAGTTACACCTTTACCTAATGATGATAATACACCACCTGTAATAAAAATATATTTAGCCATTAAAATCCTTTAAAAATAATATTTGAAATTATAGCAAATTAAATTAAATAACTCCTTGTTTTATCATCGCATTTGCAACTTTTGTAAAACCTTTTATATTTGCACCTATTACTAAATTGTCCTCATATCCATACTCTTTAGCAGTAAAAGCAATATCAATATAGATTCTTTTCATCTCTTCTTTTAGTTTTTCATCTATTTGTTCAAAACTTAATGGTTCAAATGTAGCATTTTGACTCATTTCATATACACTTGTAACAACTCCACCAGCATTTACAGCTTTACTTGGAGCGAATTTAACTTTGTTTTCTTGAAAATATTTAATAGCATCTGGAGTTGAAGGCATATTTGAGCACTCTATTACATATTGTACACCATTTTTTACTATTATTTTTGCATCATTTATATTTATTTCATTTTCAGTAGCTGCTGGCATTACAATATCTACAGGTACATTCCAAATATCATTTCGTGTTTTATGGTATTTCTCTTTTGGAGTGTAAGTTGCATATTGTCTATGTTCTACATATTTTTCTAAACTTTGATGATTCTCTTTTTTTAGTTTAGTTAGTATTTGTAAATTTATACCATTTTCATCATAAATAAAACCTTTTGAATCACTACAAGTAACAGGAATAGCGTCATATTCATATAGTTTTTGAATAACATGGTAAGCTACATTTCCTGCACCACTTACAGCTACTTTTTTACCTTTTAAAGTATCGTTGTGTGAATTTAGCATTTTTTCAGCAAAATAGACAGAACCATATCCAGTAGCTTCAACTCTACAAAAACTTCCTCCAAATTCAAGCCCTTTACCACTTAAAGCTCCATTAAATTTGTTTGTTAGTTTTTTGTACATTCCAAAAAGATATCCTATTTCTCTCTCCCCAACGCCAATATCTCCTGCTGGAATATCTGTTTTATCTCCAATATGTCTAAAAAGTTCACTCATATAACTTTGGCAAAATCTCATAATCTCCATATCACTTTTTCCATGTGGATCAAAGTCAGCACCACCTTTACCACCACCTATATTAAGTGAAGTTAATGCATTTTTGAAAGTTTGCTCAAATCCTAAAAATTTAAAAGTATCGATTGTTACATTTTTATGAAATCTTGTCCCACCTTTGTATGGGCCGATAGCAGAGTTAAATTCTATTCTATAACCTCTGTTTACTTGGATTTTGTTATTATCATCTACCCATGGTACTCTAAACATAATAACTCTTTCAGGTTCTATTATTCTCTCAAGTAACGATAATTCTTTTAGGTGTGGATTTTGTTCTAGATAAGGAATAACAGAATTTAGAACATCAGTAGTTGATTCTAAAAATTTTGTATTGTAAGGTTCTTTTTCTTTTATTGAAGTTAAAATTTTATTTACATATTCTTGCATAATAACCCTTTTTTAGGATTATTATAACAAATTATTTAAGCATATCAGAGAATTTTTTGAATAAATATTTACTATCTCTTGGTCCTGGACTTGCTTCTGGATGATGTTGAACTGAGAAGATTGGTTCATTTTTATATTTAACACCTTCAATAGTCCCATCGAATAAGTTTGTATGAGTAACTTCTGCAATATCTCTGATATCTTCTGGTACATTATAGTTATGATTTTGTGCAGTAATTTCAATAGCTGTTTTTTTAACTGGATGATTTCCACCATGATGACCAAATTTTAGTTTATAAGTATCATACCCGTGAGCAATACTTAAAAGTTGATGACCAAGACAGATTCCAAACATAGGTATTTTTGCTTTGATTAGTTTTTGAATATTTTCTTTTACTTGAGTAAGAACTAATGGATCCCCTGGACCATTTGATAAAAATACTCCTACAATTTCGTTGTTTTGATATTTTTCGATTAATTTATCAGCTGGAGTATTTGCTGGATAAACTTCACATTCAAGTCCAGCCTCTGTAAGTTCATTTAAAATATTTCTTTTTACTCCAAAATCATAAACAGCTATTTTTTTAGATGTATTTTTAGGATTATAAGATAGAGTTATATCATTCCAAGCACCTTGAGAGTGTGTATAAACTTTATCAGTAGTAACTTCATTTATATAGTTGATTTCACTAATATGAGGTGAATTTTTAAGTATTTTTTCTAATTCATCTTTATCGTGAATTTCACTTGATGCAATCATCATTTGAGAACCTTCAGTTCTTATTAGTTTTGTTAAATATCTTGTATCAATATCACTAATTCCTAAAATATTTTTTTCTTTTAAAAATTCATTAAGTGATTTTTCCCCTCTGAAGTTTGAGTAGTTGTCATTATAATTTCTAACAATAATTCCTTTTAAAAAAGCATCATTACTTTCCATATCATCATCATTTACTCCAACATTTCCAATTTCACTTGCTGTAAAAACTACGAACTGTCCAGCATAACTAGGATCAGTTATTATTTCTTGATAACCAGTCATTGATGTATTAAATACTATTTCACCTACTTGCGTTGTATTTGCACCAAAACCTTTTGCTTTTAAAAATATACCATTTTCAAGCAAAATTGAAACCATCATAGCATACCCCTTTTTTTCAATTCTTGTTCATAAAGTGATTTAAATACTAATTCCCACTCTTCACTTCCTGCAACTAATTCTTTTTTATAATTTCTAAGTTTATCATATACAATGTCTTCAATTTGATGTTTTTCTTTGATAAATTCATCCATTGAATCAAAAACTATATTTTTCATTTTACCATCATTGATTTCATAATCAATTAGTTCTTCATCCCATAAATCTTCTACAATTTGGTGAGCTAAATTATTTAATCTATCAGTTTTATTTAAAATAAATCCATCTTCTTTAGCTAATTTTCTTTTCATCATAGAAAAAAGCTCTTTTCTATCTACATCATAGAACATAAATTCATTAGCTTCTTCTTGTTCAGCAATTATTTCTTTTATTTCGTTTTCTAGTTCTCTTTCTTGAGTAACATTTTCCATAAGGATTTCTTCCACCATAGCTTTTGCTTTGTCAAGACCATGATTAAATTTCACAAATCCTGAATTTAGTAAATCTATTACAACTTTATTGGCAATATATGGAACTTGTGTTTCTTTAATAAGCATAAAAAATCCTTTATTTTATATAAATAAGTGTCAGTCACTTTTGTTTGTGAAATTTTACAATAATTTTATCTAAAAAGAAATAAAACTATTTATTTTATCCACCTGTTTCATAAAAAGCTCTGTCACTTACTTCATTTTGCCAATCATTTTTTTCTGGTTTTTCTCTAATTACTTGTTCTAAAACTTTAGCGGCACCTTTTATATCACCTTTTTTAACAGCTTCTCTAATTTGATAGCTTTCATTAAAAAATAAGCAAGGAATTAAATATCCTTCAGCAGTAAGTCTGATTCTATTGCAGTTTTTACAAAAGCTATCATCGTGAGGAGAAATTAAACCAAAAATATATCCGTTTTCATCTTTGTAATAAACAGCCGGAGAATTTTCTCTTTCTAATTTTATAAAAGTATGTGCTTTTTGCAAAATTTTTAAAACCTCATCACTTGGTACGCCTTTTAAATGACTATCAGCTGTATTGTTTTCCATATATTCTATAAATCTAATAGTTATATTTTTGTTTTTAGAATATTCATATAAATCTAAAATTTCATTATCATTTATACCTTTTAAAATAACACTATTTAGTTTTACTTTTAATCCTACTTTTTGTGCTTCTTCGATTCCATCAATTACTTTAGCAAACACATCTTTTTTAGCAATTTTTTCATAAGTATCTTTTTTTAGTGAATCAAGTGAAATATTTATTCTTTTTAGACCTGCATCTTTTAGAAGTTTTGCTGTATTTTTTAAAAAATATCCATTAGTTGTAAGTGCTAAATCAATATCAGGTGCATAATTAGCTATCATTTTAATGAATTTATCTAAATCTTTTCTGATTAGAGGTTCACCTCCAGTTAATCTTATTTTTTTAATTCCATTATCAATAGCTACTTTTAAAAATTCAAACATCTCTTCATATGAAAGTAGATTCTCTTTTGGTTCCCAATCAAATGGAGTATTTGGCATACAATATAGACATCTAAAATTACATCTGCTTGTAACTGATACTCTAATATAATCTATTTTTCTATCAAAACTATCTATTAGCAAATTAGTCCTTTTTTATTTATTATAACAAAAATTTATGGTAAAATACTCTTTTAAAAAAGGATATTCCATGCAACAAGTAAAAAATAGAGTTTTAATCAAATTTTCAGGTGAAGCTTTAGCTAATGAAAATGGATTTGGAATAGATACAAAAATTTTAAAATATTTAGCAGATGAGATTAAATCACTAAAAAATGCTGGTTTTGAGATTGCTATTGTTATTGGTGGTGGAAACTTCATAAGAGGTGTAAGTGCCGCACAAGATGGAGTAATCAAAAGAACAAGTGGTGATTATATGGGAATGATGGCAACGGTTATAAATGCAGTTGCTATGCAAGAAGCATTAGAATTTGATGGAATATCTTCAAGAGTTCAAAGTGCTATAAAAATGGAACAAATAGCTGAAAGTTTTATAGTGAGACGTGCTATTAGACATTTAGAAAAAGGAAGAGTTGTTATTTTTGCTGCAGGAACAGGAAATCCATTTTTTACAACTGATACAGCAGGAGTTTTAAGAGCTAGTGAAATAAAAGCTAATTATATTATTAAAGCTACAAAAGTTGATGGAGTTTATGACAAAGACCCTAAAAAATATGAAGATGCAAAACTTCTAAAAGAGTTAAGTTATGAAGAAGCGCTTAAAAAACATATAAGAGTTATGGATGATACAGCCGTTGCACTTGCAAGAGAAAACAGATTACCAATTATTGTTTGTGATATGTTTAAAAAAGGAAACTTACTTAAAATATTACAAAATGATGAAAATGCAAAATATTCAATAGTAAAATAAGGAGAAATAATGAGAATAGAACAGATAAATGCAAAAGCATTAGAAAGAGTTGATTATGATAGATATCTTTTAAGTGTTGCTGTAGAAAAAAGAGTAAAAGAATTATCTAATGGAGCTAAACCATTAGTAGAAGTAAAAGGAAATATTCAACCTACTGAAATTGCTATTATGGAGATTGCTGAAGGTTTAATACAAGTAAAAGAGGGTTAAAATTAATTGGATAATTTTAATAATTTTATAGAATCTATAAAAGAGATAAAAAGTGTTGAAGAAGCGAAAAACACACTTTTTAAACTCTCTTCAAACTTTAATCAAGAAAAAATAAAAAAAGCTGTCGAATTTGCCATAAAAGCTCACAAAAATCAATATAGAAAAAGTGGTGAAGAATATGTGATTCATCCTATTTTGGTAGCTTCTATTACCTCATTTTTTAGTGATAATGAAGATATGATAATTGCTGCACTTTTACATGATGTAGTAGAGGATACAGAATATGAATTCAAAGATATTTTGTTAAATTTTGGAGCTTGTGTTGCTCGTTTGGTAGAAGGTCTGACTAAAATTACAGATATTAGAGCTCATTCTTTACTTCCTTCAACTGTAATAGATGAAAAACTTACAAAATCAGCCCTAACTTTTAGAAATATGCTTATTTCTTCAATCAAAGATATTAGAGTATTGGTTATTAAACTTTGTGATAGACTTCATAATATGCTGACACTTGAAGCTTTAAAGCCAGAAAAACAAAAAAGAATTGCAGAGGAGACTATTTTAGTTTATGCACCAATTGCTCATAGACTTGGAATTGCAACTCTCAAAAAACATTTAGAAGATTTAAGTTTTAAATATCTTTTACCAGAGGAATATAAAAAAATAGATGAATATATAAAATCGCATAAAGAATCATTTACTCTAAAACTTAATGAATTTATAGATAATGTAGAGATTTTACTTAGACAAAGTGGACTTAGAGATTTTGAAATAAAAGGAAGAATAAAACATTATTATTCAATTTATTTAAAAATGCAACGAAAAGGTATTTCTATAGAAGAAGTTTTAGACTTGCTTGCTATTAGAATTATTACAAAAGAAAAACTTGAATGTTATGAAAGTCTTGGAGTTATTCATCTTAATTTTAGACCACTTATTTCAAGATTTAAAGATTATATAGCAATTCCAAAAGAGAATGGCTATCAAACACTTCATACAACTGTATTTGCTAAAAATAAAATAATTGAAGTTCAAATCAGAACATTTGATATGGATAAAAATGCTGAATTTGGAATTGCAGCACACTGGAAATATAAACTTGATACAGCAATACCAAATACAAAATGGTTAGATAATTTAATGTATGATGAAAAAGTAGAAGATTTTTATGAACTTGCTAAAAATGATTTGTTTAGTGAAGATATTTTAGTTTTTTCTCCTAAATTTGATTCTTTTACTCTGCCAATTGGAGCAACTGCACTTGATTTTGCATATGCAGTGCATACAGATTTGGGTGACAGGGCAAAAGAGGCTTATATAAATAAAGAAAAAGCTTCACTGTTAACTGAACTTAAAAATGGAGATATTGTAAGAATTGTAACAGCAGATAAGCCAATACCAAGATGTAGTTGGATTGATTCACTTAAAACTTCAAGGGCAAAATATAATGCAAGACATTTATGTAATCAAAAAATAAAAGAAGTTGAAAAAGATGTGGTCTTAAATATATTGCAAACTGTTTTTGATATAGATATGATTAAATTAAAAGCACATATAAAAGCAAATAAGTTATGTAATTCTATATATAAATTATCAGCAGAAAGAAACTTTTTTATAGATGTTGTTAAAAAAATAGAAAAAACAATGAACAGAAAAAGTTTTGTAAGTGGTTTTTTTAAAAGTTATAAAATAAAAGAGTATAAATTTGATAGAATAAGAGTATTGAGTAATAAAAATGTAAATGAAATTGATTTTAGCTTTTGTTGTCATCCGAAAATGGGAGATGATATAGTTGGATTTTTAGAAAATAAAAAAGTAACAATCCATCATAAACTCTGCTCTACTGCACTTAATTTAATAAAATCAGGTAAAAATATGGTATTTGTAGAGTGGATAAAAGAAGATAATATAGGTAAATATGTAATTATTGTAAATTTACAAAATAAAAAAGGTGAACTTGCAAAATTTACAACAGAACTTGCAAAACTTGATGTAGAAATTTTATCTATAGAACTTGGGGTAAATAGTGATTTTTGTAAAGTTGAGGTTGATTTAGATGAGAAAAAACTTGATAAAATTGCAAATAAATTGAAGCAACATTATGCCATTGTTGAATTTAGTTCAAAAAAAGATGCATATAATAAGAATGTAAAGGATTGAAATGATAGAAAAAGCTTTAAAAGAGATTAAAAGAGGTTGTGTAGAATTAATTGATGAAGAAAGAGTGATTAGTTTAGTTAAAAATTTTTATGAAAAAGGTGAAACTTTTACAGTAAAAGCAGGATTTGACCCAACTGCACCAGATTTACATTTAGGACATACTGTTTTACTTCAAAAACTAAAAGTGTTTCAAAAATTTGGAGCAAAAGTTCAATTTTTAATTGGAGATTTTACAGCACAAATTGGTGATCCGACTGGAAAAAGTGCTACAAGAAAAGTTTTAACTCCAGAAGATGTGGCTAAAAATGCTGAAACTTATAAAGAACAAGTTTTTAAAATTTTAGATAAAGAAAAGACAGAAGTAGTATTCAACTCAAAATGGCTTGATGAACTTGGAAGTAGAGGGCTTTTAGCATTAACAACTACTTTTAATGTAGCAAGAATGCTTGAAAGAGATGATTTTGAAAAAAGATATAAATCAAATCAGCCAATAGCAATTAGTGAATTTATTTACCCACTTTTACAAGGATATGATAGTGTTGCTTTAAAAAGTGATATTGAAATAGGTGGGACTGACCAAAAATTCAATCTTTTAATGGGAAGAACTTTGCAAAGAACTTATAATGTAGGAAAAGAACAAGCGGTTATGATGATGCCTCTTTTAGTTGGACTTGACGGTGTGAATAAAATGAGTAAATCTCTTGGAAATTACATTGGAATTACAGAAGATGCAAATACAATTTTTGCAAAAGTTTTATCTATTTCTGATGAACTTATGTGGAATTGGTATGAACTTCTTAGTGATAAAAGTTTAGAAGAGATTGAAGAGCTTAAAAAAGCTGTAGAAAATGGAGAACTTCATCCTAAAAAAGTTAAAGAAGATTTAGCGATAGAAATAGTTGATAGATTTCACGGAAATGGTGCTGGAAATAGTGCGAAAGCAGAGTTTGATAGAGTTCATAAACAAAATGATATTCCAAGCGATATAGCTGAATTTAGATTTGATGATAAAATCGGATTAATTGATGCACTTTTTGAAACAAAATTAGCAAATACTAAAAGTGAAGCAAGAAGACATATAAAAGGTGGAGCAGTTAAAATCAATGGTGAAAAAGTAGATAAATTTGATATAATGCTGGAAAGTGGTGAATATATTTTACAAATTGGAAAAAGAAAATTTGCAAAGGTTATTATATGAAAATAGGAAAGTATGAAATAAAACATCCAATTATCCAAGGTGGAATGGGTGTTGGAATTAGCTGGGATAAATTAGCTGGGAATGTAAGTAAAGAAGGTGGACTTGGTGTAATTAGTGCTATCGGAACAGGGTACTATGAAAATGAAAAATATGTAAATAAAAAAGTAGAAAATAGACCTGTTAGTGAAAAAGAGTTTTATTCAAAAGAGGCTTTAAAAGCAATTTTTGCAAATGCAAGAAAAATATGTGGAGATGCTCCGCTTGCTTGTAATGTTTTATATGCAATTAATGATTATGGAAGAGTTGTAAAAGATGCTTGTGAAGCGGGAGCTGATATGATAATTACAGGGGCAGGACTACCGACAAATATGCCAGAATTTACTGCTGATTATCCAGATGTTGCTTTAATTCCAATAGTTTCAACAGCAAGAGCTTTAAAAATTATAATTAAAAGATGGTCAAGATATGGAAAAACTCCAGATGCTGTAATAGTTGAAGGTCCACTTAGTGGAGGTCATCAAGGTTTTAGTTATGATGAATGTTTAAAAGAAGAAAATCAACTTGAAAATCTTATTCCACCAGTTGTAGAATTAGCAAAAAAATATGATATTCCAGTAATTGCTGCTGGTGGTATTTGGGATAAAGAAGACATAGATAAATATTTAGAAATGGGTTGTGCTGGTGTGCAAATGGGGACAAGATTTATAGGAACTTATGAGTGTGATGCCCACGATAATTTCAAAGAAGTTCTTTTAAATGCAAAAGAAGAAGAGATTAAACTTTTTAAATCTCCTGTTGGATATCCAGCACGTGGAGTTAAAACAAATCTTCAGTATTTAATAGAAAAAAATGAAGCTCCAAAAATTAAATGTATTAGTAATTGTGTAGCACCTTGTCATAGAGGTGAAGAAGCTAAAAAAGTTGGATATTGTATAGCAGATAGATTAAGTGATGCTTACAATGGAAACAAAGAATTAGGACTTTTCTTTACTGGAAGTAATGGGTATAAATTAGATAAGTTAGTATCTGTAAAAGAATTAATGGATGAATTAACTTGTAGATGAGGTTTATAGTTATTCTATTTTTTATTACAGCCCTTTTTGGGTGTAATACTTCATCACTTTCAAAAGCTTATCAAAGTTATACTACAGCTAAACAACATTATATCCAAGCTATTTTAAATAATAATAAAAAACAAAAAATCAATTCATTAAAAGAGATTGTAAAGTGTGGAAGTTTTTTAGATTTTAATGTTAGTAAATATAAAAAGGAATTAAATAACTTAGGTTATAAAAAATATAAATATGTATCAAAAAAAGTAATACCTATAAAAAATCCTCTTAAATTAGAATCAAAATATATAAAAGTGATTAGTTACTATCCATTGAAAATAAAATTAAATTCGAAAATGAAAGTGAAATATTTTACTTTAGTTAGAAATAAAAAATATTATAAAATTTTTGACATTTATAATGCAAAATTGAATAAAAAAATAAGTAAAAGAATATCACAAAATATAGATTTATTGATAGCACAAAATAATAAAAATAAAGTTAGGGTAGTTTTATCTAATGAAAATAAATTTAAAATAAGATATTCTACAAAAAATCATTATTTGAGTGTTAAGTTTTTTGATAAACCTATTTCTAAATATCAAAAACCTACTCATATAACAAAAGTTCCTTTGAAACAAAAAATTATTGTAATTGATCCAGGACATGGTGGTAAAGATCCAGGTGGAATAGGGTTTTATAGTATTAAAGAGAAAAATGTTGTCTTAAAAATAGGACTTTATCTAAGAGATATACTTAAAAAAAGAGGATATAAAGTATATATGACAAGAGATAAAGATTATTTTGTAACGCTTCCTAATAGAACAAAATTTGCAAATCGTTATCATGCAAATTTATTTATTTCTCTTCATTGTAATATAATTAGAGGTAAAAATAAAGTCCATGGTCCAACTACATATTTTCTTTCTCCTGCAAGAACCGAAAGAGCAAGCAGAGTTGCTAAATATGAAAATAGTGCAATAGGTAATTTACATACAACTAATCAGCAAATAGTATTAAATTTTTTAAATAAAGATAGAATTATTCAATCTGATAAAATGGCTATGGATATTCAAAGAAATATTATTTATAATCTTAGAAAACATTATAAAGATATTTATGATAGAGGTGTAAGACCAGCACCTTTTTGGGTATTAGTAGGAACTCAGATGCCTGCAATTTTGATAGAAACTGGATTTTTAACAAATAAAAAAGAAGCTTCAAGACTTAATAATAGTTTATATCAAAAAAGACTTGCTACAGGTATAGCTGATGGAATTGATAGCTATTTTAGAAAAAATAAGTAACTTAATTATTCAAATAATAAGAAATATTAAAATTTTTGATATAATTGTTGATAAAAAAAGGATAATTTATTATGAAAAAAATAGTTCTTTCGGCAGTTCTTATATCAACATTTGCTTTTTCTTATGAGGGATGTGGAGTAACAAAAAATGAAGCTTTAAATTCACTTTCACAATCAATTTATGTAAGTGTAAAAAATAATTTAAATAAAAAAGAGTCTTATAGCAAAAGTATATTTTCTACATTTTTTAGTAAAAAAATAGATTCATCTTCATCTCAATCATCGTCTGTTATAATTAAAAATGCAAAATTTTATAATAAAAATGGTGAAGTTTGTGCATCTGTTTCAGAAAAAAATGTAAAAGATAGTGCTAAACAAATATTAAAAGAGATAAAAACTTTTAAAATTGATTCTTTACCAACTGTTTTTGAAGAAAAAGAGAAAAAAATTAACTCTATGTTAGGGAAAATAGCTTTTGTAAAAGCAGTATTAAAACTTTCTTCAGAGGATTTAAAAATTTTAAATAAAAAAGAAGCAATTTTAATTGAAAAATCTTCAAAAGGTGCAGTTGTATTTAATACTAGTGATGTAAATGCAAAAATTATTATTTCTAATTATAATAAACCTATTTTACCATCTCAAGAAGTGGAATTGAAAGAGGGAAAATATTCTTATAAAATTTTAGCGAATAATAAATGTCCAGTAGAGGGAGAATTAGAAGTTAAAAAGGGTAAATTAATTTCTATTAATAAAACATTAGGAGATTATCCTCAAATTACATTTAAAAGTAATATACCTCAAAATAAAATTAGTATTAATTTAGATGGAATAGATGTTCAATTAAATAAAACAAAAATTCTTAAACAATGCAGTGGTAATATTGTATGGTCAGCAAGATATAGAAATCAAAAAAAAGATGGAACAATAGAGCTTGAACCAAATTTGAAAAAAATTATAGAAGTTGATTTTATGTCTCCTGAAGAATTGAAAAAATTAAAAGAAAAGACAGATTTTTTTACAAATTCTTCTGAAATAGATATTAATTATGGTTTTGATATAAATTCCAATGATTCACAAAATAATGATACCCTAAAAAGAATTGAGGTTGATTTTTTAAAAAATAAGGGTATTTATAAATTTGGTGGTGGCTTAGCGGTAGCAACTCCTGATAAATTAATAGCAAAAGATATTAATGCAATTGAATTATTATTAAATTTTAGAGTACAACTTCCAGAAATTGGTGATACACAACTTAGAATAGGAACTCTTCCTTTTATCCCTTATTTTGGAGTATCTAGTGGAGTTGATGTTTATCATATAGTTGATTCTTGGGATTTTTCAGATACTCCAGCAGTAGTAAGAGGGGTTGCAGGATTTAATATATTACTTCATAAACAATTTGGACTTAATTTCAATTATCAAAGAGATTTTATGGATAAAAAAGATAATGTTTTTGAAGCGGGAATTGTTTTAAGTTTCTAATCCTTTAAGCAACTCTGAGTTGCTTGAAATAGATAAAATGTGTATTTTTTACACACTACTTTTTTCTTTTGTTACAATCTGTAAAAACATTGATAAATTTATGCTACAATTTTTAAAATTTTCTATAAAAGGATTAATAAATGAATGTTATTGAAGAGTATAAAAAACATACTGAAGAAAGAGCAAAATTAGGAGTACCACCACTTCCTTTAACAGCTAAACAAACAGCTGAATTAGTAGAGTTATTAAAACAAATTCCATTAGTTGAAGAAGAATATTTAATGGACCTTTTTACAAATCACATCAATCCAGGTGTTGATGAAGCAGCATATGTAAAAGCTGCTTTTTTAAATGATATAGTTCAAGGTAAAACTGCATCACCTGCAATTAGCAAAACTCACGCTATCAAAATTTTAGGTCAAATGATGGGTGGTTATAATGTAAAACCACTAATTGACGCACTTAAACTTGATGATGAAGTAGCCGAGGCAGCAGCAAATGAACTTAAACATACACTTTTAGTATATGATGCATTTAATGATGTAGTTGAATTAATGAATGAAGGAAACAAATACGCAAAAGAAGTTGTTGAATCTTGGTCAAATGCTGAATGGTTTACAAACAGACCTAAATTACCAGAAAAATTAACTGTAACAGTATTTAAAGTTCCAGGTGAAACAAATACTGATGACCTTTCACCTGCAAGTGAAGCATTTACAAGAAGTGATATTCCACTTCATGCAAATTCTATGCTTACATCAAAAATGGAAGACCCAATCGGAAAAATTAATGAATTAAAACAAAAAGGTCATCCAGTTGCATTTGTAGGTGATGTTGTTGGAACTGGTTCAAGTAGAAAATCAGCAGCAAACTCTGTAATTTGGCATATTGGAAATGATATTGAAGGTGTTCCAAACAAAAGAAATGGTGGAGTTGTTTTAGGTGGAGTAATTGCACCAATTTTCTTTAATACTTGTGAAGATGCAGGAGCATTACCAATTGAAGTTGATGTTAGCAAACTTGAAATGGGAGATGTTATTGATATTTATCCATACGAAGGAAAAATTGAAAAAAATGGTGAAATTGTAGCAGAATTTAAACTTAAACCAAATACACTTCCTGATGAAGTTCAAGCAGGTGGTAGAGTTCCTTTAATCATAGGTAAAAACTTAACTAAAAAAGCAAGAGAAGTTTTAGATTTAGGTGAAGAAAATATCTTTACAAGACCAGAACAACCAGCAGGAAAAGAGGGAGTAGGTTATACTTTAGCTCAAAAAATTGTTGGACGTGCTTGTGGAATGGAAGGTGTTAGAGCTGGAATGTATGTAGAACCAACTACTGCAACAGTAGGAAGTCAAGATACAACAGGTGCAATGACAAGAGATGAAATTAAAGAACTTGCAGCACTTGGATTTAATGCTGATTTAGTTATGCAAAGTTTCTGTCATACAGCGGCTTATCCAAAACCAGCAGATGTTAAACTTCATCATACTTTGCCAGATTTTATTACAAGTAGAGGAGGGGTTGCTCTTAGACCAGGTGATGGAGTAATTCATAGTTGGCTAAACAGAATGATTTTACCTGATACAGTTGGAACAGGTGGAGATTCTCATACAAGATTTCCAATTGGTATAAGTTTCCCAGCAGGTAGTGGATTAGTTGCATTTGCAGCTGTGACAGGAAGTATGCCTTTAAATATGCCTGAATCAGTACTTGTTAAATTCAAAGGTGAATTACAACCTGGAATTACTCTAAGAGACTTAGTAAATGCAATTCCTTATCAAGCAATTAAAGAAGGATTACTAACTGTTGAAAAGAAAAATAAAAAGAATATTTTTAATGGAAGAATTTTAGAAATCGAAGGTGATATTATCAAATCACTTACAGCAGAACAAGCATTTGAACTTTCTGATGCATCAGCTGAAAGAAGTGCTGCTGCTTGTACAGTTGCAGTTAGTGAAGATGCTGTAAAAGAGTATTTATCATCAAATATTAAACTTCTTGAAGCTATGATTGAAGAAGGATATGAAGATAAAAGAACAATTCAAAGAAGAATTGATAAAATGAAAGAATGGCTTGAAAATCCAACTCTTTTAGAAAGAGATGAAAATGCAGAATATGCAGCAGTTATTGAAATTGATTTAAATGAAATAAAAGAACCAATCGTTGCTTGTCCAAATGACCCAGATGATGTAGCAACTATTAGCGAAGTAATTGCTGATGAAAAAAGACCTCATAAATTTGATGAAGTATTTATCGGAAGTTGTATGACAAACATCGGTCACTATAGAGCAGCAGCAGAAGTTTTAAGAGGTGAAGGATTTGTTCCTACAAGATTATGGATTGCACCACCAACTAAAATGGATAAAGCTGAACTTATTAAAGAAGGTTATTATTCTGTATTTGGTGCAGCTGGAGCAAGAATTGAAATACCTGGATGTAGTCTATGTATGGGTAATCAAGCAAGAGTTGCTGATAATGCGGTTGTATTTTCAACTTCTACAAGAAACTTTGATAACAGAATGGGTAAAGGTGCTCAAGTTTATTTAGGAAGTGCTGAACTTGCAGCAGTTGTTTCTATGCTTGGAAGATTCCCAACTCCTGACGAATATAGAGATATCATCGCTAAAAAATTAGCAGGAAAAGAAGCAGATGTTTATAAATATCTAAACTTCCACAAAATGCCTTTTGAAGAAGTAAAAGAGATGTTAGAAGCTTAATAGCTTCTTTTTCTTTTAAATTTGAAGTTTAAAAATATTTAATTTGTTGTAAGAAGTATGGGAAATTTTTTATCCCATACAATTTAAGACTATATTCACACATCTCATCATCAAAATCTATTGAAATATAATATTCAATATCACATTTTTTATTTATAATGCAATGAGAATTAAACCCAATTTCAAGACATATATTTTCAGCAAAATAGCATTTATGAAAGATCTAAAAAAAGTATATAAAGCTCCAACTAAAAATGCAGCAGAAATTGCTTTAGATGAACTTGAAGAAAAATGGGGTGAAAAATATCCAATAGTTATAAATTCTTGGAAAAACAACTGGGATGAATTATCAACTTATTTTCAATATTCAGA
>JAUUDM010000044.1 GCA_030826765.1 Nautiliales bacterium
TAATCCATTATTAACAGATACTATGTCTGTGAATGCCTATATATACAATTAATACTCAAATAATGTTCTGTTATTTGTATATAAATACAAAAAAGGACATTTAAGTTTTATGTTATTTTACATCAAAAAATTTATCATAACTAAATAATGGACATATTGTTATTATTTAAGTAAAAAGTATCCTATTCAAGGAACAATTAAGAGTGTCTGTTAATTGTAAAATATAAGGGTATTGGGACTATAATGTTCTTTGAATAAATAGTTAGGATAATGTGTGTAAAAACTGTTCTACTTAAGTATAAAAACAATATAAGTTTAATATAATAGACAGCATAAAGGATATCAAAGAATGTTAAAAGATTTTCAATTAAAAGCAAAAGATTTACCATACAACACAAAAAGAGATATAATAAAATCATATATAGGTAAAGAAAATAAATTTCATCATGAATTAAAAAAGTTATTAGAAAAAATATATCCTGAATCATATATTGAAATTTTACAAGGAGCAGAAGAAAAAGGTAAAGATATTGTTGTTAGAACAAAAGATAATTTTGGTAATTATGAGCATATAGCTTTTGTAGTTAAAGCTATTGAAAAGTTATCAGGTTCAGCAGTTAGTAAAACATCTGAAATATCAACTCAAGTTCAACAAGCTTTTATGACAAAAGCTCAATTGCAAGATATCCATGAAGAGGTTTCTATATCAAAAGTATATGTAGTAAATACAGGAACAATATCAGATGGAGCAAAAAGAAAGATACTTGATCCTTTACTTATCAATTATAGAAATAATGTAGAATATTTTGCTATAAAAGATTTAATAAGGCTTTTTGAAAATCATTATCCAGAGTTTTATTTTAATGAAGATTTACAATTATTTTTTAAAAGTAGAGTTGAAAAAATTGAAAAATTTTTAATTGAAGATAAGAAATTAAAATATTTTATAGAACCTTACATCAAAAGATTTAATAAAACTAAAAAAGAATTACTTGCTCAGCAAAATTCAGAAAATGACTTAAAATTAATAAGCGAACAATTATTTGGTCATAGAGAAAATTTTCAATCGTTTTTACAATTAATTACTGAAAAAAAATCTCAAAAAATTATTTTAACTGGTGAAGCTGGTTCTGGTAAATCTGTATTATTATTTAAAATAATATTAGAGTATATAAATAAATTTTTAAAACAAAATAATATAAATTCAATTACCGAACAAAATGATTTTTCTTTTCCTATATGTTTAAGAGCAATTGATATTAAAGATGATATCGAAAATATTGAAAATATAATAGAGGAATTTTATTCATTATCTAAAGATAATGCAATTAAAACAATTATTGTTGATGGTATTGATGAAGTTGATAAAAACAGTAGATCATTAATTAAAGAAAAAATTGAGTCATATGTAGTATTGAAAAATAAAAATATTACAATTGTTTTTTCTTCAAGAACTAATTTTACTATTTTAGATGAATTTGAAGAATATACACACTATGAGCTAATGCCTTATGAAACTAAACAAGCAATAAATTTTATCAAAAAAATAGCTGAGAAACAAAGTATTTTAGTAAATAATTTAGAAAAGAGCATCTCAGAACTAGAGGGACAAATACCTTTTTATCCTTTAGCTTTGAGATTACTTATTGAAGTAGTTGAAAAACATAATGAAATACCTGCATCAATAACAGAACTTTATAATAAATATATTGGAATTTTATTTGGTGAATTTGAAATTAGCACAGAAATAGATAAATTGTTTGAACCAAGAATTAAAAAAGATTTTTTTACAAATCTATCATACGAAGTTTTTTTTATAAATAATCAAGTAAAAATTACTTATGATCAATTTATAAATTTTGTAGATATATTTTCTAAAAAACACTCATCTGTAATAACAAATCAAAAAGATTTTATTGAAACTATAAAAAGAGTTAGTATTTTAAAAATAGAAAATAGTGAAGTTTATTTTTCTCACAAATCTTTTTTAGATTTTTTTATTGCAAATTATTTTAAAGAAAACAAAGAAGAACTTTTAGAAGAAGATAAATTTGATGAATTGTTTTCATTGTATAGTCTTATTGAGCAATGGGAAGAAGTAGTATTTTTTTATTTTGGTTTAAAAGGAAAGATTATAAAAAGTGAATATAGAAAACTGATAGAAAGTATTAATAGTCTTGAAAATCAATTTAATAAAAATTTAAATATATTTTATTTAGGCAGATTAGTTCAATATGCTTGGATGACAGATAGTGAATATAAAAAAGATATTATTAAAAATGCAATGTTAATATCACTTGATCTAAAAGAAAATTTTCATAAAATTTTTAAAGATAGTTTAAATATGAAAGTTCCTCATATATTAAGTAGTATAAGTATGTTTAATATGATTGATTTATGCTATTCAAGTACTTTCTTAAAAAGTGAGACAAAAGAACTAATTAATGATATCAATGATAATGAAAGTAGAATTTATTTTTCTACGATTTATATACTAAAAAATTCATCATCATTAGACAATAAATTTATAAATAAAAGCTTCAAAAAAATGTTACCATTGATTCAGAATATAAGAGAATTAGAGAATAAAGTGCTTCTAACAATGTTAATAGATTTTTTTGATAAAAAAGGTCATATTGAGTTAGACAATGAACTTGATAAAACTATTAAAAAATTAATAAATATAAAAAGAATTTTCCAGATGTATTTCAAAACATACTAACAATAAAAAAGAACTCATTTAAAAATTTAAAACGAGAACTATCCAAACACTAAGGAAATTTTATGTCAAATATACTAAAAGCTATTATAAACATAACACAAAATCCAATTATTAATTTGGTTGATTATTATCAAGGAAGAAATAGAATAAATAATAGTGGCAAAGCTTTAGAAAACTATATACAAGATATATTTGCTGGAACTTTAAATGAAGATGATGAAAATCAAAGACTGGAAAGATTAGAAGAGATATTTTCATATCAAGGTAATCAAAACAATCCACCTGATTTAATTTTAAAAAATTCTGATGCCATAGAAGTTAAAAAGCTTCAATCAAAAAACTCTGCAATTGCTTTAAATAGCTCTTATCCTAAAGCAAAATTATATGCCTCAAGTCCAATGATAACAAATGCTTGTCGTACTTGCGAAGAGTGGGAAGAAAAAGATATTATTTATACTATTGGATATACTAATGATAACTCTTTAAAATCATTATGGTTAGTTTATGGAGATTGCTTTTGTGCTGATAAAGAGATTTATGAAAGGATAAAAAATACAATCTCTGATGGTGTAAATTCAATCCCTGATGTTGAATTTACACAAACTAATGAGCTTGGAAAAGTAAAAAAAGTAGATCCTCTTGGAATTACAGATTTAAGAATTAGAGGTATGTGGCATATTGATAATCCAAATAAGATTTTTGATTATATCTATGAGTTTGATGAAGAGGCTAATTTTCAATTAATCTGTTTAATGAAATTAGATAAATATAACTCTATGCCTCAAGTTGATAAGGATATTTTAGGACAACTTGATAATGTAAATATTCAAGACATAAAAATTAAAAATCCAAATAATCCAATTCAGTTAATAGATGCAAAACTAATAACTTTTAAGGTGCTGTAATGGAGATAATTTCACTATTTTCAGGTGCTGGAGGATTGGATTTAGGTTTTGAAAAAGCTGGATTTAAAACTATTTGGGCAAATGAGTACGATAAAGAGATTTGGGAAACTTATGAAAAAAATTTTCCAAATACTTTTTTGGATAAAAGAAGTATCAAAGATATTCCATCAAGCGAAATTCCTGAAGCTATTGGACTCATTGGAGGACCTCCGTGTCAGAGTTGGAGTGAAGCTGGAAAATTAAAAGGGATAGATGACCATAGAGGGCAACTCTTTTTTGAATTTATACGAGTTTTAAGAGATAAAAAACCGTTATTTTTTTTGGCTGAGAATGTATCAGGAATGTTGGCTTCAAGACACAAAGAGGCACTTGAAAATATTAAAAAACACTTTAGTGATAGTGGATATGATTTATATTTTAAACTCTTAGATGCAGTAGATTTTAAAGTGCCTCAAAATAGAAAAAGAGTCTTTTTTATAGGTTTTAGAAAAGATTTAAATATTAAGTTTGAATTTCCTAAACCATTTAAGAAAAAAAGAGTTTTAAAAGATGTGATTTGGGATTTAAAAGATAGTGTTCTTCCTGCAAGAGAGAAAAATTATACAAATGGTGATAATTGCAAAGTCCCAAATCATGAATATTTACTTGGCGGATTTTCATCTATTTTTATGTCAAGAAACCGTGTAAGAAGTTGGGATGAGCCATCTTTTACTATTCAAGCAGGTGGCAGACATGCTCCTTTGCACCCACAAGCACCGAAGATGCAATTTGTAGAGCAAAACAAAAGGATTTTTGTTCCAAATTATGAACATTTATACAGAAGATTAAGCATAAGGGAGTGTGCAAGAATACAATCATTCCCAGATGATCATATATTTTATTATAAAAATTTAACAGCAGGTTATAAAATGGTAGGTAATGCAGTTCCTCCGTATTTAGCTTATTATTTAGCAAAAGAGATACAAAAACAATTAGCAAATATCTATCCTAACAAATCCTTGGAACTAACAAGTGAACCTATCGTTAAAAAATCAAATATCAACGATATAACATATTTCCCTGATATATCAATAGTGGCAAAACAAACGGTTCACTTGTAGTTCAAGTCGGGCGTTATTTTACAACCTTACGCAACTCTTCGTAGCACTCTTTAACACTTTTGCCACTTAGCTTTGCCATTAGTTTGGCTTTTACTTTTGGGGGCATGTCTATCTGTAGTAGCTCTTGTAGGGTTAGGGTTGGTTGTTCTTCTTTGTGGGCGGCAA
>JAUUDM010000024.1 GCA_030826765.1 Nautiliales bacterium
ACTAATTCTAGCAGCTTCTAGCAATAGCTCTTTTGTATCTGCATTTACCCTTGCAGTAATTCTTGGTTGATTAGATACCATAAAACTCTCCTTTTTTTACTGAGTATAGCAAAAAAATGGTAATGTGTCAATATGGCACATAGACTATTGATTTTTTCTTCTAATAATTGTATACTTTTTGTATTAAAATTTTTAAGGTGCTTTATAGATGATAAATGTAAAAAAACTATTGCAAGGCAATATTCCTGATAAATATAATGATAAAATATTTTGGTATGCTTCTAAAGTTGAGATTACTGATAAGAAAGTAGATATTTATATAGATAATCAAAATATAGTAGGCTTTGATGATGTAGAGTTAAATATTAAAAAAATTTCAGATTTAATACAACTTGAGCAACACAATTCAAATAATTTAGAAAATGTATTAATATCTAGTGGTAGCTTTCTTTTTATTAATGAAAAACTAGTAGTTACTCAAAGGGATTTAAATACAAAATATGATCCGGGTTATTGGACGACACCCGCAGGAAGATGTGATAGAACTATTTTTGATACTGCCATAAAAGAGACAATAGAAGAGATAGAAATAAGAGATAAGCATAATAATGTTCTTTTCCCAAAAATAGCTGAAAAATTTATTTCAAATGATAGTGATATCAAATTTTATCCAACTTCATTTCAAAATAAAAAACTTCCTATCAAAACATATAATATAAATCTTTTCTTAGATAATGTATTAATTGAAACAACTAAAGCATGGATGCTTTTCTCTAATGGTGTTAACACATTAGAGTTTAGAGTGCCAATATTCACAACAATAAAGGAGGAAAATCTTAAATTTATAAACCCTGAATTTAAAACAAAAACTGGACTTAAAACTATAGAGGAGCTAGAAAAACTAAAATGTGTTCCAGCACTTGCACAATTACTAAAGGAGATGTTATGCAACAGGAGAAAAATAAAGCACACTTAGTCTATATGACTGGAATTTCGGTAAATAAAAAAAGGTTAAATAATATTGTTGAAACTATTAATTCAGATAGAGATTTTACTTATTGGAGAAGAAAATCAACTAGTGATTTAGAAAAATCTTTTAATGTATGGCCTAAGTTGCTAGGAAAAGTAGAACAATTTACTTATAGAACAATAGATAATAACATCGAAAATTCTATTTCTTTAGTTGAATTAATTAGCAGTTTAACTAGTTATAAAATTGAAGATGAAATTTTATCTAATATTACAGATAGTGAAGCAAATAGACTGTTAACTGATATTAGAGATAAAGTATCAAATTTTCCTAAAAGTATTATTTCTAACATATTTACTGGTCTTGGTCATTATAATCAAAATGAAATAGTAACCGATAATGAAAAGAAGCTATTCTCTGATTTATTAGAATCATATAAATATAAATTACCACAGTTGACTAATGGTGATTTTTTTAGTTTATATCTATCAAATCAATCTGATTCAATTGGCTTAATTCCTTTAGCTCAACTATCTAAAGAAAAGAATTTTAATTTTGTTAATAGCTATTGTGATTGGGATTTTTATGATAACCAATATATTGATAGCGTTATTTTAAAAGTTAATTTAAATAAATATGAATCTAAGATAGACGATAAATATATAAAAAAACTTTTTGAAGTTCATATAAGAGAGACAATATTTTCCTATTTAGAGCTACAAAAAATTAATGATAAAGAAGAAGATAAAGAAGATAAAGAAGAACAAGACAAAAAAGAGAAAAAATCTAAAGAAGAAAAAATAAATAATTCATTAATAGCAAATTTAATAGGAACAGCACGATATAATAAAAAGAGTATTTTACAAATGTTAGGTGAAAGAAATTTTTTTGGTGTTGCACTATTGAGTAGAATTTTATTTGAGTTAGAAGATAACAAAAAAAATAAAACAGATAAGTTTAATATAAAAATTAGTAAAGAACAACAAGATGAAAAAGACTTTTTATATTTAAGGGAACTCTTAGAGTACTCTACAAATCCTAAAACTGTTAATTTTACTCAAGAAAATAAAACTTATGATGTAGAGGCTAAGATTTATATATCTGATGGAAAAAAGTTAGGAAAAGATAAAAAAATTTTAATACAAGATGAGTTTTTAAAATCTATTTATAATGTTGCAGAAAATGACTGGCAAGGTTTTGTAAAAAAAACAGTTAAAAATATTTCATTAAATTATAGTGAACAAGATGCCATATATATTAACTATGTTACTAAAAAAGATAATAATTTATATATCAAGATACCAATAAAAATGATGTTATCTTTACCTTTGGATGTATTAGATAATCAACAACAGAAACCTAATCAAGAATTATATATTCCAAAATGTATTGATAATGAAAAGAGTAAATATATTGATATATTGTGTGTTGGAGGAGCAGAACATAATAGGGCTTTAGCTCATTTGATTAATAAATATAGATTTGAGCAAAAAGAGAATAGATTGTATGGTTTTATGGATAACTATTATGATATGATGCATAAAATGCAAAAAGAAAAGAAAAATGACGATATCGAATATAACTACTCTTTCTTTATGGGATTAAATCAACCAGTTTCAGGTTGGAATTATGTTTTAAGTGCACGAATGGATGATAAAAAAGGAAATAGTATCAATAGTGATATAAAACTTGTTACTTTTAAAGTACATGATAATGATGACAGAGTATATAATATTGTTTCAATTTATGGCTTTTCGGCAATTGCCTCTGTTTTGGGTGTCAACTTATTTATATCGGAGTTAAGTCAGAAGAGTGATGATGATTTTTCAAAAGGTATATTCTCTAAAAATTTTAGTAACTATTTTCATCAATTAAAAATAGAAGAAAGCAGAGGGACAGCATCAGCAATTTATTTTAAAAGTAATCCAAAAGATAGAGTACTTGAGAAATTTAATAATAAATGTTACCAGTATGCTTATCAATATACAAATAAAGACTATAAAAACTATTTAAAATCAAATAATAGTGAGTTGCTAAAGGATATCATTCAAGGAAAAGTTATTAATCCAAATGAAGACAGAACCATATAAGAAAATCTTAATATTTGATGTTGATGGTACATTGTGTGATATTAACAAACCTATTAACAAAGAATTAGTAACCGCCTTACAGAGAATAGACAAAAAAGATATTCTTGTCTTGGCTTCGGGCAAACCTTTTGGGTATTTGGCAGGGTTTGCTAGACAATTGGCTTTAGAAAATTGTATAATAGTTGGTGAAAATGGGGCAACTATAAATTATAGTGCAACTTTTCCACCTGTCTCTTATTATCATATTGATATTTCTAATAAAACTATTGAGATATTCAGTCATATAAAAAATACTTTCAAAAGTAAATTTAAAAATAAAATTTGGTTTCAACCCAATGATATTAATTTAACAATTTTCCCGATTAATATAGAAGACATAGAAGAAGTTCATAGTTTTGCAAAACAGTTTGAAGCAGAAGATATTCATACATATTACCATAAAGATAGTGTAGATTTTACACCAAAAGGTTTTAACAAGGGCACAGCAGTTGATATTTTGTTAAAAAAATTTAATATTTCTAAACAAGATTTGTACGTTTTTGGTGATGGTACCAATGATTTGCCAATGCTTACAAAAACACCAAACGCTTATTTAGTAAATTCAAAACTAGAAAACTTTGAACCAAAAAAAACTTTTAATAATTATGAAGAATTGACAAATTTTTTAAATATGAATTTTTAGATTTAGTATGAGATAATTTTTCTGTACTCTCATAACTTTTATGTAAAATTTCTAGTAACCACTTTGTAATTATTTTAGAGCTAAAGTTTTTTGTAAAATAGAGACAAATA
>JAUUDM010000038.1 GCA_030826765.1 Nautiliales bacterium
ATTTTTTTGCATATTTTCACCTATATTTCGACCAGAAAGTTAGTCATATTTTATATCTTATTGGTCGAAATTATACCAAATTATTGGTTAATATTACCTTAAAATAGGGATTGATAGTGTTTTTCAGGATTGACTATTTAGTTAGTGCTATTTTTGTTATATTAGGTTACTTATTTGATTTGAGTTTATTTAAATAAAGCATTTCCCACTCTAATCATATTACTTCCACACTTAATTGCTAGTTCAAAATCACTACTCATTCCCATTGAGCAGACTTTTGCACCTCTGTTTTGTAATTTTTCAAAAATAGAATGTGTTAATTCAAATGATTTTATAATCTCTTTTTCATCATCTGAATGAGCACCAATTGTCATCACACCTTGAAGATTTATATTTGGACAAGTTTCTAATATTTCATTATAAGTATCAATTGCCAATTCTGGTTGAAGTCCTTCTTTACTTTCTTCTTTTGCCGAATTGATTTCAAGTAAACATCTTATTGGTTTAGTAGCTCTTTTATTTATCTCTTTGGCTAATTCTAATGAATTGATTGATTGAATCATAAAAGGGTCTAATTTTAAAAGTTTATTTATTTTATTTTTTTGTAAATTTCCAATAAAATGCCATTCTATTGGTAAATCATTTAAATCATTTATTTTTTCTTCTAAAACTTGCACTCTATTTTCTCCAAATGCTCTTTGACCTTCATTATAAAGTTTTTTAACAGCATCTGAATTAGAATATTTACTAACAGCTACTATTTTTACTATTAAATGTTCATTTACTTCAAGTCTTGCTTTTTCTACTTTTTGTATTAATTCATCTAATGTCATAATTTTCCTTTTTAAAATAATACAGAGCTTTTTCTTTATCTGTAATTATAGCTTTTTTTAATTCTTTTAGATTATTAAATTTTTTAGTTTCTCTTAAGAAATCTAAAAATTCTAATTCAAATTTTACATTATCTATTATAAATTCTCCATTAAGAATATGTGTTTCAATTGAAAAGTTATTGTCAGTAGAACGAGTTCCTATAAATGTAAGTGAAGGTTTTTTATTTAATAAAGTTAAATATACACCATCTTTTGGAATAGTATAACTATAAGTAGGTTTTAGATTTATAGTAGGTAAAAGTTCATTTTTACCAAGTCCTTGTCCTTTTATCTGCTTTGCTTTTATTTTATATAAATGATTTAAGAATTTAGTTGCTTTTTTTATCTTACCTTCTTTTATAAACTCTCTAATAATTCTAGAATGTACACCAATATTATCTATTTTTATTTCATTTATAACTATTACATTAAAGTATTTTTTTAATATTTCAGGATTTCCAAGTCTATTTTTCCCAAATCTAAAATCATATCCTATTACAATTGTTGATGGATTGAATTCTTTTGTGATTTTATCTATAAATTCTAAATAAGTTAAATGTTTTATTTTATCTAAATTATAAAACTTACAAGGTAGTTTTGTATAGTCACATCTTGTTTGAAATGGAGTTAAGGTTGAATTTTTTTCTATCACTAAAATTTGATCACTTAAAGAAAAAAGTTTTTGATGGGCATAATGCATTCCATCAAAGCCACCAATTGCTAACTTCATTATGCTTTTGCTGCTTTTGCTAAATCCCACATTGGTAAGAAAATACCAAGAGCAATTAATAAAACTAGTGCTCCAATAAAGGCCATCATAATAGGTTCAATTGCATCTCCTATATTGTCTATAAGAATATCAAATTGTGTTTTGTAATAATTACTTGCATTTTCAAGCATAGAATCTAAGTTTCCGGCTTCTTCTCCAGCAGCAATCATCTGTAAACTTACATTATCTAATAAGTTATTTTTTGCAAGAGAATTAGTTAAATTTTGTCCTTGATTGATACTTTTTATAACATTATCTATTTTTAAATTTAATACACTATTATCTATAATACTATTTGATATAGTTAAAGCTTCTATCATAGGAATACCGGCTTTAATAAGTTTTGTAAATACCATTAAAAATCTACTTAAACTTGCATATTCAACAATAGGCCCTATAATTTTCATTTTTAATAGTAGCCCATCAAACATATATTTATAAGTATCATTAACTCTATATAAATATTTATGAATAATAAATAGGAAAATTAATATAGCAAGGACAAATAGTCCATAATTTCTTAAAACATATTCAGCATTTAAAAGTATTTTTGTTGGTAAAGGTAATTCTGAATGAAGTTGTGAAAAAATATCAGCAAATTTTGGAACAACATATAATATTAAAATGGTAAAAGCAACGGCCATTGCCATCAGTGTCATTATAGGATAACGCATAGCACTTTTAAATTTTTGTCTGTTTTCTTCTATATTTTCATAAATATCAGCCATATCCATAAAAGCCTCACCCAGTTCCCCTGTTTTTTCTCCAAGTTTTACAAGGGCTACTGCAAGATTTCCAATATAAACTTCATATTCTTCAAAAGTATTTGATAATGATAACCCATTATCTACATCATTTGCTGCTTTTTCAAACATCTCTTTAATTAATGGATCAGTAGAGTTTTTTGATATATTTTCTAATGAATCTTTAATAGAAATGGATGCTTTTGTTAAAGCTCCAAGCTGTCTGATTGCACTAATAAATACAGGAAAATTTAATTTTTTACGAGAAAATGTAGCTGTTACTATTTTTCCTAGTTCCTTTATTTTATCTTCAAGAGGAAGTTCTGTTTCTTCTACTTTTATTATAATTACTTTGCCTTTAGTTGCACTATTTATTTTTTTGATAGCTTCTAATTTATTTTCAGCTTTTAAAATAACATTTTCTGTTTCCCCTTTTCTTAACATAGTTATTTTATAAACTTTCATAATTCAACTTTTACAATTCTAAAGATTTCTTCTAAAGTAGTTTCACCTTGAAGAGCTTTTACTAAACCATCTATAAACATAGGTTTATAACCTTTTTGTTTAGCTTTTTTCTTTAATTCATCAATAGGTGAATTTTTAGCTATAATACTTTCTAATTCATCATCAAGTGTAAAAATTTCACTAATTAATACTCTTCCTTTATATCCTGTGTTATTACAATATTCACAACCTTTACCTTTATAAAATTGTTTATTTTCGATTTCAGGGATTTTTTCTTTTAATACTTCAAATAAAGCAGCATTAGGTTTTGTTTTTATTTTACAATGAGGGCAAATACGTCTAGCAAGTCTTTGAGCTTCAATAGCAACTACTGCAGCTCCTACCATAAATGGATCAGCTCCCATATCAATCATTCTACTAACAGCACTAACAGCATCATTTGTATGAAGTGTAGATATAACTAAGTGACCAGTAAGTGCAGCTTTAATAGCAATTTCAAGTGTTTCAAGGTCTCTAATTTCCCCAATCATAATAATATCTGGATCTTGTCTTAAAATACTTCTAAGTGCTGCTGCAAATGTAAGTCCTGCAGCTTCATTTACATTTACTTGTTGAACAAGTTTTATTTGATATTCTACTGGATCTTCAACTGTAATAATTTTTTCTTCTACACTTTTTATTTTATTTAGTGAAGCATATAAAGTGGTTGATTTACCACTTCCAGTTGGACCTGTTACTAATACAATTCCATTAGGAGCTTTTAAAGCTTTTTTCCATTTTTCTAAGTTATCATGGCTAATTCCAATACTTTCTAAATCTTTCGTAATATTTCTTTTATCAAGTATTCTAATTACGATGCTTTCTCCAGTTGCTATAGGTAAGGTTGATACCCTAAAATCAAAATGATTTCCATTCAGTTCCATACTAAAACGCCCATCTTGTGGTTTTCTTTTTTCAGAAATATTTAAACCACTCAATAATTTTATTCTAGCTGCAACTGCTGGGAAAAGCTCTTTTTCTATAGTCATTATTTCTTGTAAAAATCCATCTATTCTACTTCTAACTATTAATGCATTTTCTTCAGCTTCTATATGAATATCACTTGCACCTTTTGATATAGACAGTGCAACTATATATTTTATAAATTTCATAGTAGCTGATTCTTCATTTTCAGTTTCTTCAGAACCACCTAATACTTCTTTTTTCATTTGTTCAATTATAGTATGAGCTTTTTCTCTATTTTTTAATTGATTAATATGTTTTAATATTTCTTTTTGTGAAGAAATCAATATTTTAATAGGTTTATCAAAGTATCTAGCAATAGTGTTCTGTGCTTCTATATCTAATGGATCTGCAAAAGCAACTTCTATATTCTTATGAGTTTCTTTTATAGGAAGAACTAAATATTTTTCTAAAATTTTTGCTGGTATTTTTCTTAATAGTAAAAAGTCAGGCTCAATTCTATTAATAATAGGAATATTTAATTGCTTAGATAATACTTCTATTATTATCTCTTCATTAACTAGACCTTCTTCTACTAAAATTTCACCTATTCTTCTGTGATTTGGAGAAGATTTTTGAACTTCTATTGCTTTTTGTAGATCTTGTTTTGTTATTTTACCTTCTTGAATAAGTAAATCACCAATTCTTACTTTTTGTATTAACATAATTTTAAATCCCTATTTTTACCAAAAAATATGTTTATATATATGATTGTTTTTTATTATATTTATTACTATTTTATTGTTATTTTTATTTTGTAATGATTTTAATATATAAGTAGTGTTTTTTGTATGTATAACAAAACTATTATTTTGTTTTGTATAATTATGTTTTGATAAATTTTCAAAAACTATTGATAAAAAGTGATTTGATTTTGGAAGAGATAAATTAGATAAATCTATTTTATCATATACAAATTGAATAAGTAATCTTTTTATTAAATGTAAATTTGCTACATAAGAAGCATTTGTTCTTCCGATCTTTGTTTTATTCATAAGAGTAGAAATTCTAAGAGCAATATTTATTTGATCTTTTTTTATACAAGATAAAGCTATTATAGATAAAGTTATTTCATCTTTTCTAAATTTATCAAATATCAATTTTCCTCTATTACAGACAGTGTCATAATTCTTACTTTTATATAATATATAAATTTGATTTTTTGTTATTGCAAATGAAAATGAAGAAAAAACAATTAGAGATAAAACTATTTTTAACATAAACATACCTTTTATTTTATTTGATTGCATTATTTTACCAAAAATATTGTTAATTTGTTTTAAATATACTATAATTATAAAAAAATAAGGAGAAATAATATGGCAATTAATGTTTATTATGACAAAGATGCTGATTTAAATTTAATTAAAAGTAAAACGGTAGCAATGATAGGATTTGGTTCACAAGGACACGCACATGCAGAAAACTTAAGAGATTCTGGTGTAAATGTAGTAGTAGGACTTAGAAAAGGTGGTTCAAGCTGGAAAAAAGCTGAAGCAAAAGGTTTTGAAGTTTTAACAGTTGCAGAGGCTACAAAAAAAGCTGAAGTAGTTATGATTTTATTACCAGATGAAAATCAAGCTGAAATTTATAAAAATGAAATTGAACCTAATTTAAAAGAGGGTGCAACAATTGCATTTGGACATGGATTTAACATTCACTATGGAAGAATCCAACCAAGAGCAGATATTAATGTTATGATGATAGCTCCAAAAGCTCCAGGTCATACTGTAAGAAGTGAATTTATAGCAGGTGGAGGAATTCCTGATTTAATCGCAGTTGGACAAGATCCAAGTGGAAATACAAAAGAGTTAGCTTTATCTTATGCAAGTGCAATTGGTGGTGGTAGAACTGCTATTATTGAAACTACATTTAAAGATGAAACTGAAACAGATTTATTTGGAGAACAAGCTGTATTATGTGGTGGAGTTACTTCATTAGTACAAGCTGGATTTGAAACTCTTACAGAAGCTGGATATGCTCCTGAAATGGCTTATTTTGAATGTCTTCACGAACTTAAATTAATTGTTGATTTAATGTTCCAAGGTGGAATTGCTGATATGAGATATTCTATTTCTAATACTGCTGAATATGGTGATTATGTAAGTGGTCCAAGAGTAATAAATGAAGAAAGTAAAAAAGCTATGAAAGAAATCTTAAAAGAGATTCAAAATGGTAAATTTGCAAAAGACTTTATTTTAGAAGGTCAAGCAGGATATCCAAGAATGATAGCTGAAAGAAACAATGCAAAAGCTTCTTTAATTGAACAAACTGGTGAAAAATTAAGAGCTATGATGCCTTGGATTGGTAAAAATAAAATTATCGATCAAGATAAAAACTAAAATAAAAAATTCAAAACTTTTTTAAGTTTTGTTTTTTACAATAAAGTACTTATAATAAAGAATTTCATTGTAAAAAAACAGTAAGGATTTATAAAAATGTGTCAAATTATAACAGTTACAAGTGGAAAAGGTGGAGTTGGTAAATCTACAACTACTGCAAATATTTCTTCTGCATTAGCAAAAGATGGTAAAAAAGTTATAGCAATTGATTTTGATATAGGCTTAAGAAATCTTGATATGATTTTAGGTCTTGAAAATAGAATTGTTTATGATGTTGTTGATGTAATGGAAGGTAATTGTAATTTAGCACAAGCTATTATAAAAGATAAAAGAACACCAAATCTACATTTTATTCCAGCTAGTCAAACAAAAGATAAAAATATTTTAAATAAAGAAAAAGTTCAAAAACTTTTAGATGATTTAAAAAAAGAGTTTGATTATATTCTTATTGATTCTCCAGCAGGAATAGAAAGTGGATTTGAGCATTCTATATTTTTAGCTGATAGAGCTATTGTTGTAACAACTCCTGAAATTAGTGCAGTAAGAGATGCAGATAGAGTAATAGGAATTATTGATGCTAAAAGTCAAAAAGCCATAAATGGTGGAGAAGTAGAAAAGCATATTGTTGTAAATAGATTAAAGCCTGAACTTGTAGAAAAAGGGGATATGTTAAGTGTAGAAGATGTACTTCATATTCTATCTTTACCTTTGATTGGTATTGTCCCTGATACGGAAGATATTGTAAGTTCAACTAACTTAGGTGAACCTATTGTTCATAATGAAAAATCATTAGCAGGGGAAGCTTTTAGAAGAATAGCTAAGAGAATAGAAGGTGAAGAAATACCGTTACTTGATTTAGAAAGTAATAAAGGCTTTTTTGCAAAACTAAAAGGGATATTTAAATGAGTTTTTTTAGTGGTTTATTTGGGAAAAAAAAATCTAGTAGTGTAGCAAAAGAAAGACTAATGATGATGCTTGAATATGAAAGAGCATCTACAAAAATAGGTAATATAGATGAAATGAAAAAAGATATTATTAATGTAATTAAAAAATATGTAAAAGTAAAAGATGTAAATATTAAAAATCATTCAAATCAAGATTTTGAAGCATTAGAATTGGAAATTATTTTAGACAAATGAGAAAAAAAAAGAAAAAAACTATTTTTAAAAATAAATTTATTTTATGGGGTGTAATTTCAATAGTTGGTTTAATTGTTATTGGAACTGCTTTTGTAACAGGATATATTGTAGCAAAAAATTCAATTAAACCAAAAGTAATTGTAAAAAAAGATATTCAAGCTGAGAAAGCTTTAAAAGAACTTCAAAAGTTAGTGGATGAAAATATAAATAAAAATTCTCCGGTTGTTGAAAAAAAATCAATTTCTAAAAATCTCAAAAAAAAGAAAACTACATCTGAAACAGTAAGTAGTGAAGCTATGGATTATGATGAAAATAATAAAGATTCTAAAAAAGAAATACATAATGTTGTTGTAAATAAAGTTATAAATAAAACAGTTACAACAAATAAACCAAAACTTGTAATAATTATGGATGATATGTCTTTTGCCTCACAAGTTAAAAATTTAAAAAATTTACATATGAAGATAACACCATCTTTTTTCCCACCAACTTATAATCATCCTTATACTGCGAAATATGCAAAAGAATTTAAACATTATATGGTACATTTTCCTATGCAAGCAACAAATCCAAATTTTCATGAAGAACCAAAAACTTTACATATAGATAGTAATTATAATTTTATAGAAAATAGAGTGGTTTTTATCAAAAAAAATTTTCCAAATTTGAAATTTATAAATAATCATACAGGTAGTAAATTTACGAGTGATTTAGCTAGTATGAAAAAACTTTATAAAGCTTTAGATAAATATAATCTTATTTTTATTGATAGTGTTACTACTTCTAAAACTAAAGCACCAATTGTAGCAAAAGAGAATCATAAAATTTTACTACAAAGAGATATTTTTTTGGATAATATTTCAAATGTAAATTATATTCATAATCAACTTAAAAAAGCAGTACAAAAAGCTAAAAAACATGGATATGCAATTGCAATTTGTCATCCTCATAAAAGTACATTTGAAGCATTAAAAACAAGTAAAAATATTTTAAAAGATGTAGAATTGATTTATATTGGACAAATGTATGATTTTGCCAAAAAACATCATTTATCAAGATTATAATCTTTTTTATAAAGGTGATATTAATCTTTTATATACTCCAAAAGTAGCGATAGTAGGAAGTAGAAAACCTTCAAAATATACAAAAGAAATGACGACAATTTTATCTGCTAAATTATCAAAAAAATATACAATTGTTAGTGGAGGAGCATATGGTGTAGATGCTATTGCTCATAAAAATGCTAAGAAAACAATTATGGTAAGTCCTGCAGGAATCGATACAATTTATCCAAAAATAAATAAAAATTTAATAGAAAATATTATAGAAAATCATTTAATAATTAGTGAATATGATGGTTTTTATATGCCAAGAGCTTATAATTTTATTTATAGAAATAGAATAGTAGTTAATATAAGTGATTTTGTAATTATAACAGAGGCTAATGAAAATAGTGGTAGTATGAGAAGTTTTGAATGGACAAAGAAATATAATAAAAAAGTTTTTGTTTTACCTCACAGAATAGGTGAAAGTAAAGGGACTAACTATTTAGCAAAAACAAATCAGGCAGAAGTCATTTGGGATATAGAAGAGTTTGTTTTAAGTTTGGGAATTGAAGAAAAAGATGAAAAGATAATGGATTTTAATGAAGCACTTCTTATTTATGGAGACAAACTTTATGAAATGGAATTAAATGGAGAAATAAAAATAGAAAATAATAGAGTTTATTTTTAAACATTTCTAATTTTTAATAAAATTTTTGCACTATTTTCTAAAATAGATGCTTTTTTAGCTAATTCTTTTAAATCTCTATCATATAAATAAGCTCCATAACCTTTAATAATAACAATACTATCTTTTAAAATATTTTTTTGAACTATATTTTCAACTTCTTCATTAAAATGGTTGATATCAGTTATTTCATAAATTTTTTTCTTACCAATAATAGTTTCACCATAAAAATCTAATGCTTTAAATTGTCTATGATATAAGCTATAAGTAACTAAGTTTATAGGGAAAATATGAGCAATACATTTTGCAGTAGATATTTTTTGATAAATAAAAGAGTGTATATTAGCATCATTACTTGCTTCTTGCCAAGAAAGATCTTTTTTATAATGTATTTCAGTAAATATTTCTTCTTCTAAAAATAGGGCATCATTTTTATTTATTAAAAATTTATCATTTTCAGTTCTTATAGAAAATGAAGTTTGATAAATATGAAACATTTCTTTTTGCATTAGTGTTTTTAATATTTTTTCATAATCTTTTTTTATCTCATCTTTCACTAATTACCCTTTTTTGTTATAATTTTATCAAAAAAAGAGAATTATGGATAAAAAAATAAATATACCACATATACCTGTTTTACTAAATGAAACATTATCTTTGTTTAAAAATATGCAAGATGGATATTTTATTGATTGTACTTGTGGATTTGGTGGACATAGTGAAGCTATTTTAAAAACATTCCCAAACATAAAATTAATTGCAATTGACCAAGATATAGATGCTCTAAATTTTGCTAAAAAAAGATTAGAACCTGTTAAAGATAGAATAGAATTTGTTCATTCAAGAAGTAGTGAAGCGTTACTTAATTATAAAGATAGAAAAATTGCTGGAATTTTAGCTGATATTGGAGTGAGCTCTTATCAATTAGACCAAAGAAGTAGGGGATTTAATTTTGAAGGTGAAACACTTGATATGAGAATGAATCAATCTCAAGAATTTAGTGCAACAGACGTTATAAATCAATACAGTGTAAATGAACTTGAAAAAATATTTAAAGAATATGGAGAAGAGCGATATGCTAAAAAAATAGCATTAAAAATAGCAGAAAGAAGAAAAGAAAAGAAATTTACTTCATCAAAAGAGTTAGCAGAGTTTATAGCTTCATTTATTCCAAGAAGAAAAATACATCCGGCAACTCAAGTTTTTCAAGCAATTAGAATTGAAGTTAATCAAGAATTATTAGAACTTCAAAGAATTTTAGAAAATTCATTAAAGATTGCAAATGAAGGGACGATACTATCTATAATTACATTTCATTCATTAGAAGATAGGATAGTCAAGAATACTTTTAGAGAATGGAGTAAAAATTGTATTTGTCAACCTGAAGCATTTAGATGTGAGTGTGGAAATAATAATGCAAAGGTAAAATTGATAAACAAAAAGCCTCTTGTAGCTTCAAAAGAAGAACTTTTGAATAATCCAAGGAGTAGGAGCGCAAAAGTGAGGGGTGTTAAGTTTTTATAAAAATGGATTTTGTTGCAAAAAAAGGATTTTAGATGCAAAATATAGTAAATGAAAAAGAGGCTTTATTAAACTCTCTTGAAAATGTTTTTTTAGAAAAAGATCAAAATATAACTATTAGTTTGGCTCTTTCGTTGGGTGTTGTTATATTTTTTGTTCTTTTTTTATTTATTCCAAAAATATACTTATCAAATAATATATATAAAGAATCTATACAAATAGATAAATTACAAAAAGAATATCTTTCTTTAAAAAATGAAAATGTTATTTTAAAATCAAAAATAGATAAATTAAAATATCAAAATGGGGTAACTCATTGAGATTTTTTCTTAAACACTCTGTGCTAACGCACACACTTTTTTTCTTTTTAATTATACTTTCTATTATGTCTTATAATCTTATATCTAAAGAACTTTTTCCACCTTCAACATTTGATAAAATAGCTATAACCGGAGCTTATGCAGGTGCGAGTAGTGATACATTAAATAAAATTGCTGTTAAACCTATTGAAGATGAAATAAAAAATTATAGTGAAGTTGCAACTATTGAATCTACTATTTTAAATGGAAGTTTTAATATTGTAGCAGATATAAAACCAAATAGTGATTTAAATTCACTACAAAATGATTTTAAAACAGTGGTAGCTAATATTAAAAGAAATTTACCAAGTGATATGAATGAGCCAAGTGTAACACTTGTAAAAAAAGCTTTTCCTCTTATTACAGTTACAATTGCAGGAGATATTAATAGATTTAAATTACTTGATATTGCTGATAAGTTAAAACAAAAACTTTTAGTTTTAAAAGATTTATCAAAAATTCAGATAGATGGAAAAGGTGATAAAGAATTAATAATTGATCTAAATAGTGCTAAAATTCAAGCTCTTGGATTAAATGAAACGCAAGTAGCAAATGCTATTTCTAATTTATCTTCTATTATGCCAATAGGAAAAATAGAAGGAAAAAATCAATATTATTTATCTATGAAAAATCTTAAAAATATCAATAATATTAAAAATATAATTTTAACTATAAATAATAAAAATCTTTATCTAAAAGATATTGCAAATATAAAATATGATATTCAAACTCCTAATACACTTGGTAAATTTAATGGAATTAAAGATGTTTCACTTACAATAAAAAAAGGCTCTACCGGAGATTCTATAGCTTTAACGAAGCAAATTAGAAAAATAACAAAAGAGTTTGCTAAGAATTATCCAAATTTAAAATTTGGTTTTAGTATGGATACTTCTGTTTGGGTAAAAAATAGACTTAATACAGTTAGTTCAAATATAGAGTTTGGGCTTATTTTAGTATTTCTTGCAATGTGGATTTTTATAAATAAAAGAATATCATTTGTAGTTACAATTGGTATTCCAACTTCTTTTGCAATTGCTTTAATTATTTTAGATTATATGCATTTTAGTCTAAATTTACTTTCTATGCTTGGTGCTTTAATTGCTCTTGGAATGATAGTAGATGAAGCAATTGTAGTAGCTGAAAATATCCAAAGACATATGGAAATGGGTAAAAATAGAATGGATGCGGCTATTGATGGGGCAAAAGAAGTATTTTGGCCAGTAGTAGCAAGTGCTTTAACAACTGTTTTTGCTTTTTTACCCCTTTTGATGATAAAAGGTGAAATTGGTATTTTTATGAAAATAATTCCAATAATGATAACAGTTTTGATTTTATCTTCAGTTATGGAAGCTTTCATATTTTTACCTTTACACTCAAAAGAAATATTAAGTCCAGAAGAAGGTACTAAAGAAAAACTATGGGAAAAAATTAATTTTTATTATGAAAAGATATTAACTTTTATTATAAAATTTAAGTGGATTAGTTTAGCATTATTTTTACTTGTTATTCCAGCATTAATTGTAGTAGGAATGAAACACTCTAAATTTCAGCTTTTTCCTGATTTTGATACAACTCAAATATATGTAAATGGAAGTTTCGATAGTAATAATACAATTTATGATACATTCAAAGATGTTTCAAAAGTAGAAGCTTTACTTAAACAAAAACTAAATGGAAATGACATAAAATCATTTACTACAATCGTTGGAATGAAACTTAATGGAAAATCAAATATAAATTCAGCTGCTAATAATTTTCAAATATTTGTAGATTTATATGATAGAAAGCCAACTGATATTTACAATAAATATATAGCACCTTTACTAAATCCTGTCAAATCAAATCCAGATGAGGTAAAAAGAGAAAAAAGTGCTCAAGAAATTGTAAAAGAGTTACAAAAAGAGTATAAAAATTTACATTTAAATATTCCAGAACTTAATGTAAAAGTACCAGGTGTAGGAATGGTAAAAAGTGATATTGTAATTATGATTACAGAAAATGATATGAAAAAAACTTCATATGCTTTGAATAAAATAGAGACTGCACTTAAAAAAATAAAAGGCGTTCATAATATTTATGATGATGCTATTTTAGGTGCAAAACTTTTAAAAATTAAAATAAATAGATATGGGCAAGATTTAGGACTTAATCAAGGTTATATAGTTTCAGCTTTAAGGGGCTATTTTAGTGAAGGAGAGTTTGGAAAAACTATAGATGATGACGTAATTAAAATTAAATTAAAAGATATAAATAGAGATAGTTTGAAATTTTTACAAAATTTTAGAATAAATATTTCAAATACAAATCAATATATTTTATTAAACAAAATTGCACATTTTTATATAGAAAATAATTTTCAAAAATTAAACAAATATGATGGAATTTTAGCTAAAAGTGTTTATGCAACTGTAAATCATAAATTAATTACTACAAATGAAGTTTATAAAAAACTTCAACCTGTTTTAGATAAACTTAAAAAAGAAGGCATTAAATACAAAATAGGTGGGGCTAAAAAAGTTTCCTCTGCATTTATGCAAGATATGAAATATTCTGGAATTTTAGCATTAATTCTTATTTTCATTACACTTGTAGCTATGTTTGATTCAATTGTTTTACCTTTTGTAGTTATCTCGGTTATTCCTTTATCATTTTTAGGGGTAATTATTGGAAATTTTGTAGTTGGAATTAATTTTACAATGATTGGAATGATAGGTGTTGTCGGACTTTTTGGAGTAGCTGTTAATGATGGTATTATTATGATTGAATTTATAAAAGAAGCAAAAAATATAAATGAACTAATAAATAGAGCAAAATTTAGAGTTAGACCAATACTTCTTACTTCCGTTACTACTATTTTAGGACTTTTAACTTTAATGTTTTATCCTTTTGGGCAATCTGTAATTTTACAGCCTTTAGCTGTAGCTATTGGTTTTGGAGTTGCTTTTTCAACTTTATTAAATCTCTTTTATTTACCTTTATTTTTTGCTATACTAAAAAAAATAAAATAAGGAGTTATTTATGTTTGAAGGTATAGCATTTGCTTTGGTTAAAACATTGGCAAGTTATTTATTTGGTGGATATTTGAAAGCACATTATGGAAGTGTTGAAATTGAAGGTGCTCCAAGTTGGTATGGAAGTGAACCAGATGAAGCAATTTGTGTATCTACTTATAATAAAGGTGGACTTGATAAATTAGAACTTACTAAAAAACAATCAAAAATTAAACTTAATAAAAGAATAAATCATATTATTGAAATTGTAATTTATCAAAATTTTAAACACTTAAAATCAGATGAGGAAAAATTTTTAGAAAGTATCCAAAAAGATGAAAAATTACCACTTTTTGTAGATTCTAATATGAAATTTCAAAACATAAAAGTTGATGAAGATAAAAAAATGGTATTTGTTAGAAGTTGTTTGGATAAAGAAGCATTTATAAAATATGAAAAAAATAGAGTAAAAGAACTTCAAAAAAATTTAACTTTTTATAAGTCAGATAAGGCTTTTGATGAATTAGATGAAAATAAGAAAGTTAAAAATTCAGATGTAGAAGATAAAGCATTTAGTGAGTTAGATAACGAAAAATGAAAATATATTTTAAAACATTTGGGTGTAGAACAAACATATATGATACTGAACTTATGCAAAGTTTAGTAAATAATGAAGTTGTAAATGATGAAACAAAAGCAGATATTATTGTTATCAATTCCTGTACGGTTACTAATTCAGCAGATTCAAATTTAAGAAGTTATATATCTCAAATTAATAGAAAAAATCCTAATGCTAAAGTTTTAGTAACTGGATGTTCAGCTCATTCTATTGGAGAAAAACTTTATAAAGATGAAAGAGTTTTTGGAGTCTTTGGACATAGTGAAAAAGAAAAAATTAATGAAATTATTTCTAAAAATGAAAGATTTTATGAAATTAGTGATTTAAATTTTGTAAATGAAAATATTGTTACAAATATTAGTGGTAAAACAAGGGCTTTTATAAAGATTCAAGAAGGTTGCGATTTTGATTGTGCTTATTGCATAATTCCAAAAGTTAGAGGAAATGCAAGAAGTATGCCTGAAGATAAAATCTTATCTCAAATTGAAATTTTAAGTAAAAATGGATTTAGTGAGTTTATTTTAACTGGTATCAATATGGGAAGTTATGGTAAAGATACTAATACAAGCTTGGCTAAACTTCTCAAAAATATTTTTTCTTTGCCAGCTGTTAAAAGAGTTAGACTTGGAAGTTTAGAACCAAGTCAACTAGATGATGAATTTATGGATATTTTAGAAAATGAAAAACTTGAAAGACATTTGCATATTGCATTACAATATTCTGATGATGAAATGCTTAGAATTATGAAAAGAAGAAATAGAGTAAATAAAACACTTGAGCTTTTCAATAAATTGGCTGACAAAGGATTTGCTTTGGGGACTGATTTTATAGTAGGTCATCCAGGTGAAACAGAGGAAATTTTCTCTCGTGCTTATGAAAACCTTAAAAAATTTCCAATTACACATATTCATACTTTTAGATATTCTCCAAGAGCTGGAACTCACTCAGCTACTTTAAAACAAAATGTCCCAGGTGACAAGGCTAAACAAAGACATAAAAAAATAGAACAATTAATTGATGAAAAAAATTTAGAATTTAGAAAAAATCATAAAATTCCTTTGAAAGTATTGATTGAAGAAGAAAAAAATGGGTATTATCAAGGGTTTGACCAGTTTTTTAATAAAGTTTTGGTAAAATCACAAGATAATTTAATTCATCAGTGGATTACAATTGATGAATATGAAATAAAGGATAAAAATTATGCAGAAAAATAATAAATTATTGGTAACTGTATTACTTTTAATTGCTGTGTTACTTGGGGTATCAATGTTACAACAAAAAGGTTTCACTATGAGAGATTTATTAAATGATATTTTAGCTGGATTTATTGTATTTGGATTTTTTTTATTAATTGTAGCTTTGATAAGAAAATTTGCTCCCACTAATCCTAATATGCCAAATGGAAGTGTTCAAGCACAAATGGAAGAAGTTGATAAAGATTTTATAATTGATGCTCAAAAATCAGATGTTACTTTTGATGATGTAGCAGGAATTAACGAAGTAAAAGAAGAACTTGTAGAAATAGTAGATTTTTTACAAAATCCAGAAAAATATAAAAAATTTGGTATCAAAATGCCAAAAGGTGTTTTATTAGTTGGACCTCCAGGTGTTGGAAAAACTTTGATAGCAAAAGCAGTTGCAGGAGAAGCAGGTGTGCCATTTTTTTATCAAAGTGGAGCTGGATTTGTGCAAATGTTTGTAGGAATTGGAGCAAAAAGAGTGAAAAATTTATTTGCAAAAGCCAAACAAAATGCTCCTGCTATTATTTTTATAGATGAAATTGATGCTATTGGAAAAGCCAGAGGGGCGTTAAGAAATGATGAAAGAGAAGCAACTCTTAATCAACTTCTAACTGAAATGGATGGATTTGAAAAAAGTGAAGGTGTAATTGTAATAGCAGCTACTAATAAAGTTGATTTACTTGATGATGCACTTTTAAGAGCCGGTAGATTTGATAGAAGAGTTTATGTAGAACTTCCTGGACTTGAAGATAGAGAAGAAATTTTAAAAATATATCTAAAAGACAAACCATTTAATGGGGATGTAAAAGAGATAGCTAAAATGACAGTTGGTTTTAGTGGGGCAGCTCTTGCAAGTTTAGTAAATGAAGCAAGTATTTATGCACTAAATCATAATAAAAATGAAATAACGATAGATGACTTTTTAGCAGTAAAAGATAAAGTATTAGCTGGTAAAAAGAAAATATTAAGTTATACAGAACAAGAAAAAAAGATTTTATCATTTTATCAAGCAGCTAAAGCAGTTACTGCTAATTGGCTTGAAGTTGATTTTGAAAAAATGAGTTTAGTAAAAGATGACTTTAAAGAGATTGATAGAGAATTAGTTTCTAAATCTGAAATAGAAGCAAAAATTCAAGTATATTTAAGTGGACTTGTATGTATAGAAGATATATTTAATGAAAAATATTCAAATGCAAGTAGTGATATCAAAAAAGCGAAAGAATTAGCTACTAAAATGATAACAGAATATGGAATGGGTGATAAAATAGTTTCTAATGAAATGGAAGTAGCAACTCTTTTAGAAAAAAGTTACAAAAGGGCTCAAATCTTATATGTATCACAAAAAGAAGTTATTTTAAAAGTTCAACAAAAATTGCTTGAAAAAGAAGTTGTTACAAAAGCAGAAGTAAAGGAAATATTTAGTGAGATTTTATAGTGGTTTTGGATTTTGGAATGAAAAAAAATTATTCGAAGAATATTTAGAAGAGGGTGATTTTAATGTAGCAGGATTTAGTTATGGTGCTCAAAAAGCTTTGATTGATGCTATGCATACAAATAAAAGAGTCGATAAATTACAACTTCTATCTCCTGCATTTTTTCCTAAAAATCCAAAATTTGCAAAACTTCAAATAAATACTTTTAAAAAAGATAAAGAAAATTATATTAAAAATTTTTTAGAAAATGTAAAATATCCAACTGATATAAATATAGATATTTATTTAGATGAACCTGAACTTTATCAACTTGAAGAGATGTTTGAATTTAATTGGGGATTGATTGAATATGCAAAACAAAAAAATATAATTATTGAAGTTTATATTGGAGAAAAAGACAAAATAATAGATGTCGAAAATGCAGTTAGATTTTTTAAGAATTATGCAAAAGTATATTTTATAAAAGATGCTGGACATCTACTTTAAGGAGAAAAAATGATTGTATTATCAACACTTATTGCAGCTATTGCAAATATTTTAAATATGGTATTAGGGCTTTATATATGGATTGTGATTATAGCAGCACTTATTACTTGGGTAAGACCTGACCCATATAATCCAATAGTTCAAATTTTATTTAGACTAACTGAACCAGTTTATGCGCTTATTAGAAGATATATTCCCACAAATTTTGGAGGAATGGATATAGCACCTTTAATTTTGATTCTATTTTTAGAATTTTGTCAAATGTTTTTTGTAAAATTGCTATTTGAATTGGCTAATAGTTTAGGATGAAATTTTTAATTTTTTTCATTCCTTTTTTTCTTTTTGCAATTCCTACTTTAAATGATGTTTTGTCATATCCTAAAACTTATGTAAGAGATTTTTATATTACCCAGTATTTAAAAGAGACTAATTCTACCAAACAAGCTGATAAATTATATCAAGAAATTACATTCAAGAAAAAACAACATTTATATATTTTATCTAAAAAGTTTGATAAATATAAAAAGATTTATAATTGTAAATATCCTACTAAATTTAATTTTCAAGATATCAACTCTTCTTGTATTACTCAAAATGGTTTTAATTTAAAAGATTTATCAAAAATGAAGGATGAAGAAATAAAAATTCTTCTTAATAAACTTCCTAAATCAATTATAAAAACAGAAATTAGCGCAGTTTTTAATAAAAATTACATTAAAGTTTTTAAAGATAAAAATGTTTTTTTTGATCTTTTTATAAATTTTCCACAAAATATAACTATCCCTGAAATATATCTAAATAATTTAGCAATAGATAAAAAGTTTTATTATTTCTTAAATATAGTTGTTAGAGATAGAAGTTTAATAAATATTCATAAATCATTATTTAATGTTAATTATAAATTACTTGATGATAAAAGTAAATTTTTATTAGCTTTAAACGCAATTAATTATAACTATGTAAATAAAGCTATTACCATTTTAAAAAGCATACAAAATAAAAAAAATAAAATTATTTTTTGGTTATATCTATTAACTGAAAACAGAATATATGCTGATAAATTACTTCAAAATAAACGATTAGATTTTTATACATTATATATTTATGAAAAGTTTAAAAAACCTTATTATCCAGATAAAGTAAAAATTTTCAATAAAGCTAAAAAAAATTATAATATTGATAATCCTTTAGATGTAATTAGATTTAATATAGATTATTCTAAAGTTAAAGATTATTTCAAATTTGCGAGAAGTCTTGATAATAATGAAACACTTCCTTTAAAAGCATTAGTATTAGATACAGCATTTAATTATACAAAAAATTATTATATTATGCCAAAATATGATTTAGATGATTTAAATATTTCAAGTAAAGCTCTTTTTTATGCATTAGCAAGACAAGAGAGTAGATTTATTCCTGCACAAATTAGTCATTCTTATGCAATCGGACTTATGCAAATGATGCCTTTTTTGATTAAAAGTTTTCATCCTAAAGAGGATATTTCCAAATTTTTTGAAACTAAAACAAATGTAAAATATGCAAAAAAACATCTTTTATGGCTTACAAAAAGATTAGATAATCCATTGTTTATCTCTTATGCATATAATGGTGGAATTGGATTTACCCAAAGAAAAGTAATTCCTTTTTTTAATTTTAAAGGTAAGTATGAACCGTTTTTGAGTATAGAAATGGTGCCTTATACTGAAAGTAGAGAATATGGTAAAAAAGTTTTGACTAATTATGTGATTTATTATAATTTATTAGGAGGAAAAGTAACTCTTCATAAGTTACTTCATAAATAAAATATTATTTAATATATTCTTTTATTTTTTCTAAATTTGTATTTTGAATCAAACATTTTTCAATAGTGCAAAGTTCATAATTTTCTCCTTTTTTCCATAGAATATAAGGATAATTAAAATCTTTATTATAAAGTGGTTTTGTGCTATTTATAACATACTCTTTATAATTAGTTTTTAAATAAGCTTTTGTAATAGTTGGATAATAAAAAGGATATTTATTAATATAAAAACTTGCTTGTTTTATAATTTCGTGTGCTTTTTCATATAAAGTATAATCATAATTAATTGTAGCTAAATCAATAAAATTATTGGCAAGTATTGATAAAGAAGAAGCATAACTACTATCTGAAAAATCTGCTTCTACTAAATAAGTTTCATTCATATACCATTTATTATCTTTATGAAATTTTTCTACTTCTTTTGCAAGTTTGTTAGCAAAATTTAGATATTTTTCTTCAAATGTATATTCATAAGCAGTAATTAAAGCTTTTATTAAATAACTATAATCTTCTAAAAGAGCTGGCGTAGGGGATTTTGTATTAAAAGAGTGATATAATTTATCTTTATACATTGTTTTTAAAAGTATATTTAAGGTTGTTACAGCTTCATCTTTGTATTTTTCATCGAAAATAGATGCTTTAAAAAGTGTATCTATCATCATAACGTTCCAAGAAGTTATTTTTTTAGTATCAATAAAAGGAAAATTCTTTTTAGCTCTTATATCTTGTAAAATTTTTATAGCTTTTTCATAGTTTTTAGGTTTAATATTTGAATTTATAGTAGGATTATTTCTACCATTAAACTCTCCATATTTTTTAATACCAAAATATTCTAATAATTCTTTTTTGTTTTCAAATTGTTGAAATTCTGATTCAACTTCATCATAATAATAAGTAAAATATTTTCCTTCTACATTATCACTATCTGCATTACTTGCACTAAAAAATAGTCCTATTTTTGATCTATATCTTTTATTCATTTCTTCAATAGTTTTGATAACTATTTCTTTATAAAGTGGATTTTTAGTAATTTTATACATTCTTATATATAAAGAAGGAATATTAGCATTATTATAAAGCATTTTTTCAAAATGAGGAATAAGCCATTTTTCATTAGTAGAATATCTATAAAATCCACCTTCAATCTGGTCAAAAATCCCTCCCATTGCCATTTTTGTAAGTGAAAAATCAATCTGTTTTAATAAATCATCATTTTTTGAAATTAAATAAGTATCAATTAATAAATCAAGAGTACTTTCCATTGGAAATTTAGGAGCACCTTTAAAGCCACCAAATTTAGTATCAAATTCATTTAACGCTTTTTCTATAACTTTTTTTAAAATATCATCATCAATTTTTTCTATTTTTATTTCTTGTTTTTCTTTTAGAAACTCTTCTAAATTATTTGCTATTTTAATTATTTTAGTTTGATTTGTATGCCAATCATTTGCGATAGAAATTAAAATTTCATCAAGTCCTGCTCCGAATTGAGAATGGTGGGGTGGAATATAAGTTGCACTATAAAAAGGCTTTTTATCTGGTGTCATAATAATAGTAAGAGGCCAACCACCAGCTCTTCTATGCATTACTTGATATATATGTTGATAATATTTGTCAATATCTGGATATTCTTCTCTATCAATTTTAATTGAAATATAATCTTTGTTTAAAAGTTTCGCAATCTTTTCGTTTTCGAAACTTTCTCTTGCCATTACATGACACCAATGACAAGTAGAATATCCAATAGATAAAAATATTAGTTTATTTTCTTTTTTTGCTTTTATAAATGCTTCATCTGAATAAGGATACCAATCTACTGGATTATTTTGATGTTGCAACAGATATGGACTATCACTATTTTGTAAATGATTTTTATAACTCATTTTAACTCCTGCTGATTTTGTTTTATTTGAATATATCATATTTTTAGGAAATTGTAGTATTAAATTTTCAGGCATTGACTTTAATTTTCTGTTATGTCTCCTTTTGAAGTTTAGTCCTTTAATCAATAAATAATTTCCTTTTATAATCCAGTTACTTCGTATAGTTACTTTTTCATTAGGATAAGGGGATATTGTAATTACAGCTTTTGGATTTCCATTACATCTAATAATTGGAAAATGAGAAGTATATTCTCCTGATTTTTATATAGTTATTAAGTGTAATGGAAAATTCCAAATAGTGATAATATAAATATATGTTATAATTTCAAAATATTAAAAATAAAGGAATTTTTATGGCAGAACAAAAACTTTCAAGTGGGAGATTTAAAGAAATTCAAGATGAATTATTAGATAAATTCAATGCTTCTATATTTTTTGATAATAAACTTTATGAAGAAGATATCAAAGGTAGTTTGGCACATGCTAAAATGCTTACAAACCAAGGTATTTTAACTGAAAAAGAACTTGAAGATATTCAAAAAGGTTTAGCAGAGGTTAAAAAAGAGATAGAAGAGGGTAACTTTGTTTATGATATCAAAGATGAAGACATTCATATGGCAATTGAAAAAAGACTTACTGAAATTATAGGTGATGCTGGTAAAAAACTTCATACAGCAAGAAGTAGAAATGACCAAGTGGCAGTTGATTTTAGAATGTATGTTTTAAAACAAGATAAAATTATTGCGGCTAAAATAAAAGAGTTGATTAATTCTTTTGTAAATATTGCCCAAAATCATAAAGATACTATTTTACCGGGTATGACTCATCTTCAACACGCTCAGCCAATTAGTTTTGCTTTTCATATGTTAGCATATGCAAGTATGTTTAAAAGAGATTATGAAAGATTTATGTCAAGCTATGAAAGAAATAATCTTTCACCTTTAGGATGTGCAGCACTTGCAGGGACACCTCATCCAATCGATAGAGAACAAACTGCAAAAGAATTAGGATTTAAAGCGCCTACTATTAATTGCTTAGATACAGTAAGTGATAGAGATTTTGCACTTGAAATACTTTTCAACATCGCTACTTTATCAATGCATATGAGTAGAATTGCTGAAGAATTAATTATTTGGAGTACAAGTGAATTTAAATTTGTAACAATTAGTGATAAATATGCAACAGGAAGTTCAATTATGCCTCAGAAGAAAAATCCAGATGTTCCAGAACTTATAAGAGGAAAAACTGGTAGAACTTATGGAAATCTAATTGCACTTTTAACTGTTATGAAAGGATTACCACTTGCATATAATAAAGATACACAAGAAGATAAAGAAGGTGTTTTTGATAGTGTAGAAAATATTTTATTATCTATGGATATTTTAATAGCTTTAATGAATACTCTAACAATCAACAAAGACGCAATGTTAAAAGCTGGTAAAACAGGTCATTTAACAGCTACTGATTTAGCTGATTATTTAGCAAAAAAAGGAGTTCCTTTTAGAGAAGCTCATCACATTACAGGTAGAGCAGTAGCTTTAGCTGAAGATAAGGGAGTGGATTTAAGTGAGCTTAGTTTAGAAGAGCTTCAAAGTATTGACGAAAGAATAGGAAATGATGCTGATATGAGTTTAGTTAATTCATTAAATAGTAGAAATTCATATGGAGCAACTGCACCAAGTCAAGTTCAAATACAATTAAAATATTTCAAGGAGTTTTTAAATGAAAATTAAAACAAGATATATTGATGAAATGAAATTTGAGATTACAAATAACAAAACTGCTATGATTATCAATGCAAAAGAGATGAGTCCTGTTGAGGTATTTACAGGGGCCATGATTACTTGTAGTGGGGTAGATGTAGTTCATTTAGCTACTAAACAAGGTTACGAAATAAAAAAATGCGAAATTGAAGCAGATTCTATTAGAAAAGAGAGTTATCCTCAAACATTTAAAGAAGTTACTTTTATTTATGATATTGAAAGTAATGCAGATGATGTAGTAGCAAAAAGATGGGTTTTAAGTTCACTTGAAACATATTGCTCAGCTATAAATAATATTAGAAATACAGCTAAAATCTATTATACAATTAAACATAATTCAAATGTTGTAGCGTATAAAGAGACTATTTTATCTGGAAATAGTGGTGGTGGACATCAACATGAAAGTTTTGATGATGATTTAGAAGGAATGGGTTGTGCTTGTTGCAATCACTAATAACTAATAAAGAAAAAAAATGAAAAAAATATTAATGGCAGGAATTTTAACTATGAGCCTTTTTGCTCATGGAGAAAGTAATGATAAAGGAATGAAATTACTAAGAGAGGGTAAAAATAAACAAGCATTACAAACTTTTGAAAAAGAGTGTAATAATGGAAATGGTTGGGACTGTGGAAATGCTGGACTTATGCTTTATGTAGGGATGGGTGTAAATAAAAATATATCTGAATCTAAAAAATATTATAATAAAGGTTGTGAACTTAATGATATAGCAAGTTGCGAAAATTTAGCAGAAATTGCTTATAAAGAACAAAATATGGTTTCAGCAAAAGGGTATTTCGAGAAAGTATGTGAAATGAAGAAATATATTAAAAACTCTATTGATGCAAAAACAGTAGCAAAAAGTTGTAAAAAAGTTAATTCAATTAAATAAAGTAAACTTATTATGTTAAGTAGTTAAAAAAAAACTATTTTAACCAAAAATATACTTTCAAAAACTATAAAAATTAATTAAAAAAATAACTCCTTTAAAAGGAGGAGTTATAAAAAAAATCTATTAAAATAATTTTTTTACTATCTCAAACTTATTAGCAGTCATTATATGGATTTTTGGATGTAGTTTAAGTAAATCTTGAAATAAATTCTTACTCAATTCAAATCCTACTTTATATTCTTCATCTCTTGAAATATTATGAGCTTTTATAAGTGATTCTATCCAACTATCAGGAACATAAATACCTGGAACGTGAGAAGATAAAAATTGAGCAGTTTTTAAATTTGTAATAGGGAAGAAACCTAAAACTATTTGAAAATCACTTCTTTCATCACTAAATTCTCTTCTTATACTTCTTTTAATATCAAGTAATTGTTTTGCTATATCTATGTCATAAACTGGTTGAGTGATAATCGCTGTAGCACAATTTTTAACTTTATTAAATATTTTTTTTTCTATACTTGCAAAGTTTTTTGCATAAGAATTACTTACAGCAAAAGCAGTTATATTTTTTGGTTTTATTTTAAATTCTCTACCACCATAATCAATTCCATTATTAAAACCTCTAATAATTTGAAGTAATAAATTTGAATTTCCTTCTAAAACTGATTTAGAATTTGGTTGGTCACTCATTTTAGCAGGGTCGCCCGTAAGTGCTAAAATATTAACTACATCTAAATCATTTGCCCCAAGTAAATCACTTTGAAGTGCAATTTTATTTCTATCTCTCATACTCATTGTAGCAATCGCTGGTAAATTAAATTTTTGTTGAAGTTTGAATGCTGCTATAATTGAATTATATTTCATTTGTGAAAGTGGAGAATCAGTTGTAGAAAAACCATCTACAAACTTATAAGCTTCTGTTTTTTCTATTTTATCTAAAACTCCATTAAAAGTAGGGAGCTTTGGAGGAGTTGTTTCAAGTGTTATATATTTTTCATCACTTATTACTTTTTGTCGTAAATTCATAAAATAACCTTTTTTAGTAAAATTATATCAAAATAAAATATAACTTGTTAAAGCATCTGCTAATAAAAAATCATTAGAAAAAACTCTGTTTTCTTTTAAAAATAGTCTTTTTTCATCTATTAAATTAAAACATTTTCTTTTTTCTTCTTCATTTAAAATATTCATATCAAATCCAACTATACTTCTAAGTCCTAAAAGGATTTTTTCTTCTTTTTTATCATATTCATTTAGATTTTCTATTTCTTTAAAAGTAGGGTCTTTTATATAATCTTCGGGTAATTTATGAGTATAATATCTATTTTTTCCATCATATCCAACAGCACCGGCACCAAGTCCAATATAAGGATTTAATTTCCAATAGCCAAGATTATGTTTACAAATTTTACCAAAATTAGAGATTTCATATTGATTAAAGTATTTTTTTATTTTATTTATAAACCACACTTCAAGTTCTTCATTCTCTTTTCTTTTTTCAGGAGTTTTATAAAATTCTGTATTCTTTTCAATAGTGAGAGAATAAGCACTAATATGACTTATTCCTAAATTAACTGCTATATCTAAATCATTTTGAAGTAAAACTTTATTATCAAGTTTGGTAGCATAAATTAAATCTAAATTTACATTATCAAAAACTTTTAAACTATTTTCAATAGAAAGCAAAGCAGACTTTGAAGAGTGATTTCTACCTAAAAATTTAAGTTTTTCATCATCAAAACTTTGCACACCAAAACTAATTCTATTTACTCCAAACTCCTTTAATCCTTTAAGCCATTCTATTTTAGTAGAATTTGGATTTGATTCTATTGTTATTTCTGTATTTTTATCAATATAAGGAGATATTAAATTAAATAATTTTTCATAAAAATCTAAATCCATTACACTCGGAGTTCCACCGCCTATAAAAACAGATTTAAATTTATTAGTTTTTTTTTCGTTTTCAAATTGGATTTTAAGTGCATTAAAATAATCTTTTTTCAAATAATTTTTAGTGGTATATGAGTTAAAAGCACAATAAAAACATTTAGAATCACAAAATGGTATATGAATGTAAAGCAAATTTATCCTTTTTTTATAATTTTATCAAAATTTTGTGTTAAAATTATAAAATTATAAAAACATAAATACTTTATTCAATCTTATATATTTCATACTTTTCTTCAAGCAATTTTTATGCCATTTATTTTGGTCAAGCACTTAAAAGGAGTGTAGATGTTAAAAAATATTTCTATTAGCAAAAAGATTATTCTTTTGTTAATTAGTGTTATTATATTAGTTACTATAGGGGCTATAGGGAGTTCTATTAATTCTATCAAAAAATTAACGAATGACGAGATAGAATTATTTACAAAAACAATGATGGATGAAAAAAAGGCTGATTTGTTACATAAATCTGAAATTATTACAAAAGTTGTTGAAGCAAGTTATGATAAAACAAAACCAAAAGAAATGGAGAGAAATTTAAAAGATAAATTAGCTCAAAAAGCCGATATTCTGTTCAATGTTATTAATACTTTTTATAAAAATAATAAAGGTAAAATGAGTGATAAAGAGTTAAAAGAAAGAATTAAAGAGTTAGTAAAATCAGCAAGATATGGAAAAAGTGGGTATTTTTGGATAAATGATTTTAATTATAAAATGATTATGCACCCAATTAAACCACAATTCGATGGTAAAATATTTATAAACACACCAAAAGTTCCTTTTGTTCAGTTAGGTGTAGATGCTCTTAAAAAA
>JAUUDM010000007.1 GCA_030826765.1 Nautiliales bacterium
ATTTTTTTGCATATTTTCACCTATATTTCGACCAGAAAGTTAGTCATATTTTATATCTTATTGGTCGAAATTATACCAAATTATTGGTTAATATTACCTTAAAATAGGGATTGATAGTGTTTTTCAGGATTGACTATTTAGATGAGTTTATTTTAGGTGAGTTGCCTCTAAGTGAGTGTGATTTTGAACTACTTGATATTTTAAAAGAGTTTGAACCATATGGAGAAGGGAATCCAAAACCAAAATTTACTTCAAAGGTGAAAATAGAAAACATTAGAAACTTAAAAGATAATCATTATAAATTAATTGTTTCTCAAAACGGAGTTTATAAAGATGCGATTATTTTTAGATATGATGGAGAGTTTAGAGATGAAATGCAAATTGTTTTTACACTTAGCCAAAACAGCTGGAACGGAAACACCAATATTCAATTAATGATAGAGAAAATTTTATAACTCTTCTCTTGGTTTACCCACATAATATCCCTGAATATAATCAACTCCAAGTTGTTGTAACTTTTCAAAACTTTCTTTATCCTCTACAAACTCAGCAACTGTTTTAACATTTAATTTTTGAGCTAAAATCACGATTGATTCTATAATTTTTATGGAATACTCATTTGATTTAATCTCTTTTACTATACTTCCATCAATTTTTAAAAAGTCAGGTTTTAATACAAGTAGATAATCTAAATTATTGTATTCTGTCCCAAAATCATCAACTGCTATTTTTATATTTATATTTTTAAGTTCATCTATTCTTTTTTGAAAAAGTTCAATATCTTGAATTTTATTGTTTTCCAAAATTTCTAATGTAAGAAATTTCATATAATCTTTATATTCATTTTCAAATTCTTTTATAATTTCTATTAAACTATTATCAAAAAAATCTTCTGCATAAAAATTTACATTTAATTCAATTTTATGTATTTTTATCATTTCCAAAGACTTATTCAATATTATTTTTACAAAACTTCTATATAAATTTGTTCCTTTTAACTGTTCTAAAAAGAAAAATGGAGCATAAATTTTATCATTATATTTTAGCCTTGCCAAAACTTCATATTTTGTAACTTTTTGCTCTTTTGTATTGAAAATCGGCTGAACAAAAGCGAAAATATTATTCTCTTTTATACTCTCTTCTATATCATTTAGATCAAATATTTTAATATCCTTCTCTCCATTGTAAATCTTATATCTGTCTCTTCCTGATGTCTTTGCCAAATATAGTTGTTCATCTGCTTTTTTTATAGAATCTTGTATAGATTTATCATCTTGTGGTATTACATTGACACCACTTGATACAGTTACATTTATAGATATGTTTTCATCTATTTTAAAAGTTTTTTTTCTAATTTTTTCTAAAATAGTATCCACTTTTTTAATAGCAGTTTCTTTATCAATATTATTCATTATCAACAAAAATTCTTCTCCTCCAAATCTTATCAATATATCATCATTCCTAATGTTTTTTTTAATAATATCAGCTATACCGCTTAAAATAATATCTCCAATATCATGCCCATAAGTGTCATTTATTCTTTTAAAATGGTCTATATCAAACATAGCAACCACTTTTTTATTAAGAGAGATATTTTGAATCTCATCTAATATATTTCTATTATATATTTTTGTAAGAGGATCAATGATAGTTTTTAATCTTTGTCTGTAATTCATCATCAAAACAATAATGATAATCAAAATAAACAAACCTAATAATATAAAAAATAAAAATACTGATTTTTTATATATTTGGATAATTTTATTTATCTTATTATAAATATTTATAGATATATCCATAACAATTATATATTTTACTTTTTTATTACTAACAACTGGATATAAATATGTAAAACCTATATATTGAATATTTTTTCTTTTTAAAACTTTTATTTGTTTATCAGAAATTATTCTATCCCATATTTTTTCTTTTTCAGGTATAAAAGGCTGATTCAAAAATGCTCTCTCTTTTTTATCACTACCATCAGCCACATAGAATAATTTACTATTCTTAACTTTCAAAATATAAAGATATTCTATATGTTTATCTCTTAATAGATAAAGTGTTTTATTTATCTTTTTGTAAATTTGCATATTTTCATTTTGCAAAGCAGGAATTATAAATTTTTCTATTTTTTTAGAGATGTTTTTTGCTTTGTTATATTCTATATTTAGAAGTTTTGTTTCTATTTTTTTTTCAAATGAATTAAAAAAATATAATGAAGCAAAAACAAGTATTAATAATATGACAATTAATAAAATAAAATTTATTATACTATTTTTTCTCAAATTTTTACTCCAAAAATTTTTTATAACTTTTTGGAAGATGTATATCCCTTGATGTTATTGCTTTTTTTCTAATTAAAATAGTAGGTCTTCCTTTTTGCCAAAAAAAGCTTCCCACTCCATCCTTATGATTTAAAAATCCCGGATAATTTGTAATAAATATAATCTTTTCTTTTAGTAATTTCTTTGATTCTATTTTATCTACAAAACAAATATCAGCTTTTTGACAAGACTCCACTATTTTGTATGGATAATTAAAAGAATTTTTAATATCATTAAAAAAATAAGAGTTTATATATATTTTTTTGAGATTATCTTTTACAAAAACTGATGTTATATTTTCTATCAAATTTTTTTTGGCTAATGACAAGTCATAGGCATATGAAATATTTACAACAATAAAAAATCCTATTATATATTTTAAAATTGCCATTCTAACCCCATAAACAAAGTTCTTTCATTGTTTTCTATATCATTTAGTTTGGTAATAGTAAAAGTGTTTGGGTCAAAAAATTTATAGTCAGTTTTTCTGTCTTTTTTTAATATATTAAAACCTTTTACATATATGCTCAGGTGTTTTGTTATATTTTTAGAAAGTGTAACATTCCAATTTATACTGTTTTTATTATCATTTTCACTTCTAAGTAAAATCAAAGATGTATATAAATCTACAATATTTAAATTTTTAAAAAGTATAAATTGAGATGAATATGCAATGTTTTTGTGAGACTTAGTTTCATTTCCAAAATACCAAAAATTTATATAAAACTTATCCATATTTTCTAAATTTATCTTATTTTCCATAGAAACTACAAAATCTTTACTTTTGTAAGGTAAATTTATAAATTTTCCATATACAGGATTATAAAAAGGAATATCTTTATATATAAAATGACTTATCAGTAATGAGCTATAACCATAATTTGTAAACAATTTAAATTTTGTAGAATATGCATTTCCTCTTCCTTTTTCTAGTTGTGGATTATTTTTCAGTAAATAAGGATATGGCATCATTTCACCATAAAAGAAAAATGTTTTTGATATATAATTTTCTGTTTTTCTTATATACCCTGTTCTTATTACATTGGTAAAATTTTTTATATTTTTTTCATTATAATATTCATGTTTATAAGATAGATTAAACAAATCTCTACTTGTAAACAAATAAGTATATTGTGTAGCAAGTAAAGAAATGTTTTCTTTATTGTAACTATTATCAGGAGTTACAGGATGATCATTTATTTCTAATTTATCAAAATTAAACTTATTTAATCTGTTTTGAGCTTTTAAAAGCAGATTACTTTTATTAAAATTAAATTTTTTTTCTAATGAAACAAGATATGATTGAGTGTTTAAATTGCTATATTCTTTGTAAACATTTTGATTTTGATATCTATCTATTGGATAATCACTGTTTTCATAATCTTTATTATTAAATTGAGAAAAACTTAATATAGTTAAATATCCGTTTTTTTTATATTTCATATAAATATTGAAATCTTTTATATCGTTATGCGGATTTTTAGGAGTTACTTTATAAGTTTTACCTGTAAATGTATGAATCTCTCCAACTATAGAATTAAGTCCGATATTTATATTGTTTTTATGGTATCTGGCTATAATATGTTTTACATATTTATTTTTATTTAAAGTATAATTATGGAAAGTATATTTTTTTCTTTTTATATTATCATTACTTACATATAAAAAATATGATTCATCCTCATTCCCTTTACCAGTATATACATATTCCTGATTAAAGCCATAACTCCCATATATACCACCTGCAATGGTGCTGTTTTCTCTGTAACCTTTTTTTGTAAATATTCTAATTACAAACATACAAGGCTCATCACTAACTTCAAATGATGTTAAACCTTTATAAATTTCTATATGGTCTATATATTGTGTATCTATCTGAGATAAAATAGACATTGCATTATTTGAGTATGGATTAGAGACCAATATTCCATCTATATAAATTCTAAATATTGCGAAATTTACCGGCATTGCCTCAGAATAAAAAGGAGTAGTAATTCCATACATATTTTCATCATATTTCATAAAAGGAATTAACTGAATAATCTCTTTTAGGGAAGTTATGTGCATTCTATCTAAATCAGCTCTTGTAAAAACAGTTAAATATCCCGCATTTTCTTTTTTTGTTTGATTTGATAAATCAGCTTCGGTATAGATATTATCCAAAAGATTAGATATATTTTGAGAATATAAAAAGGATAATAAAAGTAATATTAAAATAATTTTTTTTTTCAAAAACTATCCTTTTTTTAGTCAATTATAGCATATTACTTAAAATATGTCAATCACTCTCCTGCAAAAGGAATTAAAGCACTTCCCCAAGTAAATCCACCACCAAAAGCATCAAGTAAGGCAATATCACCTTTTTTAAGTTTTCCACTTTCATACATATCATTTAACGCCATAGGAATAGAAGCTGATGAAGTGTTTCCATATTTATCTACAGTTAAAACTGATTTTTCAGAAGGCATTTTAATTGCACGTGCTACTGCATCAATAATTCTATAATTTGCTTGATGAGGCACAAACCAAGTTAAATCATCACTTGTCATATTATTTCTTTTTAAAATATCTC
>JAUUDM010000003.1 GCA_030826765.1 Nautiliales bacterium
ATTACTAAATATAGCATTAAATGAGATAAATAAGCTAGAACAAATTCAGAAAAAATTATATTTAATTTCTTGGAAAATTTCTCTAAATTAAAATAAGAAAAATTACTAAAATTTAGTTTTTTCAGGATTGACTAAATAAACGAAATAACTACAAATTTTAACGAAAAAAAACGTTAAAACAGTGTGCTTCAAACCCGAAGGGCGCTTGCGTTGACACTTTTTAGATTTTTAGAGTGTTAAAAAATTTGTTTTATTATTGAGTGTTTTAGGTCAGTGCTAAAATTAATCCCAACCAAAAAATAAAAACATAGAAGCAACTATATAATCTGCTATAAAAACAGTAATAGAAGCTAAAACAACAGCCGTTGTCGTGCTTCTACCTACCCCTTTTGCTCCACCACTTGTGTTATATCCTACATATGTAGCAATTGCCGAAATTAAATATGCAAAAACAACTCCTTTTACTAAACCTTGCATAAAATTTTTAAATTCAGCATATTGCCTAATTGTGTTTAAATAAGCAGTAGCATTTATATCCAAAACATAAGTAGAAACAATATAAGCACCTATGTTTGCAATAGTATCAAACATTAAAATTAGTATGGGAAGAGAAATAATCATTCCTAAAATTCTTGGAACTATTAAATATTGTTTAGAATTAACAGCCATCACATCTAAAGCATCTATCTGTTCTGTTACTTTCATAGTCCCAAGCTCAGCTGCTATTGCACTAACTGAACGACTAATTACCATAAGAGTTGCAAAGACTGGTCCTAATTCTTTACAAATAGATATAAATATAGTATATCCCATATAATTTTCTATTCCAAATTTATGAAAGGCACTGTATAATTCAACTACTTCAACCATCCCCATAAAAAAGGCAGTTAAAAAAATAACTAAAAAAGCATTCATACCAATAATTTCTATTTGAGATAATGTTTCTTTTATTCTAAATGGTCTTTTAAAAAATAGTTTTAATACTTCTAACTGAAAAATAGAAAATCTTCCTAATGTCCCAATTATTAGATCAAATATCTTTAAAACTCCACTTCCTATTTTAAAAAAGAAATTTTCTATCAAAGTTGAACCTTTTTTTGGTAAAATTATATCAAAAAAAAAGGATATAAAATGGCAGAAGAAAAAAAAGAAGAAGAAAAAGAAGAGAAAGAAGAAAAATCAGAGGGTGGAAATAAATTAATTTTAATTATTATTGTAATTTTATTACTTTTACTTTTAGTAATAGGTGGTTTAGTTGCTTATTTTTTACTCTCAAGTAATGATAAGCCTGATGATACACAAAATCCTGATAAAAAAGTAGAACAAAAAACAGATACAAAACAAGAAGTTAAAAAAGATAGTGAAGCATTAGAAATTGGACCTATTTATCCACTTGATCCATTTACTGTAAATTTAAAAAGTACAGGCGGAAGTAGATATTTAAAATGTACAATTAATCTAGAAATTGATTCACCAGATACTCAGCCAGAACTTGATAAAATCAAACCTGCTATTAGAGATGTTATAATTAGAATTCTTTCAAGTAAAACAGTTCCTGAAATTTCAACTGCTAAAGGAAAAGAAAAACTAAAAGAAGAACTGAAAAAGAATATAAATGCTATTTTACCAAAAGGTGAAATAAGACATGTATATTTTACAGCTTTTGTTATTCAATGATAGGTATTGATATAGTTTCAATTGAAAGAATTGAAAAAAGTATAGAAAAATTTAATAATAAATTTAAAAATAGATTTATGTCCAAAAGTGAGCAAGAATGGGCTATTAGTCCCTCTTCTATTGCTGGAATATGGGCAAGTAAAGAAGCTTTTTCCAAAGCAATTGGAACTGGAATTGGAAAAGAATTTTCTTTTTTGGATATAGAAATAACAAAAACTAAAAAAGGTAAACCTGTTATAAATCTTTTAAATAAGAATTTACGAAACTCTCTAAAAAACAGACAAATAGATGTTTCTATAACTCACGATGGTGGCTTTGCTATAGCTGCTGTAATTATACTTTAAAGGATAATAATGTATCAAATATCACAAAAACCCCCTATTTATTATTTAGATGATTATACATTTCCAAACCCTTATGAAGCTTTTGAAGATGGTTTTGTAGGTGCAAGTTCTGATTTAACTCCTCAAAGGCTTTTAAATGGATATAGTAAAGGATTTTTTCCTTGGTATCAAGCTGAAGATGGCTTGTTTCATTGGTATAATATTGATAAAAGAATGATTCTTTATACTAATAAGGTAAAAAAAACTAAAAAATTACTTCAAAAATTAAGAAGTGCTAATTGGGATTTTAGAATTAATACAAATTTTAAAGAAGTTATAAAAAATTGCTCATCTATCAAAAGACCTATTCATCATGGAGATAGCTGGATTACTAATGATTTTATAGAAGCTTATACAAATTTACATAAACTTGGCTTTGCTATGAGTGTAGAGAGTTATTTCAAAGATGAGTTAGTTGGTGGTTTTTATGGAGTGGGAATTGGTAATTATTTCTCAGGTGAAAGTATGTTTGCCAAAAAAAGTGATGCAAGTAAATTAGCACTTATTTATTTTTGTGAAGTATGTCAAGATAATGGGATTGAATGGATTGATTGTCAAAGTGGAAGTGAACATTTAGAGAGAATGGGTGCTGTTAAAATAGATAAAACAGAATTTATTCCAATGCTTGAAAAAAGTATAAAAAAGGAAAATAATGATACAAAAAATTTTGGATAATCAAAAAAATTTAAAAGAACTTTATTATGAAAAAATGGATAAATTAAGAGAAACTTTTGATTTTAATAATCAAAATGAGACTTTTAATAAGTTATTAGAATATTCTAATGAATTAGAAAAAGAAATAGAAAATCATTTTACTTTACAAAATAAACTAACTAATCAAATAAATAAAGAAGTTGATAGAATTGTATTAGAAAATATGCTTGTTAGAAGAATTATGCTAAATATGAATAATAAAATTAAACAAGGTGCTATAAATAAAGATGTTAATATCTTTGCTTTTTTTGATGAATTTGAGGAAATTTTAAGAGCTTATCTTAAAAAAGAAGAAGGGCTTTTTATTCAAGAATTAGAAATTGCTACAAACGAAGAAGAAAAAAAGAAAATTAAAGAGATTATTTAAACCACCCTTTTACTTTTTCTATTGCTTCTTCAAAAATAGATTTATGAGCGTTTACCTCTTTTCCAAAACTTTTATGAAGTTTTTCAAGTAATTCTTTTTGTTCATCTGTTAATTTTTCAGGATAAATAATTTTTAAAATAGCTATTAAATTACCTTTTCTTCCTGTATGAACATTAGGTATTCCTTCTTGTTTAAATCTATATTTTGTTTTATCTTTTGTATGAGGTTTGATTTCAAGCTCTTTTTCACCTGTTAAAGTAGGTATTTTTATTTTATCCCCTAAAATAGCACTTGTAAAGAAAATAGGTACCTCAACGAAAATATCATCACCATTTCTTTTGAAAATTTTATCTTCTTTTACTGTAATATGAATATATAAATCCCCTCTTCTTCCATCAAAATCTTCATTACCTTTATTTGGTATTCTCATTCTCATACCATCATCTACACCTGCTGGTATGTCAAGTTCTATTTTATCTTTGTTTATTTTATATCCACTACCTTTACATTCATCACACTCTTCATCTATGATGATTCCACTACCTTGGCAAGTTGGACAAGTTTGAGCAACTTTCATAAATCCATGGCTCATAAATACTTGACCTGCACCTGAGCAAGTAGGACATGTATGTGATTTTTTTGCTCCTGTTCCATTACAAGATTTACAAATAGTATAATATTCATACTCTTCTTCTTTTTTTACACCAAAAACCGCTTCTTTAAATTCAAGTTCAACTTCTATTAAAATATCTAAATTATATGGAGTTTCTTTTCTTTTTTCTCTTCTTCCACCAAATCCAAACATTTCTTCAAAAATATCTTCAAATCCACCAAAACCTCCAAATCCACTACTACTTCCACCCATTTGTCCATCAAGTCCAGCTTTCCCATATTTATCATAAATTGCTCTTTTTTTATCATCGCTTAAAACTTGATAGGCTTCATTTATTTTTTTAAACATTTCTTCAGCTTCTTTATCACCAGGATTTCTATCTGGATGGTATTTCATTGCTTTTTTTCTATATGCTTTTTTTATTTCTGCTTTTGTCGCTGTTTTTGATACTTCTAAAATTTCATAATATTCAAATTCCAAATTATCTCCTTAAAAATAGTTTTTTTGACGCAATTATATCATAAATTTAAATTGTTACTAAAAGTTAAACAGATAATTGTTTTATATATTATTTAAGTTATTATTAAGAAAAAAGAGTTATAATTCGGCATAAGTTTTTAAACTTAAACTAACCTTAAACTCTTTGGAGCTTATCGAATATCACAAAAGGTTGCTAACTATGTTTAATTTTGATTCCCTTTCGTTGTTGTTTGTTTTTTTAATCTTACTTGGTGCAATTCCAAATCTATTTTATGCAAGTGGATATTTATCACATATAAAAAGAAAAACACACTTTTTAATCCACTATTTTACATTTATTATTTCAATGATTGGAGTTGTTATCTCAAATGAAGTTGTTGTATTTTTATTTTTTTGGGAAATTATGAGTTTAACTTCTTGGCAATTAATTCTTACAGAACCAACAGAAAAAGCAATTAAATCTGCACGATTTTACTTTTTTATGACCCATTTTGGTTTTGTATTTATTTTACTATTTTTCTTAATACTTTCACCTGATAACGCATTTGCATCATTTAATGATATGAAAGAATTAGCAAATAACTTTAAATACCCTACTCTATTATTTGCTTTAATTACAATTGGATTTTTAAGTAAAGCTGGAGCTGTTCCTTTTCATGTATGGCTTCCTTATGCTCATCCAGAAGCACCGAGTCCAGTTTCTGCACTTATGAGTGGAGTTATGTTAAAAGTTGCAATTTATGCCTTTTTAAGATTTATATTTATTTTACCAAATTGGCAACTTGAATGGGGAGTTATTATTTTAACTATTGGTGCATTATCAAGTTTAATAGGAGTTTTATACGCACTTGCAGAACATGATATAAAAGCACTCCTTGCAAATCACTCTATTGAAAATATTGGAATTATTTTAATTGGTATTGGTGTTGGTATGATTTTTACTAATTTACATCTTTACACACTTGCCGCTTTTGGTTTTATTGCTGCAGTTTATCATACATTTAACCATATGAGTTTCAAAGCCTTACTTTTTATGAGTGCAGGTTCAGTTCTACATCAAACACATACAAAAAATATGGAAAGCTATGGTGGACTTATTAAAACTATGCCAGTTACTGCTTATCTATTTTTGATAGCAGCTATTTCTATTTCAGCACTTCCACCAACCAATGGATTTTTGAGTGAATGGATGATTTTTCAAAGTATGTTAAGTTCACATAGTGTTGATGATATTATTTTAAAACTTGCTTTTCCTTTTGCAATATTTGCTCTTGCTTTAACTGGAGGACTTGCAATAGCTTGTTTTGTAAAAGCATTTGGTATAACATTTTTGGGACTTGAGAGAAGCTCAAATGCAAAACATGCTAAAGAAGTTAATAAGCTTATGTTAATTGGACAAATTTTAATGGGAGGTGTTGTTATATCTCTTATGTTATTTTTACCAAATATTATTCATTTGATAAATGTATCTTTACCTATAGTTGATATTTATTCAAAACTATTTCCAAATTATTTTGTGATGCACTCATTAAATGGTGGTGCAGTTGCTCCACTTTTACTTTTAGGAGCACTTATTGTAATTACGGCACTAATAGTATATGTTTATAAATCTCTAAATTTAAAAGAGAGAATCTATCACACTTGGGCTTGTGGATATAATACAAATTCAAGAAGTCAATATACAGCCACAGGATTTGGTGGACCTATTAGAAGATTCTTTGAATGGCTTTATAAACCAGAAGTTCATTCTCATAAAACTACATTAGCAGGACATAAAACTAAATTTAGCGATTCACTTTTTGAAGTACATGTAAAACCTCTATTTGAAAAATCTTTATATGATAATACAAAACTTTTAGTAGATAAAATAAGTGATATTATTTACAAATGGAGTAATTTTGAAAAAGAAAAATATGCTTCTTTAATCTTTATTTTATTAGCAACTGTTCTATTTAGCTATAGAGTTTTTGCTCATCAAAGTAGTTGGGGAAGTATTTTACTTGAATTTACAGTAATGTCTATATTTATCAAAATTATTATAATAGGAGATAAAAAATGATTCAATATATTTTAACAACTCTTCTTATTTTTATAATTGCTCCATTTTTAACAGGGCTAATAAAAAGTATTAAAATGTTTTTGTTATTTAAGAAACCAATTTCACCATTTCAACCATATCTAGACTTAAAAAAGTTATTTAATAAAGAAATAATTTATTCAAAAGAAACCTCATCAATTTCAAGAATAGCACCATTTTTAATTTTATCTCCTATTGTTTTAGTTGTTTTTTTACTTCCTCCTATTTTTTCAGGAAGTTTTTATATATCTTTTATGGATGCTTTTACAATTACAGGACTTTTAAGTCTTTCAACATTTTTTTTAATGTTGATTGGACTTGATAGTGCAAGTAGTTTTGGAGGAATTGGAGCAAGTAGAGAATCTTTTATTTCTGCTTTGGTAGAACCAGCAATGATACTAACAATTTTTTCAGTTTCTTTAATTGGACAAAATATCAATATTGGAGCAAGTGCTTTAAATTTAGCAAATAATTTTCCATTAGAACATAGTGCAAGTTTTATTTTGGCAGGTATTAGTTTTTTTATTTTATTAATTGCAGAAAATGGAAGGATTCCAATAGATAATCCAGAAACTCACTTAGAGCTTACAATGGTTCATGAAGCTATGATTTTAGATGTAACAGGTGCAAATTTAGCTCTAATTGAACTTGCAGGAAGTTTAAAATTTATTATTTTTGCTTCAATTTTTGTAACTCTTTTTATTCCTTTTGGAGCTGACTTATGCTGGTGTTTAGCAGTAACAATTTTTATTTTAAAATTATTCTTTGTTGCATTAGCAGTTGCGTTAGTTGAGGTAAATGGTGCAAAACTTAGACTTTTTAAAGTTCCTAATTTACTTGGAATTGCTATAATTTTTGGATTTTTAAGTTTAGTTACATTCTATATTTTAGGGGGAAATCAATGATAAATGCACTTATTGGCTTTTTTATAGCTATTTTAATTTCAGCTTTACTTACTACAAGACTTTATAAACTTTTCTTTTGGTATGCTCTAAACTCTTTAATGCTTGGAAGTATCGCCATAATTTTAGGACTTGAAATTACAGATAAAGCTATGATAACTACGGGAATTATTACAATAGTTATTAAATTTTTATTAATTCCATATATTTTAAAATATATAACAAAAAAATTTGATATAGATAGAAAAGCTCCTCCAAGTTTAACTATTCAATATTCAATTATTATAGTTCCTATAATTTTAGTATTTACTTTTTATTTAATTTCACCTATGCTTGACTCTTTTGGAGGAAATAGTAATTATGTTGCAATTGCAATTAGTAGTCTATTTTTATCACTACTTTTAATAATAGAACAACAAAATATATCTGCAAGAATTGTAGGATTTTTATTTGTTGAAAATAGTCTGTTTTTATTAGGAATCAGTGCTGTTGAAGGGATGCCAATGTTAATTGAACTTGGTATATTTGTAGATTTAATGATGTTAATCATAATCATAAATCTATTGTTTAAAAATGAAGGAGAAACTATATGAATCTAATTTTTATACCACCTATTTTAATATTTTTATTAAGTTATACAAAAATCAATAGAATTTTAATGAGTATAATTGCCACAAGTGTAATAATACCATCTGTTTGGATTATTTTTCATCCATTTAATAATGATTATTTTATGGTAGATAAATTAAACTCTTTTATAATGCTAATTTCTTCAATTGTTGGGATTGGTGTAAGTATTACAATGATAAGTCTTCCAAAAAGAATACCTTTAAAAGAAAAAAATATAAAAAGATTTTATAGATTCTTTAGTGTTTTTTGGCTTGGTTTAACTATTTCAATTTTAGCAAACAATATGGGACTTTTTTGGATTGGGCTTGAGTTTGCAACACTTTCAACTGTTTATATGATAAAAGTAAAACCTACACCAAATGCGCATAAAGAAGCGTGGAAATATTTAATTATTGGTGCTATTGCTATTGCCTTAGTTCTGTTTGGAATTATCTTAATGTATGGAAGTGCCAAAGAAATACTTGGTGCAAACGCTATGAACTTTTTAGCACTTTCACAAAATACAGCTCACATCAATCACTTTTTATTTGAATTAGGATTTTTTATTGCTATTACTGGACTTTTTGTAAAAATGGGATTTTTTCCTATGAATTTGTGGCTTGCAGATATTGAAAGAAGTGCAATTTATCCAGTAGGGGCATTATTTAGTGGAATTTTAGAATCTGCTATTATTTTAGGATTTTTTAGATTTTCTCAAATTGAGATGCAAATTAATTATTCTCATTTAATTGGATTTGTTTATACTTATGCACTTTTTACTCTATTTATGGTAAGTTTTTTAATCTATAAAGCAAAAGATTTTATAAGACTTTTCTCACTTTCAGGAATTGAACATATGACACTAATTTCATTATTTTGGGTTAGTGGTGGATATTTTGCAGCTCTTTTACATTTTGCCGCACATGCACTTTTTAAACCAGGTTTATTTTTATCAACTGGTATTTTAGAACAAAATGGTAAATTTAATTTCAAAGGTGTTTTAAAAAATATAAATCCAAAATATGTAAGTTTAATAATATCTGCATTATTACTTGGAGTTGTATCTCTTCCACCAAGTCCTATGTTTTTTAGTGAAATATTTGGATTTAAATCAATGATAAACATTGCTAAACATTCAGATTATTTTATTTTAATGATAGTTGGAATTGTTTTTATCTTAATTTTACTAAGCATAATTTTCTACAAATTTGTAAATGTTTATCAAGAAGGATTATATGAAAATGATAATAACAGAGAAAAAAAAGTATATTTAAGTGAAAAAATTATGCTTATTTTATTTTTTGTATCATTAGTGGCCCTACTTTTTGGATTTGATTATATTGATATAATAGCAAAAGGATTAAAATGAGAAGATTTATAACAAGATTTGCATTAGATTTAGGAGATGTTTTTGAAATTCAAGATGTTTTTGAAGGAAAAATAATAAAACATCAAATTGATAAAAAAAACCCTGAAATAGAAACTATTACAAAAGATTATCCAGCTGCTATTTGGATGGAGAGAAAAATAAGAGATGAATTTGGAATAAATTTTATTGATAGTTTTGATAATAGACCAACTATCAAACACGAAAGATTTCCAAAAGATATTTATCCTTTAAGAAAAGATTTTACTCAAAAAGAGATTGAACTTAGCGATTTTATTCCTTATAAATATGAAGAGATTGCAGGTGATAATGTTTATACAGTTCCAGTTGGACCAATTCACGCAGGAATTATTGAACCAGGACATTTCCAATTTTCACAAGCAGGTGAAAGAATGCTTCATCTTGAAGTAAGACATTTTTATAAATATCGTGCAATAGAAAAAATGTGTGAAAATAAAAATCCTCTTGAAATTAAAAAGATTGTAGAAAGAATTAGTGGAAATGAATCTATTGCTTATCAAATCGCACTTTTTGAAATATTATCTGAATCTTGTGAAATAGAAATTCCAAAATCTCTGAAACAAAAATATGCTACCCTTTTAGAAGTAGAAAGGATTATTCACCATTTAACAAACATAGGATTTATTCCGAATGATGCAGGTTTTGGTGCTGCACTTGCTTATGGTTCAAAATTAGCAGAAGAAACAAGAAGAATTTTAGCAAGAATTACAAACCATCGTTTTGGATTTGGAGCAATTAAAGAAAATATAGAAATTGATTATAAAGAATTAATTGAATTTGTTGATTATTTAGAACAAGAAATTATTTATTTTAGAGATTGGATTTTTGATATTCCATCAATTTGGGATAGACTTGATACTACAGGAATTTTAACTATTGATAAAGCCGTAAAATATTCTGTTGTAGGAGTTGGAGCGAGAGCAAGTGGATTAGAAATTGATAGAAGAAACAATGAATGGTATAAAAACTTTGGTTTTATTTTGCAAACGGAAAAAAAAGGAGATGTAGCAGCAAGATTTAAACTTAGAATAAAAGAAATTTTAAATTCTATAGAAATAATAAAAAATTTTAAAACTTCTGAAAATGAAACTATTAAATTTAGTAAGTTTAAAGATGGAGAATATACGAGTTTTGTAGAAAGTAGTATTGGTGAGCTTTTTATGTTTATGAAAATAAAAGATGGAATTATTGATAGATTTTATGTTCGTGATGCAAGTCATATTAATTGGCAAGCTTTTCATACAACAATTTATAAAGATATTATAGCCGATTTTCCACTAATAAATAAAAGTTTTGATTTAAGCTACGCTGGAAATGATTTATAAGGATAGAAAATGTTAAAATTTTGGGAAAAAAGAGTAAAAACTGGAATAATTACAGAAAATTTAGAATTTGATAAAGAATTAAATGAAATTCAAAAAAATATAAAAGATAAAATCAAAAAGAATTTTGCAGGAAGCTTAGCTATTAGGATGGTTGATAGTGGAAGTTGCAATGCTTGTGAGGCTGAATGTAATGCTTTAAGCAATCCTTATTATAATTTAGAAAGACTTGGTATTCACTTTGTAGCATCTCCAAGACACGCTGATGTTATGCTTTTAAGCGGAGTAGTTACTGCAAATATGTATCACCACGTAGTCGATGCTTATAATCAAATCCCAGAACCCAAATGGGTAATTGGTGTGGGTGATTGTATAAAAGATTTAAGTGTTTTTGAAAAAACTTATGCAATAAAAGCAGATGTGCCTTTTAAAATAGATTATTTTATCGAAGGTTGCCCTCCAACTCCAAAAGATGTAATTAAAGGAATTTTTGAGTTTCTAAAAACTCTTTAAAATTCTATCAATATATAAATTATTTTTCTTTTAACTTCTTCAAAGCATCATAAGCTTCATTTATCTCTTTTAGGCGTTGCTCAGCATAATCAAGCATATCTTTTGGTAAATTTTTACTAGCTAGCTTATCATAATGATATTGTTTTACTAATTCTCTATAATTTTTCTTTATAGTTTCCCAATCATCTGTTGGTTTTGAATTTAAAATTTCATAATAACTATTTGAAGCTTTTGTTTCAAATTTCATAGCTTCTTTAATCTCTTTTAAAATTTCATTTTCTCCATCAATTCCAGCAAGTTCAGTTAAAACTTTTAAAACATAAGCTTTTGCAGATTCATCTAAATCTTTTAATTTATTAGCAATTTCTTTTATATTATCTTTTCTATCTTTCTCACGATTAAAAATCTCTTCATAAATATCAATAACATCAGGAGTTTTATGTGTCAATTTTGCAAGTTCTAAATATCTTTCAGAAATATATTTTGCTTCTTCACTACTAACAACTCCGTTATCTTTTGCAACTTTTGCCATAAGAGAAACTATTACACCATCTAAATCATCCAATACCTCATAATAGTTATAATGCTTTTTCTCTTCTTTAGGTGATTCATACGCTTTATAATTAAAACTACTATTTTCAGTTTTATTTTCATTATCCATATAAGCTTCTTTATGCTTATTTGGTGCACCACAATAAATACAAAATTCATCATCACATTTGATATTTTTACCACAATTTTCGCATTTACATCCAAATTTATTTATATTTTCATAAACTTTATATGCAATAAAAATTGCTATAATTAATAAAATTAAATTCATCATTTTTTATTTCCTTTAAAGTGTAAAATATATTCTTTATTCCCTTCTTTTCCTAAAATTGAACTTTCTTCTTCTCTAATTAAGTCCCAACCTAAAAACTCACATTGTAATTTAAAATTTTCTAAAGCAGAAAAAATTGCTCTTTCATCAATAACTACACCTTTTTTATCTCTTTTTACATTTCTTCCTACTTCAAATTGAGGTTTAAAAAGTAAAATAATATCTTCTTTTGCAAAAGCATTGATTTTTTCTATAATTTTAAGAAGTGATATAAAACTAACATCACTTACAATAATATCAAATTTCTCAGGATACTGAAATTCTCTAATATCTGTTTCCTCATAAACTTCACTTTTTTCATCATCTCTAATTTTAGAATGTAATTGATTTTTACCTACATCAACACAAACAACTTTTTTAACTCCATTTAAAAGTAAAACTTCACTAAAACCACCCGTACTACTTCCAATATCAAGGGCTATTTTATCTTGAACATCTATATTATATTTATCAATATAATTTTTTAATTTCCAAGCAGCCCGACTTACAAAAGTTTCACCTAAAACTTCTATTTTATCATTTTCATTTACTTTATAAGATGATTTTTTAACTACATCTCCATTAATTCTAACTTTTTCATTTTTAATAGCTTCATCTGCTTTATTTCTACTTTCAAAATAACCATTTTGCATTAAATATTTATCTAATCTCATTTCAATAAATCCCTTAAACTTTTATTTATATCTTTCCCGTTTAATATATGATAAACCTCATCTGCTATTGGAGTATAAATGCTAAATTTTTTACTTAGTTTATAAATAGCTTCGCTTGTCCATACACCTTCTGCAACCTCACCCAATTCGTCTAAAATAATATCTAATTTTTTACCTTTTGCAAGCCCAAGCCCTACTCTATAATTTCTTGATAACACACTATTTGCAGTTAAAAACAGATCTCCACTCCCAGCAAGTCCCAAAATAGTTTCTCTTTCTCCACCAAAAACTGAACTAAATCTATCCATTTCAACAAGTCCCCTTGCTAAAAGAGATGCTTTTGCATTATTTCCTAAATTAAGTCCTTCACAGATTCCACTTGCAATAGCAATTACATTTTTATAAGCCCCAGCAACCTCAACTCCCATTACATCCTTACTAATATAAGTTTTTATAAAATCTGGAAAAAATTCACTAAATTTCTTTGCTAAACTAATATTATAACTTGCAATTACAAGAGCAGTTGGTTTTTTTTCCATTACTTCTTTTGCAAAACTTGGTCCCCCAATATAAGCTAAATTTTCTTTACTTACATACTCTTCATAAATTTCATTTATAAATTTAAAATTTTCTTTATCAATCCCTTTTGAAGCAACTAAAATTTTTTTATTTTTTAAATCTATTTTTTTAAGAAATTCTTTTAGACTTTGTGTAGCAACGGAAATCACTAAATATTCACTTTTTAAAGCTTCATCTAAATTTACGAACCCCTCAATTTTTCTTTTAGTTCTTGAAGTAATTTTTACTTTATTATCTATTTTAAAAGCATTAAATAATGCTTCTCCCCATTTACCTGCTCCGATTACTGAGAGTGCCATTTTGTAGATTCCTCCATTTCGTTTTTTATTCTTTCTATTTCGCTAGAAGGGCCAATTACAACTAATACATCTCCTCCATCAAGTTTATGGTCATAATTACCTACAAATTGTAATTTATTACTTTTTTCTTTATCTATAATTCCAACTATTACTAAATTATATTCTTTATCTAATTCTATTTCACTAAGTCTTTTTCCGTCTAAAAATGAAGCATCAATAATATCAATTTGAGAAAAATACAAATCTGAATCTTCAAAAACTATAGAATGAATTATATCGATTGTTACTGGCTTTTTTATCATAGTATCTATTCTTTTAGCTACAATATCGAATGGAGAAATAATTTTATTTACCCCAGCAAGTCTATATCGATGAATGTACTCTTTATCCTCTGATTTTGCAATAATTTTGACATTTTGGTTTAAATTTCTAATACTTAAACTTAAAAATAGGTTTCTTGCTTCATTCTCCAAAGCACATATTGCAATTTCAGCATCTTTTATACCTATATCAATTAACTCTTCATCTAATATTTCAGTAGATAATAACTCAATATTTAAATATCCATCATTTTCAGCATCTTTTTTTTCTTCTTCATTAAATACTACAATAATAAAATCTTTTTTATCAAGTTCATATGCTACAGCTTTACCATTTTTTCCATATCCAAAAAGTATCTTTTTTATCATATTGGTTTCTCTACATAATTATATTTAAAATATTTTATACTTCTATTATCCCCTATTACCAATAAAACATCCCCTTTTTCAAGTATAACATCTGAATCAGGATTGAAATAAAAATATTTATTTTTTACCTCTATTGTGTGAGAATAATGTTCACTTTTATTTGTCTTAACTATTCCAATTAAAATTAATTTATAATTTTTTAATTCTATTTCTCCTATAAATTTATTTTCTAAATAAGAATTTTCTAAAACTTCAATTTCATCAACACCAGTTTTAGTATTATTTTCAAAAATTGTAGTAATAACTTCAAATGATACAGGATTACCAATATATTCTCTAACTAATAAAGAAAATGCTTTTGTAGGATTCAAAACTATATTTGCACCAGCTTTTTTTATTTTTTCTCTATTTCTTTCATCATTTGCAATGGCTATCATTTTTGTTCTTGGTGCATATGAATGCAAAGAAAGAGTTAAAAAAGTATTGATAATATCATTATTTGTTAAAATCATTATATATTTAACATTTTTAAAGTCAAATAATTCTAAAATATCTTTTTTTGTAATATCTGCTTTTAAAGCCAAAAATCCTTTATTATTTGCTTCTAAAATTTTTTCTTCATCAGTATCAACTATAATAAATTTTTCTCTATTTTTTTTAAAATTTTCGGCAACTAATTCTGTAATCTTAGAATATCCACAAATTAAATAAAACTCTTTTAATTTGTGAGCTTCTGTTTCAATTCTATTTAATTTCATCTCTTGTAATCTCTCTTCAAAAGCAGATGCAATAATTGAAGTTGTAAAAGATATAAAAGCAACCCCTGCCAAAATCAAAAACATAGTTAATACTCTACCTTGATAAGTTACAGGGGAAATATCTCCAAAACCAACAGTAGAAATTGTTACTAAACTCCAATAAAGAGCATCAAAAAAGTTATGAATATTAGGATTTTTCCCATATTCAAAAACATAAATAATAGCCCCACCAATAAAAACAATAAAACCAACTAACATAAGGAGGGTTAAAATTTCAAATTTTTTCGTAGTTACAATTGAAAGAAACTTATTTATACTTTGTGTATATCTTAATACTTTAAAAAGTCTAAATAACATAAATATTCTTAAAATTCTAAAAGCTCTAAATACTGGTAATATAGCTAATAAATCAATAATAGCAAATGGACTTTTTATATAATCAAATTTTTTCTTTAAAATCTCAAAACATACTTTTTTAGTATTAAATTTTCTATTTAAAAATGTAGACTCTTCAAGTTCATTTAAAATAATCTCTCGATTATCATTATAAATCCATAATCTTAATAAATATTCAATAATAAAAATAGTAGTGACTACATAGACATCATAAATATAAAGAAATTTTCCTAATTGATTTTTTACATCATAAAGAAGTACAAAAACACTACTTAAAACCATAAAAATCATAAATGAATCAAAAACTTTTTTATATTTATAAGAATTATTTTCTAAAAGATTATAAAAAAACCTTTTAGTTTTTTTATATCTTTCACTTGAATTTAAATACCTAGCTATAAAAATTAAGAATTTTGCAATCAAGAAAGCTTCTCTTTTAAAATTTTATTTACACTTGCAGGATTTGCACTACCTTTTGTAGCTTTCATTACTTGACCTACAAAGAATCCAAATAGTTTATCTTTTCCTGCTTTATATTCTTCTACTTTATCACTGTTTTTAGTTAAAATTTCATCAATAATAGCAATTAATGCACCTTCATCATTCATTTGTTTAATTCCAAGTTTTTCAATTGCATTATCAACTTCAATAACTTCTTCCATAAGTAAATCAAGTAAATCTTTTGCACCTTTTCCATTAATTGTTCCATCTTCAACTCTTGCAATAACTTTTCCTAATGTTTTAGCACTAATTGGAGATTTTGTAATATCAAAAATTCCTGCTTTTTTTAGTCTTCCAAGTAATTCAGTAGTTAAATAATTTACTGCATTTTTACCACTAACTTTACAAGCCACAACTTCTTCATAAAACTTAGCCATTTCTAAATCACTTGTTAAAACTAAAGCATCATACTCTTTTATTCCATACTCTTTCATAAATCTCTCTTTTTTCTCATCTGGAAGTTCTGGAATTTCAACAGCCATAGTCTCATCATCAATTTCAAGTGGTAATAAATCTGGATCCGGAAAATATCTATAATCAGCACTATCTTCTTTACCTCTCATAGATTTAGTAACACCTTTATTTACATCAAAAAGTCTTGTTTCAAGATAAACTTCATCTTCATAAGTTCCATCTTCATAAGCTTCAATTTGTCTTTCTACTTCATATTCGATAGCTTTTGCAATATGTCTAAATGAATTTAAATTTTTGATTTCAACTCTTGTTCCAAACTCTTCTTGACCTTTTGGTCTAATTGAAACATTTGCATCACATCTAAAACTACCTTCTTGCATATTTGCATCACTAATTCCGATATATCTTACAATTGCGTGAAGTTTTTTAAGATAAAGAATAGCTTCTTCGCTACTTCTCATATCAGGCTCACTAACTATTTCTAAAAGTGGAGTACTTGCTCTATTTAAATCAACTTTTGAAACAGGACCTTCATGCATATTTTTACCAGCATCCATCTCTAAATGCGCTCTTGTTACACCAATAGTTTTTTTACTTCCATCTTCAAAGTCAATTACCAATTCACCTTTTCCAACAATTGGAATTTCAAATTGAGAGATTTGATAACCTGTTGGTAAATCTGGATAAAAATAGTTTTTTCTTGCAAAAATAGATTTTCTGTTAATTTGGGCATTTATTGCTTTTCCAAACATAACTGCTTTTTTCATAGCTTCTTTATTCATAACAGGCAATGCCCCTGGAAGTGCCAAACATACTGGACAAGTGTGAATATTAGCATCATCTCCAAAACTTGTAGGACAAGAACAAAATAATTTACTTTTTGTATTTAATTGTACATGTACTTCTAAACCTATAACTGTTTCATAATATTTATTCAAAATATTCTCCTTTATTTTATATTTCTAATTATATCAAAAATCCTATATTTCTAATTATCAATTCTCCATTTTTAATTATCAATTATGTTCATTCAACTACAAATCTAAATCCATTTTTATATAATGCTTTTTTTATCTCTTCTTGATGCTCTTCTCCTCTTGTTTCAAGTGCTACAGAAACATTTGCATCACCAAATGATAAATTTACATCAGTTCTATCATAACCAATTTGAACAATATTTGCTTTTGTATCTTTTAATATTTCAGTGAGTTTCATTAAACTTCCAGGCTTATCTATTAAAGTTACAATAAGTTTCATTTTTCTATGAGATTTAATAAGCCCTTTTTCAATAATAATATTTACCATTGTGACATCAATATTTCCACCACTTACAACAACTCCAACTTTTTTAGGCGAATTAAATTTGATTTTATGATGCATAAGTGCAGCAACTCCTACAGCCCCAGCACCTTCTACTACAATTTTTTGTTTTTCCATCAAATAAAGAATAGCATTTGCTATTTCTTCATCATCTACCATAACAATATCATCTACAATATTTTTAATTATTTCAAATGTTTTAGGATTTGTATCACGAACTGCTATCCCATCAGCTATTGTTTTTACACTTGTAGAATCTTGTATGATTCCACTTTTATATGAGTTATACATAGCAGGCGCTCCACTTGAAACAACTCCAATAACTTTGATATTTTGATTTATAGCTTTAGCAGCAGTGGCTACCCCACTAATAAGACCACCACCACCGATAGGAACTATAATAACTTCCAAATCTGGTTGTTCTTCCAACATCTCAAGTGCAATTACACCTTGACCTGCCATTACTTCATAATCAGCAAATGGATGAATAAAAGTAAGTCCTTTTTCTTCAGCCAATTTTACCGCGTGAGCATAAGCTTCATCATAATTATTTCCAGCTAAAATAACTTCTCCGCCATGACTTTTAACACCACTAACTTTCGTCATAGGAGTGGCTTCTGGCATTACAATTGTTGAAGGAATATTAAAATAACTCGCACTATATGCAACACCTTGAGCGTGATTTCCCGCACTTGCAGCTATTACCCCTTTTGATTTTTCTTCTTCACTTAAAGTTGCTATTTTATTAAAAGCCCCTCTGAGTTTGAAAGAACCTGTATGTTGAAGATTCTCTTTTTTTAGATAAATTTCATTACCTATCATTTGAGATAAAACTGGTGCATAAGCAAAAGGAGTTTTTACAACAACGTTGCTTATATTTTTTTGTGCCTTTTTTACAGATTCTAAATTAAGCATTTTGGCATCTTTTATCTTCAACCATTGTGCATTTATCTTGAACAGCTTCAAGTCCACCATCTTCAGCAATTTTAACTGCTTCATCATTTATTACAGTCTCTTGCATCCAAAAATACTTAGCCCCAATTTCTACCGCTTTTTTCGCAATTGGAGGAGTATCAGTGCCTTTTCTAAAAACTACTACCATATCAACTTTTTCAGGGATCTCATCTAAACTTCTATAAACTTTTTCCCCTAAAATAGTCTCTTCTCTTGGATAAATTGGAATAATTTTTACTCCTTTATCTTGAAAATATTTAGCTACAATATTACTATCTCTATGAGCTTTTGGAGAAAGCCCTACCACCGCCATAACTTTTGTATCTGCTAACATTTTACATAATTTTTCGTCTCTTTTTCCTGCACTTGGTAATTCGCAACTTGACATAATTTCTCCTTTTATTTAATCAAATCTTTTAAAATATCTTTAATAGCTGGATAAATATCACTAATATTTGGTCCATGACTTTGATTTGTTAAAAGCAATCTTAAAGGTATAAAAAGTTTTTTTCCTTTTAAATTTGTATTTTTTGAAATTCTATTTTTAAAATCATTATAATCTTCTTCTAAATCACTGTTTAAAATCTCATTTTTGATAAGTTCTATCTCTTCTTGCCACTCTTCATTTAAAGTTCTTTTTGTTAAAACTTCATCAATCTTAGATTTTAATTCTTTCAGAGTTGATGCTTCTTCTAAATAAACTTTTGCTAAATTATTAAGTGATTTATGAATTTGAAGTAAAGATGATAAATCATCAATATTTTTTAAATGTTCTCTATTTATAAATCTAAGTTTATCAATATCAAATTTAGCTGGTGCTTTTGAAAGTTTTTTCAAATCAAAAAATTCTATTGCTTCTTCAAGAGTAAAAATCTCTTTTGGAGTTTTATTTCCAAGTAAAACTAAATAATTTGCAATCGCTTCTGGTAAAAATCCTTCTTCTAAAAGCCATAAAACACTTGAAGCCTCATCTCTTTTACTCATTTTTTTACCTTCACTATTTAAAATAATAGGAAGATGAGCGTATTCTAAATTTTTATTATATCCAACTGCTTTTTGAATTGCTATTTGTTTTGGAGTATTACTTAAATGATCTTCCCCTCTTATGATTAAAGAAATATCATAAAGCATATCATCAATAGCACAAGCAAAATTATAAGTAGGAATTTTATTTTGTCTTAAAATTACAAAACTATCTACATCAAAAGGCTCAAATTTCAAATGCCCCTTTACATAATCATCAAATTCAATTGCTTCTTTTGGTTTTTTTAGTCTAACTACAAAGGATTCATCTTCTCTTTCTAAAACTTCAACATCAGTTAAATTTTCACATTTTCCTGAATATCTATAAGGTCTTTTCTCTTCGCTTGCTTTTATTCTCTCTTTTTCAATATCTTCAGGAGTACAAAAACAAACAAATGCTTTTTTATGAGTTAATAAATCAGTTGCAAATTTCCAATGAGTTTTGAAATTACTACTTTGATAAACAACTTGGTCATATTTTATATTGAAAGCATTTAAAATATCTAAAATTGCTTTATCTTTTCCTTCAATATTTCTCTCATTATCCGTATCTTCAATTCTTATCAAAAGTTTTTCATTTCTTTGTTTCGCTACAATATAATTAAATAAAGCTACTCTTAAATTTCCTATATGCATATCACCTGTTGGACTTGGTGCGAATCTTAACATTTAATTCCTTTAAAGTTTTTTGAAATTATACTAATTCTGTTTAAGAATTACAATTTTATTTTTTCTTTAACCCTCTGTGCTAAACTTTCGACATCAATTTTTAACATTTTTTCAATATCTTTTGTTTGACCGTGTGGAATGAATTTATCTTCTATTTCAAATGAAATAATATCTTTTTCTATTTTGTTTTCAACATAAAACGCTTCTAAAGTTTCTCCAACCCCTCCTATTTTAGTACTATCACTAAATACAAAAATAGTTTTTGCTTGGATACTTTTAAGAAGTTCTTCATCTAATGGTTTAATAAATCTTAAATCAATTACTCCTACTTCGATTCCATCTTTTTTTAAAAGTTTATTAACTTGCCAAGCTCTTCCAACTCCATTTCCATAACCTATTAACATAATATTATTACTCTCTTTTAATATTTCGCCTTTTCCATATTCAAATGAAGTCGGCTTGGCTTCTACTTCATAAAAAGCTCCTCTTGGATAACGAAAGGCTGTTGCATTTTTAGTGTAACTAATAGCAAAATCTATAGCATATTCAAGTGTTTTAAAACATCTTGGAGCAAAAATTGTAATATTTGGAATAATTTTTAGAAATCCAATATCAAAAAGTCCTTGATGAGTCTCTCCATCTTGTCCTACAAGCCCTGCTCTATCAATTGCAAAAATGACAGGATGCTTATCAATACAAACATCGTGTATAATTTGGTCATATCCTCTTTGTAAAAATGTAGAATAAATAGCGACAAAAGGACGAAATCCTTCTTTTGCAAGTGGAGCCATAGAAGTAACTGCATGTTGTTCTGCAATTGCTACATCCCAAAATCTATCAGGATATTTTTCCATAAGTGATTTCATTCCTGTTCCACTTGGCATAGCAGCAGTTACTCCTACTATTTTTTCATTTTCATCTGATTTTTTAAGTAAATAATCACTAAATACTTTTGTAGCACTCATTCCAGAAGGCTTCAAAGGTTTACAAGTTTCTTTATCAAATGGAGCTACTCCATGCCAATGCTCAAAATGTCCCTCTGCTTGTTTATACCCTTTTCCTTTAATTGTTTTTGCATGAACTACAACAGGCTTTTTTAACTCTTTTGCTATTTGTAAAGTTTCAATTATTTCTTTTAGATTATGTCCATCAATTGGTCCAATATATTCAAGTCCCATCTCTTCAAAAATAATTCCATTTATAGCAAACATTTCCTCAAACTTTTTAGCTGCATATTTAAAATCTTGTGGGAGAGTATCTAAAAAGCCTTTGAATTTATCTTTAAAACCTTGATAAAATTTACCAGCTTTCATTTTAGTTAAATATTTACTAATTGCACCTGTTGGCTTGCCTATACTCATTTCATTATCATTTAAAATAATAACTGCTGGATATTTTCTAAACCCTAATTCATTCATAGCTTCATAAGCCATCCCTGCACTCATACTTCCATCACCAATAAAAGCTACTGGTATTCTATCTTCATTTTTTAGTTTTATAGCTTTTGCAGCGCCAACTGCCACAGAAATAGAAGTAGAAGAATGTCCCGCACTAAAATAATCATATTTACTTTCACTTGGACGAGTATATCCACTAATCCCATCAATTTGGCGTAGTCTGTCAAATCTATCCCATCTATCAGTTAACATTTTATGAGCATAAGCCTGATGAGAAACATCAAAAATAAATGGGTCTTTTTCAACATCAAAAACATAATGCATTCCTATAATTAATTCAACTGCTCCTAAAGTTGAGCTTAAATGTCCTCCATTTTGAGAAACACTATCAATAATTTTTTCCCTTATTTCTTTTGATAATTCTTCTAATTCTTCTATATTTTTATTTTTTATATCCAAACTTTAACCCTTTAAAATATTTTCTTTTATTGTTTTAAATCTATCATGAATTTCTGCTTCAATATTACCGCTATCGCTTAAAATAACAACTCCACCTGGACTTATTGCATTATCAGGTGTAATTTTTACTTTTTCAAGTTGTAAATTTTCTTTCACATATTCATAATCAAGCGAATTTATTTTTATTTCTATTTTTGTAGCTTCTTTTATATCATTTATAAGCTCTTTAGTCAAATTCAAAGCTATCTCTTTTGAATATTTACTAAGTTCTTTTGCAATTACTTGTTCGGCTATATCCATAGCAACACTTACAAGCTCTTTTTCTATACTTTCTGCTTTATTTTGATATTCCTGATAAACTTTTTCTACTTTATCAATTGATTCAACTAATTTACTAAGTCTTTCTTTAATTTCTTCTTCATTTTCACTTTTAGCTTTATTATACCCTTCGTTATATCCATCTTTATATGATAATTCTTTTACCTCAGCTAATTGTTTTTGAAACTCTTGTTGCTGAGTTTCAAATTGCATTTGCATTTTTACAAGTTGACTTGAAAGTTCATCACTTTTTTTTAATAAATTCTCAATTAATTCATTATTATTTTCAGTATTACTATTAGTAAAATTATTTTCTAAATTTTCAGGAATATTTTTAGCATCAACTACTCCATCTTGTGATATTTTATTTTTTGTAATATTATCATCTGTTTTCAGAGGTTTTAATGCATATTTTTCAACTATATGTCTTCCTTCTTCTGCATTTAAAATCTTCCCCATTATTCAATCACTTCCTCTTCTGCTCCAACTGAGACTTTACCTTCTTCAGCAAGTTGTTGTACTATTTCTATAATCTTTCTTTGTGCTGCTTCTACATCCTTTACTTTTACAGGACCTAAAAATTGTAATTCTTCTACAAATGCTTCAGCTGCTCTACTTGACATATTATCTAAGAATTTTTGTTTTAGTTCTTCATTTGCTCCTTTAAGTGCAATCATTAAATCTTGTTTGTCTGCAGCTTTTAAAATTTCAACTATTGCTGTTTTATCTAATTTAATAATATCATCAAATGTAAACATCATCTCTTTAATTTGATTTGCCAAGGAATCATTTACTTGCTCAATATATGAAAGTGTACTTTTTGCTGATTTTTGGCCTAATCTATTAAAGATTTCAGCAACAAATCTTGTTCCACCTACCTCAACTTTATAACTTGTAAGAGATTCTAATTTACTTTCTAAAATAGCACTAACTCTTTTAATAATTGTAGGAGAAATGTCTCCAAGATTAGCCATTCTTATCAATACTTCAGCCCTTAAGTCATCACTAAAATAACTAAGTGTTTCAGCTGCACTTGTTGGGTCCATATGAGCTAAAATTAAAGCAATTGTTTGAGGATGTTCATGTACAATAAAGTCTGCAAGTTGTTCTGGTTTAACTTTTTCTAAGAATCCAAAATTTTGCTCACTTTGAAGTGATTTAGAAAGTCTATCTAATACTTTTTTAGCTTCTTCTGGTCCAAGAGCTTTATAAAGAATCTCTTTTGCATATTCCATACCACCACTTGAAATATATTGATTTGATTGAAAAATTACATAAAATTCTTCCAAAACTGCACTGGCTACTGCTTTATCTACAGCTCCTGCAGTAGCTATATGTTTTGATATTTCTGTAATACTTTCTACATCTAAATATGTAAAAATTTGCGCTGTTAAATCTTCCCCTAATTGAAGAAGTAAAATAGCTATTTTTTCTTCCATACTTAATTCATCTAAATATGCCTGTTGTTGTGGTGTCAATGCCATTTATTACCCCTTTTTATGCTCTTCTGATTCTTTAAGCAAAGATTGTAAGACACTTGCAAATTCTTCAGTCTTTTCTTCTGCCATATCTTTAATTCTTTCAAGTAAAACATCGTATTTCAAATCTTCTTGGTTAATTTCATTATTAATACCAAGTTGTTGTTCTACTTTACTTTTTAACTCTTTTAGTTTATCATAAGTATCTTCAACTTCTTCTTCTTCAAAATTAATCTCTTTTTTAGTAAAATCTTCTTCTTCAGATTTAATTTCTAACATTTTTTCACTAAAAGGTGTAATAACTTTTTTATAAAAAATAAATAAAATTATTGCTAAAAAAAGATATTTTAAAATAGGCTCAAATGGCCCTACATATTGGGAAATCATCATAGTAACCTTATTTACTGGAGTTAATGTATGTTCTGTAGTATTTGAAACATTAAATTGAAAATTACTTACACTTACATCATCTCCTCTTTTAGGATTAAATCCGATAGAACTTTTCACTAAATTAGTAATTGAAACTAAATTATTTTTAGACAAAGGAACATAAGTAAGTTTATCTTCTCCTTTTTTATCCTTTTTCATATCATATTTACCATCAACTACTACTGCTGCGGTAATTCTTTTAATTTTAACAAAATTTTCTGTTGTATCTTTTATAGTTTTAGATATTTCATAATTTGTAGTTGTTGTAGATTTATTATATTTATCTTTTAATTGCCCAGATTTAAGTCCTTGAACTGGACCTATATTACTCACCGCCCCTGGAACCCCTCCAATTTGTTTTGGAGAATAACCTTCTCTTTTTTCTTCCATTGTTTGTTCACTTCTAACTACATTATCAGGAGAAAAAATTTCTGCTTTACTTTTTACTTTTGAAAAGTCAAAATCAACATCGACTTTTGCAACCACCTTATTATATCCACCTACAATTGGTGCTAAAATATCTTTTATTTTTTCTTCTAAAGCTTTTTCATATCTTTTTTTATAAATAAGTTCAGCTTTTAAAAGTTCATTATTTGCTGTTAACTCATCATTCTCACCAAGTAAATCTCCATATTGATTTATAATCTTTACATTTTCTGGCTTAAGTCTAGGAATTGCAGCTGCTACTAAATTCTTTATTCCAATTACTTGCTTTGGACTTAAAACCATATTTGGTCTAAGCTCAATCATTACAGAAGCAGTAACTGGAACTTTTTGAGATACAAACAGTGATTCTTTTGGTTTTGCTATATTTACTTTTGCACTTTTAACTGCATTAATTGATTCAATTGTAGAAGAAAGTTCCCCTTCTATTGCTCTTAAATATTTAATATTTTGTTCAAAATCTGTAGCACCAAACTCTTGTTTATCAAAAAGAGAAAAACCAACTTTACTATTTTTAGGTAGACCTAACGCTGCAATTTGAAGTCTTACTTTTTGTACTCTATCTTTTGGTACTTCAATAACTCCATCTTTTGGTATTTTATAAGGAATTTTATTTTTATCCAAATCTTGTACAATTAAAGCTGCATCACTTGGCTTTAGATTTTCAAATAATACTCTATATCCATCATCTCCATTTACTTTAGAAGATGAATTATAAACAATTAAAAATGATATTAATGCTACAATAAAAACAATAGTACCCACAATAATTATTTTTTGTTGTTTATTTAAGTTTTTTGTAAGTGCAATGATTTGTTTTATAAGTGCATTAATATCCATCTATTTTATACCATTTCTTTTAATATTTCAAAAACTTTATCATTTTGTTTAGTTGTGCCAATAGTTATTCTTATAGCATTCATTTTATATCCTGCTAAATTTCTAACTATTATACCCTTTTTTAATAATTTATCGCTAAGTTTTGTAGAATCTTCTACAAAAATAGTAATAAAATTTGTATAACTTTCAATATATTTTAGATTTTTTTCTTTGCAAAACTCTTCATATCTTTTCATTTCAATAAAATTATTTTTTATACTTTCATTTACAAATTCTTCATCACTAAGTGCAACAATCGAAGCTTTTAATGATAAAGTAGTTATATTAAATGGAGGTCTAAGTTTATATAGATTTGAAATAATATATTCATTTGCAATCCCATATCCTACTCTCATACCACCAAGACCATAAGCTTTACTAAAAGTTCCTGTATATAAAATATTTTTATATTTTAAAATATCTTTTGGCTCTATTTTTTTATTACTATTTTTAAATGAAGCATATTCTTGATAAGCACCATCTATAATAATTAATACATTTTCATCAACTTCTTGTATAAATTTTTCTACATCGTTCCAATCTAAACATTCCCCTACTGGATTATTTGGGAGACAAAGGAAAATAATATCTGGATTGTCACTCAATTTTTCTCTAAATTCATCTAAATTATGAAAATTAGATTCAGTTTTTAAAATTTCAGCTCCAATATGTTTAGCATAAATTTCATACATTGCAAAAGTTGTATTTGCCATCAAAACTTTTTTAGGCTCCACTGCATGGATAGCAAATTCTAAAACTTGATCAGACCCTGCCCCAATTATTATATTTTTATCATTTACACTAAATTTTTTAGAAAGTGCTTCTTTTAATTCATACATAGAATCATCAGGATAAACGCTCATTTGATCTACTATTTTTGATACTTCTTCTTGAACTTTTTTACTACATCCATAAGGATTTTCATTACTTGCAAGTTTGATTATATCTTTTGGCTTAATCCCATATTCTCTAACAACCAACTCAATTGGCTTACCTGCTTCATAAGTCGTTAGTTTTTCTAATTTTTGACTAAACATTTTTTTCTCCATTTTTTAATTATAAATTTTTCATTATTCATTATCAATTATTTTACTCTCCCTTTACATAACTTCCAAGCCAAGTTATATTTTCTTTATCTATTATTTTTGCAACATTTTCTTCATCAATATGACCTTCAAAATCTATATAAAAAAGTGAATGAAAACTATCATCTTTTAGAGGTCTTGATTCTATTTTTGTTAAATTAATATTAGCATCTTTAAATTCTTTAAGTAATTCAAATAAAGCTCCACTCTTATGAGATGTTTTAGCAATAATAGAAGTTTTATCATTTCCACTTTTCTGAGTTTTATAATCACTTATTACAATAAATCTTGTTCTATTAGCTTCATTATCTTCTATTTTTGCGAATAAAAGTGGTAATTGATATAATTTTGCTGCAATATGTGAACAAATTGCCCCTGCTTCTTTATCTTCTTTCGCTAATTGTGCAGCTTTTGCAGTTGATTCTGTTGGAATAAATTCAGCTTCTATTAAAGAATGCTCTTCTAAAAATGTTTTACATTGATTATAAGCTTGTGGATGAGAATATATTCTTTTTATTTTTGTTATATCATCTTCTGTAGATGCAAACGAATGATGAATATCCATAAAAATTTCATTTACAATTTTTACATCATATTTTCTTAGACTATCAAGTGTAACACTTACAATTCCTTCTGTATTGTTTTCAATAGGAACTACTCCATATTTACTCTCTTTGAAAGATACACTTTTAAAAACAGCTTCAATATTTAAAACTGGTAAATATTTTCCAGTAGCACCAAACCTACTTTCTGCTGCTTGATGAGTGAATGTCCCAATAGGTCCTAAAAAGGCTACTCTTTCAGTTCTTTCTAAATTTCTACTTGTAGAAAATATCTCTAAAAATATAGCTTCAATATCATCTCTTTTTAAAAGTCCATTTTGAGACTCACTTAATTTAGTAAGTCTATCAATAATCTCTTTTTCTCGCTCAGGTCTATAAATTGGAGCATTTGAAGAGTTTTTGTACTCTCCTACTTTTCTAACAATCTCCATTCTTTTATTTAAGAGAGTTAATAACTCTTCATCTATTTTATCAATCTCTTTTCTAAGTTCATTTAGCATTATTTTGCCTTTTATAAATAATCTTTCTCAAGTGCTATTAAATCTTCAAATGTTTCTCTTCTTCTAATAAGTTTATCTTCTCCATTAACGATAGCAACTTCTGCAGGTCTTGGACGGGTGTTATAATTACTACTCATTACAAATCCATATGCTCCAGCACTATGAATTACAACTAAATCATTTGGTTTTGTTTTAGGCACTTCTATATTTTTTGCAAAAAAGTCTCCACTCTCACACACAGGTCCCACAATATTTGCTTTACTTTTTTCTTCATTATCAGTTAAAACTTCAATTTTATGATAAGCATTATATAGACTAGGACGTATTAAATCATTCATCGCACCATCAACAATTACAAATCTTTTATCTCCATTTACTTTTTCATATAAAACTTTTGTAAGAAAATATCCACCATTTCCTGTTAAATATCTACCAGGTTCCATACAAATAGTAACATCAAGACCTTGTAATGTTTCTAAAATAGCTTGTGCATAATCATATGGTTCAATTAAAGTTTCATTATCATAACAGATTCCAAGTCCACCACCTACATCAAAAAATTTGATATCAATATCAACTTTTTGAAGCTTTCTAACTAAATCAGAAACAACTTGACTTGCTTCTTTAATTGGTTCAAGCTCAGTTAATTGACTTCCTATATGAAAATGAATACCAACTGGATCTAAATTTTCACTCGTTTTAGCTTGAAGATACATTCTTGTTGCAGTATCAATATCTACTCCAAATTTATTTTCGTGCAGTCCTGTTGAAATATATGGATGAGTTTTTGGATCAATATTTGGATTTACTCTTATTGAAATTCTCGCTTGTTTATCTAATTTTTTAGCAATTTTCTCAACTCTTTTCATTTCAGCCATTGATTCAAGATTTATCATTAAAATATCAAGTTTTAATGCTTCTTCAATCTCATCATCTCTTTTCCCAACTCCTGACAAAATAATTTTATATTTAGGGATTCCTGCTAATAATGCCCTTTTAACTTCTCCAATACTAACACAATCAGCACCACTTTCAAGAGATGCAAAATGTTTTATTACAGAAAGATTAGAATTAGCCTTTACTGCAAAATTTATTAAACTTTTTCTTGCTCTAAATGCTTCTTTTAGTTTTTTATATTGCTCTGTAAAATGGTTGAATTCATATACATATAAAGGGGTTGAATATTTTTGGGCTAAATAATTAAAATCCATAAAAATTTCCTTTTTTTTTGTATGGATTTTATCAAATTTTTTTAAAATAATAAATAGCTAAGAGTAAAAGTAATGTAAATGGAGTCAAAAAAAGTATATTAGGAGATAAAATTCCATTAAGAGACACCTTTTTTGCAAGCAAAAATAGAGCCCATAATAATATAGAACTAATTAAAGAGATTAAAATGTAAATTGTAATATTTGAAATTCTACTGTGAATTGGCGCTTTAAAAAATAAAATACTCATTAAAAGTAAAAAAGAAAGAGGTGGTATTATTGCATTATAAATATAAACTTTGATAAAATTTGTATTTACATCCTCTTTTTTTAAAAAATATAAAGCATCTATTGCTTCTTTTAAAGTCATAGTAGATTTAGTTTCTAATTTATTTAAAATAGTTGGTTTAAATCCTTTTAAAAAAGTTCCTTTTATATGTTTTATAACTATATTATCATTATATATTTCTTTTACAAAAATATCATTTGAAAACCATTCATCATTTTTAAAAAATGCTTTTTTTACAAAAAATAATCGATTAATTTTATCATTATTAACTTTAAAAAATTTAATACCCTCTGCATATTTAGAATAAATATTTATCTTATTAATATAAATAATCTTATCTTTAAATTTAAAAAATAAATCTTTATTTGTTTTATTCGAAAAATCATTATTTTTTATACTTTGAGCATTATTTGCAAAAAGAGAAAATTTAGTAAATTGAAAGCCTATAAAAAACAGAGTAAAAATTAAACTGAACATAAAAAATGGCTTATATAATGTTTTTAAAGAATATCCTAGTGATAAAAAAGAAATAAACTCATTTTTTTTCACTAATTCTATTATTGTAACAATCATAGCAAATAACAGAGTAAGTGGATAAATTAAAAGTGTAGCATTTCCTGCTTGATAAAAAGCATATAAAAACTGTAAGTTAAAGCTATCTGATAATTTATCTTTATTAAACATAAAATCAATAAACACAAAAAAAGATACTAAACTCAAAGTAATAATCAAAAAATTTTTAAAATATAAAATAATTAAAGTTCTAAAATAAATCAAATTAACCCTTTAAAGAGTATTTTGAAGGAGTTTTTTCATTCCAATCAAATATAGCTTTTTCTACATTTTCAAGTGTTTTAGATAATGTTTCTAATTCTTCTTCTTTAAATTTTCCTAAAACATAATCAACAACTTTTATTTCTCCTTCTGGTCTTCCTATCCCTATTCTAAATCTATTATAATCATTTCCAATATGAGAATCTATTGATTTAAGACCATTGTGTCCAGCATTTCCACCACCTTTCTTAAATCTAAGAGCTCCTAATTTCAAATCTAAATCATCATGAATTACAATAATATCATTATTATCTATTTTATAAAAATTTTTGACAGCTCCTACACTTTCACCTGATAAATTCATATAGGTAGAAGGTTTTAAAAAAAGAAAATCTCCACTTTTAAAAAGTTGACCTTTAAAAATAGGTTTATTTATAGTTGTATAATTCTCCAAATTTGATAAAACTTTATCAATAGCAATAAAACCTATATTATGTCTTGTGTTTTCATATTCTTTGCCAATATTACCAAGTCCAACTATGAGAATCATCGAAAGCCTTTGAAGTTAAATTATAAATTTAATACAATTATACTTATAATTTAACTCCTAAAAAGGAGAAAGCTAAATTATTTAGCTTTGATTACACCAACTACTGGAACTGAAGGGTTAATATAACATTCAACACCTTCTGGGAAGTTGATATCTCTAATTAAGATATTATCTCCAACATCTAAATCATTTACATCTAATTCAAAGAAGTTTGGAAGTTTTTCTGCAGTTGTTTTAACTTTAATTCTTCTTCTATGATAAATTAAAACACCTTTATTTTTAAGTCCTTTTGGTGTTCCAGTAACTTTAATAGGAACTTGGTAATAAGTTTTTACACCATCTTGAGCTAAAAGTAAATCAACATGAACAAGTTTACTTGTAACAGGATCTTTTTGATATTCTTGAATTACTACTTTATAAACATCATCTCCAACTTTAACATCAAATGCAAGTGTTTCTTTGTTTCTTACACTTTTGATAAATTCGTTTTCTTTAAAAGCTGCATTTATGTTTTCTTTATTTTTACCATAAATGTTAGCAATTAGATAACCATCCTTTCTTAAAGCTTTTGTAGCTTTTTTATCAGTACTCTCTCTAATAATACCTTCTAACATTATTCAATCCTTTAAATTTTTTTGAAATGGAATTATATCATAAATTTCTATTTTTTTATATACATAAATCATTTATTATGATTTTAAAGCAATAATTTCCTCTTTTTCTTGACTTGGATCCATATTAGCAAGTTCAGCCTTTTTAATTTTAAGAGCTAAATCATCAGGAATTGAAGCTGTTCTTAAGGCTGCTTCTTTTGTAATCTTTCCACTTAATACTAACTCAACTAATGAATCATCAAAACTTTGAGTTCCATAAACTTCATGACCTTCTTCAAGTGCATCTTTAATCTCACTATCTCTATTTTCTCTAATTAATTCAGCAATTCTTGCTGTTCTAATTAAAATTTCCATAGCAGCCACCCTTTTGTTATCCACAGTTTTAATAAGTCTTTGAGAAATAACTCCTTCTAAAATATCAGCCAATGTAAGTCTTACTCTGTTTTGTTCATTTGGTGGAAACATACCTATAACTCTATTTACTGTTTCTTTTGCATCAAGTGTATGAAGTGTTGAAAAAACTAAATGTCCTGTTTCAGCTGCGTGCAATGCAATTTCAATAGTTTCAACATCTCTCATTTCTCCAATTAATATAATATCCGGATCTTCTCTCAAAGCACCTCTTAATGCATTTGTAAAACTTAAAGTATCTTGTCCTATACTTCTTTGCTCAATTACACACTTATTCTCTTTATGAACAAACTCTATTGGATCTTCAATTGTTATAATATGTTTTGCTTTTGTCTGATTTATTTCATTTATCATTGCAGCTAATGTTGTTGATTTACCACTTCCTGTAACACCAGTTACTAAAACAAGCCCTCTTTCTTTATTAACTAATTTATATAAAGCTTGAGGCATTTTAAGTTCATCAAGAGTTGGTATTTTTGCTGGAATTACCCTTAATACGACTGATGGACCATCTAATTGAAAAAAGGCATTAGCTCTAAATCTATAATTCTCATCAAGTTTAAAAGTAAAATCTATCTCTTTATTTTCTATAAATTCGGTTATTCTACCTCTAAGTAAAGCTCTACAAATTTCCATTCCTGTTGCTCTATTAAGTTTAACATTTGAAAGCCTATGAATATCCCCTTTAATTCTTGCAGAAATATATCCACCTGATTTTATAAATAAATCACTTCCCCCTAACTCAATCATCTTATATAAAAAAGCTTTTACTTGTTCAAGTAATTTAATTTGTTCTTCATTCATTTTAATCCCTTTTTATGCCTCTTTATTACTTTTTACTTTAAAGTATTCAACATATCCTGAAAACTATTTTCAAAAGCTTCTAATCCCTCTTTCATTAAAGTATCATAAGTTTGTTGCATAGAAATATTTGCAGGAGTTAAAAAACTAAAAAAGGCATCTATATGTTTAGTTTGAAACTCAAATGCAGGATTTAACTCTTTATTTTTGATGTATTCAATTACATCAAGTGGCAGAGTTAAAACTGAATTATCTAAATTTAATTGAGTCACATAATAATCTTTTTCTAAATAATCCTGTTTAACCCCCGTTGAAGCAAAAAGAGTTTTTACATTTGGTAATCTTTTTTCATTTAATTGATTATAAATTTTAATAGCATTAAAAAATCCTATTCTATCTTTACTTAAATTAAATTTTGCTAACTTGTCATTTAAAGCTCTGTCAAATCTACTCACAAAAACAGAAATCACACCTTCATTGTTTGCTGGAAGATTACTTAAAGCTTCAGCACATTGCATAGCTTGATTTGGAGAAAAAACAAGTGTAGCATTTATATTAATTCCCCTCTTTGCCAAATCAGCCATTGCTTTATATCCAGCCTCAGTAGCAGGAACTTTTATCATAAGATTATCTCTTTGGATTTTATCAACAAGTCTTAAAGCTTCATCGACTGTACCTTTGTAATCATTAGCAAGTTTTGGATTTACTTCAATACTCGCAAATCCATCATTTCTATCATTATAATTATCTTCTAACACATCACAAGCTTTTTTGATATCAGTTACAGCTAATTCTTCATAAATTTCTTCAGGAGATTTACCTTTTAATTTTGCAATATCTTCTTTATAAGCATCACTTTTTGTAATAGCATTTGCAAAAATAGCCGGATTTGAAGTAATTCCATTTACTAAACCACTATTTACTAATTCTTTAAATTCATTATCTAAAAAACTTCTTTCCAAATAATCTACCCAAATACTTGCCATTATCCACCTCCTACAAATTGTAATATTTCTAACTTATCATTCTCTTTTGGAATAAATTTATTCCACTCATCTTTTTTAACTATCTCCATATTTACAGCAACTGCCATAGCTTTATCTTCTATCTCTAATTTTTTTAAAATTTCTAAAATAGTAAGTGGAGTTTCAAACTCCTTCTCTACTCCATTGATAATTAACTTCATATAGTAATTTCCTTAATATCTGCAATATTACTAAATGCTTTATAAATATTTCCTATTAAATTTATTCTATTTTGTTTTAATTTTTCATCTTCTACATTTACCATTACATTATCAAAAAAGTTATCAATCTCTGGTTTTAAACTAAATAAAGCATCCATTTTTTCTAAATAATCTAATTCAAGTGAATTTTTTTCTTTAAATGCTTTATATAATTCTTTTTCTGCATCTTCCACTAACAAACTTTCATTAACTTCAGAAATCTCTGCATCTTTTACAATATTTGCAACTCTTTTAAATGTAGTAAATACCTCAGCGAAATCATCAGAATTTACAATTTCATTTAATGCTTTTATTTTTTTATCAATTTCAATGATATTCGTATCACCACTTGCAAGCACAGCTTTAATTACACTTGGATTTACATCTTTATAAAGTTGGAAAAGTCTTTCTAAAATAAATTCAACAACTAAATTTGTATTAAATTCAGCATAATTGTCTTTTATTTCTTCTACAAATTCTTCTAAATTTAAGCTTAAATTATTCTCTTTTATTAAGTTAATAATAGCAATTGCCGCACGTCTTAGTCCAAATGGGTCTCTATTTCCTTTTGGTAAATTTCCAATACTAAATAGCGCCATTAAAGTATCAAATTTAACTGCAAGTGAAACAATTGCACTAAATTTATTGCTTGCACTATTTGAATATTGCTCTTTTATAGCAATTGCTACTTTTTCATTTTCATCAAATTTTAAAGCATAATAATATCCCATAATTCCTTGAAGTTCTGTAAATTCAAATACCATTTCACTAAGTAAATCAGCTTTACTTAACATTACAGCTCTTTTTATTAATTCTTTATCTTCATTGAATTTATTTGCTAAAATTTCAGCAATTTTTGCTTCTCTAAGCTCTTTATCATAAACAGTTCCAAGCTTATCCATATAAGTAATATTTTTAAGACCTTCAACATTAAACCCGTTTTTCAAATCATTTTCCCAGAAAAATAGTCCATCACTAAGTCTTGCTCTTAAAACTCTCTCATTTCCATTCACTACTTCTGAATAATCATCAGTTTTAGCATTACTTACTACTATAAAATTATTTGATAATTTTCCATCTTTATAAACAGGGAAATATCTTTGATGTTCTTTCATTGAAGTAATAATAACTTCTGGTGGTAATTCTAAAAATTTCTCTTCAAAAGTTCCAAGTAAAGGAGTCGGATATTCTGTAATTGTAACAATCTCTTCAAGTAACTTTTCATCGATTTCAACTTTTAGATTATTATTTTGTTCTATTTTTTTGATTTCATCTAAGATTCTTTTTCTTCTTTCATCAGGATATAAAACAACTCCGTTTTTATCTAATTGACAAAAATAAGTTCCTACAAAATCAATAAAAATAGGCTCTTTATAATTTCTATGACCAAATGTAAAATCAGCACTATTTACTCCATAACTTGAAGTAAATAAAATAGGCTCATCTTTTAAAATAACATTTATCCATCTAATAGGTCTGATAAACTCTTTTGGATTAGCACCCCATCTCATTGATTTACCAAAATTCAATGAATCTAAAAATTCATCTACCATTTCAGCAAGTAATTCTTTTGAAACTTTGCCTTTTATCTCTTTTTTAATATATAAAAATTCTTGATTACCTTTTGTTTTATAACTAACTTCATCTAAACTAATTCCATTTTTTTTAGCAAACCCTTCAACTGCTTTTGGATTTTTATCAGCAATTGCTTTTGGTGCACCCCAAATTTCTTCTATTTTATCTTGTTGTTTTGTGGGAAATTCTCTATGCCATAAAACTAATCTTCTTGGCGTGTAATAAAAATTAAACTCACATTCAAGTGAATTTTTCTCTAAAATATTATTCCATTTTTTTTCAATATTTGATAGTTCCTTTAAAAAAGGAATGGCAGGTAACTCTTCTACCCCTATTTCAATAAGTAATGGTTTTAACATATATAAATCCTTAAAGTTTTTAGGTAATTATATCAAAAAGAAGTATTTAAAGAAGAGTAAAAAGAGGAGTTTAGCAAAAATCTGCTAATAATCCAGCTTTTAGTTGATTATATTTTTCCTCTCCCACAAATTTTTTAACAATTTCAAGTCCAAAACACATAGCTGTAGCAGGACCTTTTGAAGTAAGAACATTTTTATCTTCTACTACCTTTTTATCACTTACATAACCTTCTTTTCTAATGTTTTCTTCCCATCCTGGATAAGCAGTATATTTATCTTTTAAAACTCCTGCTTCTTTTAGAGCAATCGGAGCTGCACAAATAGCACCTACATATTTGCCTTTTTCATCCATTTCTCTTAGAAGAGATTTCACTTCTTCACTTTTTGCTAAATTGGTAGCACCTGGTAATCCCCCTGGTAACACTACTAAATCAAGTTCGTCAGCACTTACTTTATCAATAGTAGTATCAGTTTCGATTTTTAGATTGTGAGCTGAAGTTATAACACTTCCTCCAACTCCGGCAACAATAACTTCAATACCACCTCTTCTCATTACATCAATTAATGTAACTGCTTCAATATCTTCAAAACCTTCTGCTAAAGGTACACATACTTTTACCATCTTTTCCTCCTTTTATTGATTTTCTTGCTTTTCTTCTTTATCCAAATCTTTATAAGGATTTACAGATTTAGCAACCAAAATAGAAACTCCATATAAAATAATAAGTGGAATTGCCATTAAAAGTTGTGTCATTGGATCAGGTGGAGTAAGAATAGCTGCTACTACAAATATAATAACAACAGCATATCTAAATCCTTCTATTAATGTTTTATCTGTAATTAAATCAAATTTTGCTAAAGCATATGAAAATACTGGAAGCTCAAATGCTATTCCAAATCCAAACATAAATTTAGCAAAAAAACCTATATACTCATTCATTTTAAGCATCGCTACAAAATCAACGCCACCAAAATTGATTAAAACATTTGCACCAAATGGAAAAACCACATAATAAGCAAATGCAACTCCACTTAAAAACATTACAGTTGACCAAAAAACAAATGGAACTGCCATCTTTTTTTCATTCTCATAAAGTGCAGGTGCGATAAACTTCCACACTTGCCACATTATAAAAGGCAAAGCCAATACAAACCCAGCATAAAGTGAAATTTTTAGTGCTGTAATAAATGGTTCAGCTAATGATGTAAATATCATAGGCTTATCAAAAGCCTGTTCTAACGGTTTTTTCATCCAAGCATAAACAATCTGCCAATTCATAAATACAATTAAAAAAGCAACCCCATAAGAGATTACTATTTTAAAAAGTCTATTTCTTAATTCAGCAATATGCGGTCTAATTTCATCAAGCATTATGCTTCTTTTTTAGTTTCAGTTTCTTTATCTAATTTTATTTCAGTAGTTTTATTCTCAACTTCTTTTTTTTCTTCTTCAGCATCTACTGTTTTCATCTCTTCTTTGAAATTTTTAATACCACTTCCAATTCCTTTTGCAAGTTCTGGTATCTTTTTAGCTCCAAATAACAACACTACAATCACTAAAATAATAATTAACTCTGTACTACTTAATCCCATCTTCAATCCTTTTGTTAGTTTTTTGGTAATTGTATCAAAAATTTATAAAATTTGTTATAATGTAATAAAAATCAAACGAGGACTATAATGAATTTGAATGAATATAAAAAGAAAGTAGAACTTTTAAAAAAATATGCTTATGAATATTATGTTCTTGATAATCCAAGTGCAACAGATGAAGAATATGACAAACTTTATCACGAAGTTTTAGAATATGAAAAAGCTCATCCAAATGAAATTGACCCAACTTCTCCAACTCAACAAGTAGGATATAAAGTATTAGATAAATTTCAAAAAGCTAAACATTTAAGTAGAATGTGGTCTATGGAAGATATTTTTAACGAACAAGAATTAGAAGAGTGGATAAATAGAATAAAAAAAACAATTGAAGTAGATAAATTTTATATTGAGCCAAAATTTGATGGTGCAAGTCTTAATCTAATATATGAAAATGGGAAATTAAAACAAGCAATTACAAGAGGAAATGGAGAAATAGGAGAAGACGTTACAAATAATGCTTTTGTAATAAAATCAATTCCAAAAACAATTAATTATAATGAACTTATAGAAATCAGAGGTGAAGTTGTAATCAAAAAAAAAGAATTTGAAAAAATAAATGAAGAAAGACTAAAAAATGAAGAAGAGCCTTTCTCAAATCCAAGAAATGCTGCAGCTGGAAGTCTCAGACAACTTGACAATAAAATTACTGCTAAAAGAAATTTAGAATTTTATCCTTGGGGAGTTGGAATTAATTCTTTAAATTATAATAGTTATTATGAAATGATGAATTTTATTTATAAATTAGGATTTAATGAACCACCTAAAAGAGCTTTAGTAAAAACTAAACAGGAAATTATGCAAAAATATAATGAATTTATCGAATTTAGAGAAAGTTTTGAAATGATGCTTGATGGAATGGTAATCAAAATTAATGATATTTCAAAACACGAAATTTTAGGCTATACCGTAAAATATCCAAAATGGATGGTAGCATTTAAATTCCCAGCTATTGAGAAAAAAACTATTTTAGAAGATGTTATTTTACAAGTAGGAAGAACTGGAGTGATTACACCTGTAGCAGTTGTAAAACCTGTTAAAATAGATGGTGCTATTATTTCAAGAGCAACTTTACACAATTTTGATGAAATCGAGAGAATGGATTTACGAATAAATGATGAAATCATAATAATAAGAAGTGGCGATGTTATTCCAAAAATCACAAAAGTAATCGCTCATCATAGTGATAACAAAATCCCCCGCCCTACTCACTGCCCTGTATGTGGAAGTGAAGTTTTAGATGAAGGTACACTCATCAAATGTCAAAATTTATCGTGTCCCGCAAGAGTTATTAATTCTATCATATATTTTGCAAGCAAAAATTGTATGAATATTGATGGACTTGGAGAAAAAATAGTTGAACTTTTAGTAAAACAAAATCTAATCAAAGATGTTGTGGATTTATATTCCTTAACAATAGATGAGATTTTAAAGCTTGAAGGATTCAAAGAAAAAAAAGCACAAAATTTAATAACTGCTATTGAAAATTCTAAAGGAAGTGAATGTTGGAGATTTATAAATAGTTTGGGAATTGAGCATATCGGAGAAGTAGCAAGTAAAAAACTTTGTGAAAAATTTGGAGTTAATTTTTTAGATGTTACAAAAGAAGAACTACTTAAAATTGATGGATTTGGTGAAGAGATGGCAAATTCATTACTTGAATTTATTAGAGTAAATAGAGATAAAATTATAAAACTAAAAGAGATAATAAAACCAAAAAATCCAGAAATTAAAGAAATAAAAGAATCCCCATTTACAAATAAAACTGTAGTTTTAACCGGAACTATGTCCAAACCAAGAGGAGAAATTAAAAAAACACTTGAAAATTTAGGTGCCAAAGTTACCTCTTCAGTTAGTAAAAAAACTGATTTTGTAATCTATGGAGAAGATGCTGGAAGTAAATATGATAAAGCTATTAAATTAGGAGTAAAAACAATTACGGAAAAAGAGATGGAAGAGATGTTAAAATAATATCTCTTTTTTTAACTCTTCATTTTCTCCATCAAAATCAAAAAAGCATATTTTTAATTTTAAATTATCAAAAAATTTATAATAACTACTTTCAATTTCATTCTCTTTTGGATAAATTAAAAACAGAGTTTTGCAATTTTGATATTTTGTCCCATAAGCATAAAGTTGATACATATCTGCTTGATTAATTCCATTATGAGTTTTTTCTTCACTCAAAATTTTCCATTTTGTATCAAGTATAACTTTCCCATTATTTACCACAATATCCGGTTTTAACTGAAACTTTTTATCTTTTCCATTTAAATATGCAAGATGATGAGTTTTATCTTGGGCTTTTATATTTTTGATTTTCATTTTATTTTTGAGATAATGATAAACATAACTTTCAAAAAGTTGATTCATATCAAAAAGAAGTGCAAAAGCGACACTATTTCCTTTGTAAGGAGTAAAACTATTGCCAAATAAAAATATTTTTGCCCATAAAATAATATTTTGATAATCTTCCATTTGTCTATTTAATTTAATATTATTAAAGGCTATTTTTATATTTTTACACTCTTTTACCTCATCAAAAACAAACAAAAACTCTCTAATTCTTTTTTGATTTTTATTTAATTTAGATTTTTTATAAAGATATTTTAGTGTAGTTTTTATAATTCTATTTTCAATCCTATCACTCATAAATTCATCATATTCTACAAAAAATCTCTCTTTATGAATAAAATTTTTCTTAATTTGCTCTTTTAAGTTTAATTTACCTTTTAGGAATTTTAAATTTTCTTCTTTTTGAATATAATCGCTTTTTATTCCTCTTTTTATAAGTTTATCCAATTCATCTAAAAACATTGAAATAAATATTTCTAAAAGTGGCATTTTACTATCTTTTAATTGTGCTATATTGAAATCTTTAAAAGGAGAATTATTGATAGTTTTTAACATTTTTAAAAGCAATGTTTTTAATTCTTCCTTGCTTTTCTTTTGTAGTTTTGGAAGAATTTCAATCGTAGTGCCATCTTTTGTTTGGATTAAACCTACAAAATTTTGCGCTTGTAAAACTTTTCCAAAGCCTTTTTTCATAGTTATTTTTAAATAATTAGCACTTGCTTCATTTTCTAAAATAAACTTTTCTAACTCTTCAAAAGTAGATTTTTTTATAAAATTTTTTTTATTTTTATCTTTACACTGAATAAATTCAAACTCTTTTAAAATCATTTTTTAAACTTACTAAAATCAAATTTTTCTTTAATTTCATAAATAAATTTTTCTTCATCGTCTAAATAATCATCTATTTGATAATCAAAAATATCGGGTTTTATCTCTTTTTTATCAATAAAGCCCTCACCTAAAACCATCATAATTTTTTCAAAGTCATCATAAAAATATTCTTGTAAAAGAGGAATAATTTTATTTTTGAATATATTTGTTAGCTCTTCTATCGTTGGATTATTTTCTAAACTCATAAAATAAGAATGCCCTATCATATGGTCTCTATCGTATAAATATTCAATTCTTTTATTTATAATTTCAAGCATATTTTTAATATCAATTCCATCAACTTCGATACCTTCTAAAAGTTCAGGTTTTGGCATCATTTCAATAAATTCAAATCTTCTTCTAAGTGCTGTATCAAGCAAAGCAATACTTCTATCAGCAGTATTCATTGTACCTAAAATATACAGATTCTTTGGCACTCCAAATTCTTCGTTTGAATAAGGAAGTCTTACTTTTATCTCTTCATCTGCTCCAATTCTTTTGCTCGATTCAATAAGTGTTATAAGTTCTCCAAAAATTTTTGAAATGTTTCCACGATTTATTTCGTCTATTATTAGGATGTAGTTTTTAAGATATTCTTTTGCTTTATCTGATAATTCCTTAAAAATTCCATCCTTCACACTATAACTTAAATTCCCATTTTCATCGCTTTCAGCCTTTATTCCTTCCACAAATTCTTCATAACCATAACTTTGATGAAAAGTTACAAATTCAATTTGCCCTTTTTCTTTATATTCATCAAATCTTCTTTTTAATTCTTCTCTATCTTCATTTTCTAATTCTCTCAAACTTTTATTTTCTATTATTGCTAAAGCTCTATTAATTATATTATAAGTTTTTCCCGTCCCTGGAGGTCCATAAAGTATTCGATTTAATGGTTTAATTCCTTTCTCTCTATTTTCTTTCTCACTATTTTTATTATTATATTGGTAAATATTGTTATCATTTAAAATATCTTTATTTTTATACCAAGGTTCTTTAATTATATTACTTTTTTGTAATTCGTCAGAAACATATTTTAAAATTTTCGGATATTTATCTAAACAGTATCTTATAATCCCATTCTTTGGCAATCCTAATTCTTCTAATTTTTTTCTATTAAATTTTTTTGATAATTCATCATTAAATTTACTAATAAGAATTAAATCAAATTTTTTATTTTTTTTATCTATATTAACTATTTTAACTAAATACTTATATTGTTGTATATTACCAGAAATATATAATAATGCTAATTGCCCTTCTTTTTGAATACAACCAAGTCCACCACCCCATCCTTCATATTTTTTAAATTGTTCAAGTTTTAATCTAGCATCATTTTGATTTGGATTATTTGGAATAACTGCTATTTTTTTCATTCATTATCTCCTAGCAATAACTTTTTCTAAATTATAACAGAAATTTTGCTATAATAATCTCTTATAAAAAGAAAGGAATTTTATGGCTAACACTGAATTAGATTATGATATTGATATAGATTTAATGAAACCAAAAATGTATAAAGTTATTTTGCATAATGATGATTATTCGACTTTTGATTTTGTAATAGATGTTTTAATGACTGTTTTTCATAAATCAAAAGATGAAGCAGTGGAACTTACTCTAAAAGTCGATAGAGAAGGATTTGCTATTGTTGGGATTTATCCATATGATATAGCAGAGACAAAAGTTAGTATGGTAAAATTTATGGCAAAAGAAGCTGGATTTCCTTTGCTTGCTACAATGGAGGAAGAATGAATATAACAACAAGACTTAATAAAATTTTACAATATGCCCTTCAAGATGTAAAAAGAAGAAAAAATAGATTTGTAACATTAGAGCATATTTTTTATGCAATGCTTAGAAACTCTACAATGTCTTCACACTTAAGAACTTTAGGAGCTGATATAGAGTTTTTGATAATTACTCTTGATAAATATTTGGATACTTATATAGAAAAAATAGATGAAATACCAGAAGAATTTCAACCAGTAGAAACTGATGCTTTTCAAAGAGTTACAAATAGAATGTTTGAACATCTTCAAGGTATTAGAAGAGATGAAGCAAATGAATTTGATATGTTAGCTTCTATGGCTGAAGAAAGTGAAAGCTTTTTTATGCAGCTATTATCTCGTTTTGGAATAGATAAACTTGATATTTTACAATATATTTCATCATTACATTTAGAAAATGAAAATAACCCAAAAAAAGAGAGTGAAATAGAAAAATACACTATTGAAATGGTTAGTGAGGCTCTAAAATATGACAATGTTATAGGAAGAGACAAAGAAATAAATAGAGTTATGCAAGTTTTACTACGAAGAAAGAAAAACAATCCAATATTAGTAGGTGAAGCGGGAGTTGGAAAAAGTGCAATAGTTGAAGGACTTGCAAAAAAAATAGCTATTGGAGATGTGCCACCAGTTTTACAAAATAAAAAAATATTTTCTCTTGATATAGGAAGTTTAATAGCTGGAACAAAATATAGAGGTGAATTTGAAAAAAGAATGAAACTTGTTTTGAATGAACTTAAAAAATATGACGAGCCAATTTTATTTATCGATGAAATTCATATGATAGTTGGTGCGGGGGCTAGTGGAAGTGGAACAATGGATGTTGCAAACTTACTAAAGCCAGCTCTTGCAAGAGGTGAAATTAGATGTATTGGTGCAACAACTTATGAAGAATATAAAAAAACATTTGAAAAAGATAGAGCCCTACACAGAAGATTTCAAAAAATAGATATAAATGAACCAAGCATCAGTGATGCTATTAAAATTTTAAAAGGTTTAAAAAACAAATATGAAGAGTTCCATAATGTAAAATACTCAAACGAATCAATAATTACAGCCGTAGAACTTAGTAAAAAATATTTAAGAGAAAAATTTTTACCAGATAGTGCTATTGATATAATAGATGAAGTTGGAGCGCAATTTAAACTAAAAAACAAAAATAGAATTTCAAAAACGGATATAGAAGATATAGTTTCACAAATGGCAAACATTCCAAAAGAATCAGCAAAAACAGATGAAATTGAAAAACTAAGATTACTTGAATATAACCTAAAACAAAAAGTATTTGACCAAGATGAAGCAATTCAAAATATTGTAAAAGTTATCAAAAGAAAAAAAGCAGGACTTACAAGAGATGATAAACCGATAGGAAGTTTTTTATTTGTTGGACCTACTGGAGTTGGAAAAACAGAAATTGCAAAACAACTTGCTAAAACTATGGGTATTCATTTTGAAAGATTTGATATGAGTGAGTATCAAGAAAGCCATAGTGTAGCCAAACTAATCGGAAGTCCCCCTGGATATGTTGGATATGAAAAAGGTGGGCTTTTAACTGAAACTATTAGAAAACATCCTCATACTGTTTTACTTTTGGATGAAATAGAAAAAGCACATCCTGATATTGTGCAAATTTTACTACAAGTTATGGATAATGCAAGTTTGACAGATAGTGAAGGAAGAAAAGCAGATTTTAGAAATGTAATTTTAATAATGACTTCTAATCTTGGAGTTGGACAAGGAAGCAATATCGGATTTAATCAAGAAAAAAGTGACTTTAAGGAGGAAGCTATAAACAGATTTTTTGCACCGGAATTTATAAATAGACTTGATAGTGTAATTAGATTTAAACCACTTAGTAAAAAAGCCTTACTTCAAGTAGTAGATAAATTTATGTCAGAAACGATTGAAAAACTTAAAAAAAGAAACATAACTTTAACTCTTACAAATAAAGCAAAAGAAGAGTTAATCAAACGAGGATATAATCCAAAAATGGGTGCAAGACCAATGGCAAGAGTAATTGAAAATGAAATAATTGAGCCTTTAAGTGATGAAATACTATTTGGAAAACTTAAAAAAGGTGGAAAAGTAGAAATAGATTTTGATAAAAAATTTCTTTTTAAGTTTTAATTATGATAAAATATATTATATATTTAAAAAAGGTATAAATAATGAAAATTTTAATTATAGAAGATTCCAAATCAATAAATAACACATTAAAAAAATCATTAGAGAAATTTTTTGAAAATAGTGAAATATTTCAAGCTTTTAGTATAAAAGAAGCTATAAATTTCCTTGATAAGCAAACATTTGATTTAGTATTAACTGACTTAAATCTTCCAGATGGAGATGGGGATGAAATAATAAATGAATATGGAAAAGATAATAAAATAATTGTTTTAACAGGTGATACTGATTTTCAAAGACGAAATTACCTTTTTTCAGAAGGAGTTATTGATTATTATCTTAAAACTATGCCTCTTGATTATACTATTACAAAAATAGTTGAAAAATACAATCAACTTCAAAAAAATAAAAACTATAATATATTAATAGTAGATGATTCTGCCTTTTCAAGAAATTTAATTAAAAAAATATTAGTAAGAAATAACTTTCAAGTAAAAACAATTTCTACTGGAAAAAATATAATAGCACAATTAAAAGAATTTAAGGCAAATTTGATTATAGTAGATATAGAAATGCCTGATATAAATGGTATTGAAGTTATAAATAAAATAAGAAAAACAGATCTCAACACTCCTATTATAGCAATGTCTGGTAGTCATAATTCACAAAATGAAGTTTTACATATGATGAAAAATGGAGCAAATGATTTTATATCAAAACCTTTTAATATTGAACTTCTTATAATAAAAGTAGAACAATTTATAAAACTTGAAGCATTACATACAAATTTAATTAAAAAAAATAAAGAACTTGAAAAATTAATTTCTCTTAAAGAATTTGAAATAAAACAAAAAGAAGATGAACTTATAAAACAATCAAAACAAGCAATAATGGGTGAAATGCTTGATTATATTATTCATCAATGGAGACAACCTTTAAATGCTATAAAATTAGAACTTATGAAATTTGAGATTGAAAATCCTAAATTTGAAAATTCTCCATTTATATCAAATATTTCATCAAAAGTTTCAGAATTAAATGAAATTATTGGTGACTTTAGAAGCTTTTTTAGAGAAGATACAAAAGAAAATATAAATTTAAAAGATGAATTATTTAAAATTACAAAAATGATAAAAGATTTACTTATTATGAATAGTATTTTAGTAAATATAGAAGGAGATGATATTAATATAGAATTTAATAAAAATAATCTAAAACATATTATGTTTGTTCTAATTAATAATTCTATAGATGCTTTCAAAGAAAAAGAGATTAAAGAAAGAAATATCAATATAAAAATAGAAGATAATAAATTAATTTATGAAGATAATGCAGGTGGAATACCTACAGAAATTCAAAATAAAATATTTGAACATAATTTTACAACTAAAAAAAATGGAACAGGAATTGGGCTTTATATGGTTAAAAGAATCTTAGAAAAAGATAATTTAAATATAAACTACGAACCAATTGCTAGTGGAAGCAGATTTATAATAGATTTAAAATAAATCATATAAGGTAAAAATAGTAGTAATATAAATTTTTTTCAAACCCTATCATACCAAAAGTTTTTTATATTTTCCTGCTCTTTTTTAATAGTAGTTTTATCTCCGTGTCCAGGTAAAACTATTTTATCATCATTAATTTTCAGAAATTTATCAAAACTTTTTTTCATATCACTCGGTGAGGAATAAGGAAAATCAACTCTTCCAATACTTCCATTGAAAATAAAATCCCCACTAAACATATATTCATCGATTTCTATTGTCATACATCCTGGAGTATGTCCTGGAAAATACTGGAAACTAACATTAACGCCATTTATATCAATAGTTTCATCTTTACTGATTAAAACATCAGCTTTTGCTTTTGGCACTCCAATATTGAAAATATCTTCACTTAACATAAATTCATCATTTTTATGGATATATACAGGAATTTTATATTTTTTTTGTAGTTCAGACACACTCCAAACATGGTCAAAATGTCCGTGTGTCAAAAGTATTGCTTTTGGATTTGTAACATTTTTACTAACCCAAGAAGTAGCATTTACTCCTGGATCAATTATAATATCTTTATAAATATAGCAATTTGTCTGATAATCTCCACAAGGTTTAACTAGCATAGCTAACTGCCCTCACTTCTCTAATTACCATTACTTTAATTTCTCCTGGATAAGAGATTTTTTGTTCTATCTCTTTTGCTATTTCTTGACTCATCAAAATTGCTTCATCATCATTTACCAAATCAGCTTCTACCATTACTCTAACTTCTCTACCTGCATTAATTGCATAAGCCAGTCTTACATTTTCGTGATTTGATGCTATTTCTTCAATTCCTTGAACTCTTTTTAAGAAACTCTCAAGCACTTCTCTTCTTGCCCCTGGTCTTGCAGCACTCAAAGCATCTGCAGTACAAACAACAGCAGCTTCGATACTTTTGACTTCTTCTTCTCCATGATGGGCTTTAATTGCATTTAAGACTTCACTTGGTTCATTATATCTTTTACAAATATCATATCCTAAAGTTACATGACTTCCTTCAAAATCATTAGTCAAGGCTTTTCCAATATCATGCATAATTCCTGCACGTCTTGCAAGCAGTTCATCTCCACCAATTTCAGCTGCCATAGTTCCAGAAAGATATGCAACTTCAAGTGAATGTCCTAATGCATTTTGTCCATAACTTGCTCTATATTTTAATTTTCCAATCAATTTTATAAGCTCTGGATGAATAGCACAATTACCAAGACCAAGCTCAAGAATTACATTTTCACCCTCTTCTAAAACTTTTTCTTCAAATTCTTCTAAAACTTTTTGATGTATCTCTTCAATTCTTGCTGGATGTATTCTTCCGTCTTCTACAAGTCTTGTAATAACCTCAACTGCTACTTGTCTTCTATATATGTTGAAATGACTTATAGTAATCGCATTTGGAGTATCATCTACTATAATATCTACTCCCAATGTTGATTCAAGTGATTTGATGTTTTTACCATCACGACCAATAATTCTTCCTTTTATTTCATCATTAGGAATATGAACAACATTTATAAGTCTTTCCCCTGCAAATTCCCCTGCAAATCTTGTAGTTGCTTGTGCTATTACCCAATTTGCTTCTTTTTTTGCATTTCTCTCAGCTTCTTTTACTGCTTTTCTTACAATATGAGCCATATCAGCTCTTGCGTCTTGTTTAGCTTGTTCTAAAACTATTTCTTTTGCTTCTTCTTTTGTAAGACCTGCACCTCTTTCGATAAGTCTTTCAGCTTCTTTCATTTTAGCATTATATTTTTCTTTTTGTTTTGCTAAGCGCACTTTTTCTTTTTCAAGATTTTTAAATTCTCTTGAAAGTGTTCTGTCTTTTACAATCTGTTCTTGAATAAGTTCATTTAATTCTCTCTCTTTTTGATCTAATAATAACTCTTTTTTTTCAAACTCATTTTGCATTTTTATAAGCTCAGAGTCATAATGCTTCTTAATTTCAAGCTCTTTTTCAGCTATCTCATTTTTAGCATTTTTTAGTAAAATTTCTGCTTCATGCTCAATTACTTTTGCTTTCGCCTGAGCTTGGGCTACATATACATCATATTTAGCATCATTAAGTTTTTTTTGTATTAAAAACCCTGCTATTAGGGATACACCCGAACTGACTAAGACTTCTATTATCATTTTTTCTCCTATCACAAACCAAATTATAAGTTATATAGGAGTCAGCTTTTATATCATAAATATCCGTTACTATATCTTTTGTAACACATGGATAAATCTGAACAAAAATAATCTCTGGGTTATATTTCAATTTATCAAAAAATCTATCATACATTCCTTTACCAAAGCCAACTCTTTTAAAATTATTATCTATTCCAATAATTGGAACGACTGCTACATCTATCTTTTCTTTTGTTTTATTCTTATTTTTTGGTTCGTATATATTAAATTTCTTTTTTTCTAAAGGCAAAGAGTATTTTACCATTTTAAAGCTTACATCTTCCATAAATGGGACAAAAATTTGCTTATTTTTTCTTTTTAATTTTCTTATCAAATCTTTGGTAACTACTTCATTACCCATAGAAAGATAAAGAAGTATATTTTTATATTTTTTGTTACTTAACTTCTTTAAAAGTTCTTTTTGAATTTTTTTATCCAGTAAATATCTGTTTTTTTTATTTAAAATTTTAATACACTCTTTTCTAAATTCTACTTTATCCATTTTATCTCTTTTTTTTGATATAATTATATTTAAAAAAGGCTTAGATTGCGATATATTTTACTAATTTTTTCATTATTATTAATTGGGTGTAACAATCAAACAACTTCCAAAAAAGCACACTCAGAAAGTAATGAAACAGTATCTTTAATAGAAACACAAGCTATTATAGTTAAAAAACAAACCAAAACTATTGCTAAGTTTCCAAATTTAATTTTTAAAGAAGAAAATAATACTATTTTTTATGAAACTAATACAACTAATATTCTTTTATTTACAAATGATAATAAATTATCGTTAATACAAAAAGAAGAATTAACTAAATATAAAACTGATTTTTATTCTATTAATAATGATAAACTTAAAAAATATTTTAAAATAAATATATTCCCAACTATTATAATTTTAGATAAAAACAGTACAAAAAAATATGAAGGCTTTATTCCAAATGAAGTCTTAAAATATGAAATAAAGGATTAAAATGTTTGGTTTTTTAAAAAAAACAAAAGAAAAAATAACAAAAGGTTTAGCAAAAACAACAGAAGCTATTAAATCTGTAATTCCAGAAAAAAAAGAAAAATATCCAAAAGATGTAATTGAAGAAATTTTAATCGAAAGTGATATAGATTATGATTTAGTAGAAGGAATAGTAAACAGACTTCCTGATGTTGTTGCAAGAGAAGATTTAAGAAAAGAACTTTCAAAAATATTTGGTAACATAAAACATTATGAAAAGCCAGAAGCTAAACCATTTGTAGAATTAATCATAGGTGTAAATGGTGCAGGTAAAACAACAACTATTGCAAAACTTGCAAACAAATACAAAACTGAAGGTAAAAAAGTTATCTTAGGTGCAGGAGATACATTTAGAGCAGCTGCAATTGAACAACTTAGCCGTTGGGCAAAAAAATTGGATGTTCCTATTATCGCTACAAAACAAGGACACGATGCAAGTGCAGTAGCATATGATACAATCTCTTCTGCTATTTCAAAAGGTTACGATAATGTAATTGTAGATACTGCAGGAAGACTTCATACTCAAACAAATTTAGCGAATGAACTTAAAAAAATAGTCCGAGTTATGGATAAAGCAATGCCAAATGCACCTCATAGAAAAATATTAATTCTTGATGGAACACAAGGAAACAGTGCCACAGAACAAGCAAAAGCTTTTAATGAAATGGTTGGAATTGATGGAATTATTATTACAAAACTTGATGGAACTGCAAAAGGTGGTTCACTTTTTAGTATTGTATGGAATTTACAACTTCCTGTATTTTATATAGGAGTTGGAGAACAACCAAATGATTTAATAGAATTCGATAAAGTGGAATTTATTGATACTATTTTAGATGGAATTTTCAAACAAAATAATGGCTAAAAAAAAACAAATATTTGAATGTCAAGCGTGTGGATACACAAGTGGTAAATGGATGGGTAAATGTCCTAATTGTGGAGAATGGGATAGTTTTATAGAAATAAATGAAAAAGTAATTTCAAATCCTACGACTAACACTGTTTCAAAAGTTATCTCTATTGATGAGGTTAAAGAAGATGAAATCGAAAGATTTACAAGTGAAAATGATGAATTTGATTTAGTTTTGGGTGGAGGAATTGTTCCAGGTAGTTTAGTATTAATTGGCGGTAGTCCCGGGGTTGGTAAATCAACACTAATGCTAAAAATTGCTTCAAATATAAATAAAAAAGTACTTTATGTAGCCGGAGAAGAAAGCCCAGGACAAATAAAACTTAGAGCAAATAGACTCAAAACTCATAATAAAGATTTGTATCTATATCCTGAAATAATTTTAGAAAATATAATTTCTGAAATAAAAAAAGGATATGAATTAATTATAATTGATTCAATTCAAACAATATATTCAAATAACATAACATCAGCACCTGGAAGTGTTTCACAAGTAAGAGAAACTACATTTGAGCTTATGAGACTTGCAAAAGAACTTAGAATTCCTATTTTTATAATCGGACACATTACAAAAGAAGGCTCAATCGCAGGACCAAGAATTTTAGAACATATGGTCGATACTGTTTTATATTTTGAAGGTGATGCAAGTAAAGAACTTAGAATTTTAAGAGGATTCAAAAACAGATTTGGTTCAACTAGTGAAATTGGAATATTTGAAATGACAAAAACAGGAATTGAATCTGCAAAAAATAGAACATTTTTTTCTAAAAAACCTCAAATTGGAAGTGCAATAACTGTTATAATGGAAGGAACTCGCCCTATTGTTATTGAAGTTCAAGCGTTAGTTGCCGAAAGTTATGGAAATCCCAAAAGAAGTACAACTGGATATGAAAATAATCGATTGAATATGATTTTAGCACTTTTAGAAAAAAAGTTAAATTTACCCTTTAATCAATATGATGTTTTTGTAAATATTGCTGGAGGTATCAAAATTAACGAACCAGCTGGAGATTTAGCAGTAATCGCCGCTATTTTATCATCTTTTCGTGATAGAGAAATAAGCAAAGAAACTGTTTTTATCGGAGAAGTTAGTTTAGTTGGTGATATTAGAGATGTTGTGAGTTTGGATACTCGTTTGAAAGAAGCTAAAAGTATGGGATTTACAAAAGCAATAGTTCCAAGCAAACCTATTGAAAATTATTTCAAAACTTATATTGTTACAGAAGTGGAAAAATTAGTAGATTGGATGTAAAATAAAAAAGAAGAAAGAAGCTTATTTAGCTTCGTAGTCGATTCCTTCTTTTTCTTTAAGTTCATTAATTAAATGTTGTTTATATTCATTAATATCAATATTTAATCTTGCAACTCCACTATCAATTGCAGCTTTTGCAACTGCTGCTGAAACGTCCACAAAAACTCTTCTATCAAATGGTTTTGGTAAAATATAATCTTTACCAAATTTTAAATCAGCACCATTATAAGCATCTTTTACATATTGAGGAACTGGTTTTTTAGCAATTTCAGCTAATGCATGACAAGCTGCTAATTTCATTTCCATATTTACTGCTTTTGCTCTAACATCTAATGCACCTCTAAAAATATACGGGAAACCTAAAACATTATTGACTTGGTTTGGATAATCACTTCTTCCTGTTCCAAACATTAAATCTGGTCTAACTTCAAGAGCAAGTTCAGGTTTTATTTCTGGGTCTGGATTTGCCATAACAAAAAGCATAGCATTTGGAGCAAGTGTTTTAACCATATCTTGAGTAATACAATTTGCAACAGAGTTTCCTACAATAACATCTGCATCTACCATAGCATCTGCAAGAGTTTCGATATCCATATCAACAGCCCAAGGTTGTTTATATCTGTTTAAATCAGTTCTTTTTGTTGTAATTGGACCTTTACTATCTGTTACTATCATTGTTTTTGCTCCAAGAGCTTTATACATTTCACAAGCTGCAAGTCCAGCTGCTCCTGCACCAATTACAACGATTTTTAAATCTTCAATTTTTTTACCACTAATTTCACAACCATTTAAAATAGCTGCTGCTGAAATAATTGCCGTTCCGTGTTGGTCATCGTGGAAAATTGGAATATCACAAATTTCTTGAGCTCTTTTTTCAATATCAAAACATTCTGGAGCTTTAATATCTTCAAGATTAATTCCACCAAATGTAGGTGATACTTGTTTTACAAATTTTACCATTGCATCAACATCAAGTTCATCAACTTCAAGATCAAAACTGTTTACATGAGCAAATTTTTTAAATAATACACCTTTTCCTTCCATAACTGGTTTTCCAGCTAATGCACCGATATTTCCAAGCCCTAAAACCGCTGTTCCATTTGAAATAACTGCTACTAGATTTCCTTTTGTAGTATAATCATATGCTAAATCTGGATTTTTTTCAATTTCTAAACAAGGTTCTGCAACCCCTGGTGAATATGCAATTGATAAATCTCTTGCATCTCTTACTGGTTTTGTAACTTCTACACTAATTTTTCCTGGGATTGGTTTAGCATGATATTCTAAACACTCTTCTTTTGTAATAGGTTTCATTTCTATTCTCCTTGATTTTTTGATACAATTATATAAAAGATTTTTAAAAAGTTACTAAATTAAACACTTTTAGTATTATTTATATTTAAAGTGTTACAATTTGTAAAGGATAATATAATGATTATAGATACTCACTGCCATTTAGATAATGAAAAATATTACAAAGATGTAAATGAAGTTATAAAAAGAGCTGAAGAAAATGGTGTTAAAGAGTTCATAATTCCAGCAGCTTCTCCAAAAGATATAAAAAGAGCAGTTGAATTGAGTGAAAAATATGATGAAATATATTTTGCAGTTGGTATTCATCCTCTTGATATAGAAAATTTTAAAATAGAATATTTGCATAATTATATAACTCATCCTAAATGTGTAGCAGTTGGAGAAATTGGACTTGATTATCACTATACTAAAGAAACAAAAGAGCTTCAAATTGAATTATTTAAAAAACAACTTGATATTGCAATAGAATATAATAAACCTGTAATCATACATATCAGAGAAGCAAATCAAGATGCTTTTGAAATTTTAAAAGATTATGTTTCAAAATACCCTACTCTAAAAGGTGTTTTACACTGTTTCAATGCTGATGCACAATTTTTAAAACTAAGCAATAATTTTTATTATGGAATAGGTGGTGTAATTACATTTAAAAATGCAAGAAAACTAATAGAAGTTTTTCCTAAAATTCCTAAAAACCGTGTTATAATAGAAACAGACAGTCCTTATTTAACCCCTCATCCATATAGAGGACAAAGAAATGAACCTTTTTTTACTACTTTAGTAAGAGATAAAATAGCTGAACTTTGGAATATTACACCAAAAGAAGTAGAAGAAATTACAACGAAAAATGCAAGGGAGCTTTTTAATATATGAAATATATACTTATATTTATACTTTTTATTACTAATATTTATGCTTTTGTAACCACAAATATTACAAAAAACCCTAATTTAATAGCCTTAAATTATTTAGATATAAATCCTTCTTTTATAAAAGATAAAAATACTAATCATCTTTTTAATATATATTCAAAAAGAAAAAAAAGATATTTTTTAAATATTTTAAAAAATGCTTCTTCTTACATTCCACTTATAAAAAAGGAGATCAATAAAGCACAAATCCCATCAAATATAATTTTTGTTGCAATGGCTGAGAGTTATTTTTCTTCTACTGCTAAAAGTAATAAAAAAGCCATAGGCTTGTGGCAATTTATGCCAGATACTGCTAAAAGATTTGGATTAAAAATAAATACTTATATTGATGAAAGAAGAGATCCTATAAAATCTACAATTGCTGCTATAAAATATCTATCCCTTTTAAAAAAACAAACAGGTAAATGGTATCTTGCAATTATGGCTTACAATTGTGGTGAAGCAAGAGTTGTTGAAGCTGTTACAAGAGCAAAACTTGATCTATATTGTAAAAGTCATAAATGTAGAAAAAGTAAACAAATAAAAAAATTAAGAACTCTTATAAAAGAATATCAAAAAGATCATAGAAAATTTTCTAAATTATATTATGCTTTTAAAGAATCTAATAAATTATATCCTAAAAATCTAAAATTAGAAAATTTATTAAGAGTTCAAAAAGGTTTAAAAAGACAATATTTGCCAAAAGAAACAAGAAAATATATTCGTAAAATTATAGCTATGAATTTTTTATTAAATTCTGATAATTTTGTAAAATATAATAATCATTATTTATTAAATAGAGGTAGTGTATCAAATCTAATAAAAGTAAATGTTCCTGCTGGAACTTCATTAGGATATATTTCTAAATTTTTAAACATTGACTATTCTATACTTAGAAAAACTAATCTTCATCTAAAATATGGCTTTACTCCACCAAATGAAGATAGTTATATTTATATTCCTTATAATAAATTAGCATTATTTAGAATGCAATTTAATAACAAAAATATTGCTAAAAAAATTATTTATAAAGTAAAAACTGGTGACTCTCTTAATAAAATCGCAAAAAATTTTAAAATAAACTATAAAATAATAAAAGACTTTAATCACTTAAAAACATCTTTATTAAGAGTAAATCAAACATTGGTAATTCCAATACGACATAATATAAAAATCCCTAAAATTATAACTTATAGAGTAAAAAAAGGTGATTCTCTTAATAAGATCGCAAGAATATATCATACAAAAATTAAAAAAATACAAAAATTAAATAATTTAACAAACTATATAATACATCCAAATCAAAAATTATCAATTCCAACTTATATAACAATGAGATAAATTATGAAAAATTTTTTACTACTTTTAATACTTATCTTTTTTACAGGATGTTATGAAAGTAATAATGTATATTTACCTAATACAGTAAATTACTCAAATTATAATAACTCAAAAAAAAGCAGTAATACAAAAATACAAAAACCTTATTATGTATTGGGTAGATGGTATTACCCCGCTCCTACTTATAAAGGTCAAACTTTTAGAGGAATTGCTAGTTGGTACGGTCCTGACTTTCATGGTAAATTAACTGCTAATGGTGAAATTTATAATATGTATGCTTATACTGCTGCAAATAAAACATTACCTCTTGGAACAATAGTAAAAGTAACTAATCTAAATAATAATAAAAGTGTAGTTGTAAGAGTTAATGACAGAGGCCCTTTTGTAAAAGAAAGAATTATTGATTTAAGTTATGCAGCAGGTAAAAAAATAGGAATTGATAAAACAGGTACTGCACCTGTTAAAATATTAGTGCTTTCTACACCAATTTCTTTAAAATATAAAAATAATTTATCTTATTCTAAACAAAAAAATGATACAATAAAAATTCAAATTGGTGCTTTTAGTTCTTTAAAAGGGGCAAAAATAACAAAAAATAAATATAAAATATTTAATACATATATTAAAAATAAGAATGGTATATATAAAGTATATATAGGAAATTTTAAATCAAAAAAAGAAGCTAATAATTTTAGAATAAAATATAATATTCATGGATTTATAACTAAGGAATAAATATGACAGAATTAAAAAGAGAAACAAAAGAAACAAAAATAGATATAAAAATAGATATAAATGGAAAAGGTAATTATAATATATCCACTGGAATTGGATTTTTTGACCATATGTTAGAAGCTTTATCAAAACATAGTGGTATTGATATGCAAATAAATTGCAAAGGTGATACACATATAGATTATCATCATTCTGTAGAAGATGTAGGAATAGTTTTAGGTCAAGCTTTACATAAAGAAATATTTCCTATCTCAAATGTAGAAAGATATTCAAATGCAGTTGCTGTGCTTGATGAAGCTGCAGTAGAGTGTGATATTGATTTAGGTGGAAGGCCTTATTTAGTTTATAAACTTCCAATAGATGGAGCTATTAAAGATTTTGATATGGAACTATTTGAAGAGTTTTTTAAAAGTTTAGTATTTAATTCAAAAATAGCTTGTCATTTAATATTAAAAAGAGGAAGAAACAAACATCATATAGCTGAATCAGCATTTAAATCATTTGCAGTAGCTTTGAGAAGAGCGCTATATTTTAGAGAAGATGAAACACCTTCAACAAAAGGAATATTATGATAGAATTAATAGTATTAGATGTAGATGGCACTTTAACAGACGGAACTATTTATTATTCAAATGAAGGTGAAGAAATAAAAGGTTTTAATATAAAAGATGGATTGATGATAAAAAGTTGGAATATGCTTGGTAAAAAAAGTGCAATTATCACAGGAAGAACAAGTAATATTGTAGATAAAAGAGCAAAAGAATTAGATATAACCTTCATTCGTCAAGGTATTAAAGATAAAAAAGCTGAACTTGATAAAATATTAAAAGAAAATAAAATTTCATATAATAGTGTTGCATTCATAGGTGATGATATGAATGATTATAAATTATTAAATAGAATAAAAGAGAGTTATTGTCCATATGATGCCAATCCCATTATTCAAGATTTAGTAAAACATCGCCTACATAGAAATGGTGGGCAAGGTTGTGTTGCTGAAATGATTGAAATGATTTTAAAACAAGAAAAACTTGAAGAAGAGTTTATGAAATTATGGGTATAAAAGAGATATTATTTACTTTTTTTTTAATTGTAGCTATTTCTATTCCTTTCTTTTTTAAACAAAAAGAAATAAATGTAGATAAAAAAATAAATTTACCAAATATAGAAATCAAAAAAGGAAATTTTAAAAAATTTACATTAAAATTAGAAGAAAAAGGTACTTTTGAAAAATTAAATTATATGAGTAATAATAATTATACAATATATAATTTATTTATGAATATATTAGATAAAAATGCTAATTTAAAATCTCAGAGAGTACATTTTAATAATCTATATAATTTTTATAATCTATCATATATGACCGATGATTATATATATAATGCGAATAAAGCTATATATAATCCTAAGAGTAAAATAACAACATCTGATTATTTTACTTTTTTTAATAAAAAAATTGATGGAAAAGGTGAAAATATGAGATATAAAGATGATATAATAACAGCTCATAATATAAAATATATAATTAAAGGTTTTAAATGATAAAAAAAATATTATTTTTCTTACTATTCATTTTTAGTTGGGGTTCAAACCTAGAAATAACTTCAAAAGATTTTAAATATGATAAAGTAAAAAACATATCTTATTTTTCAAAAGATGTAAATGTTACAAAAGAAAAAGATAATATTTTAAGTGATTTATTAACTGTATATTTTAATAAAAATAAAAAAATAGATAAAATGGTTGCTAAAAAAAATGTAAGATTTTTAATTCATGATAAAAATTCTACATACAAAGGAACTAGCAATATTTTTACTTATATAGCACCTAAAGAATTATTTGTTTTTGAAGGAAATGTCCATATTACAAAAGTTGAAGATAATCAGCAACTTTTTGGAAATAAAGTAATTATAAATAAAAAAACAGGTGAATCAAAAGTATTTGGGAAAAATTCAAAACCTGTTAAATTTATACTAAAGGTAAATGATTGAAAATAAAATCAGTAAAATTCATAAAATCAGCACAAAGCATAAAAGATTCAATTGACCCAAATTTCAATGAAGTTGCATTTATGGGTAGAAGTAATGTAGGGAAAAGTAGTTTTTTAAATTCTCTTACTAATCAAAAAATAGCAAAAACATCATCAACTCCAGGTAAAACTAAATTAATAAACTTTTTTGAGGTTATATATGAAAATGATGCAAAAACAATTTTTGTTGATTTACCGGGATTTGGATATGCAAAGGTAAGTAAAAAAGAGCAAGGAAATTGGCAAAAAAATTTAAATGATTTTATAGCTAATAGATTTAATATAAAACTATTTGTTCAACTAAGGGATGCAAGACATCCTAATCTAGAAATAGATAATCAAGTATATGAATATCTAAATTTTATAAAAAAAGCAGATCAACAAATTTTAACTATCTTTACAAAAAGTGATAAACTTAAACAAAATGAACTTGCTAAATTAAAAAAAGAGTATCCAGAGTCAATTTTTGTATCTAACCTCAAAAAAAGAGGAATTAAAGAAGCTAATGATAAGATTTATTCTACACTATTTGGAGATTTTTAATGAAAATAATGAAACCAACTCTTAAAGATATACCTAAAATTCAGACATTATTAACACCTTTTGTAATAGAAGGTATTATTTTACAAAGAGATGATGATGAAGTATCTACTAATATTCGCTCATATATAGCAATAAAAAAAGATGATAAATTTATAGCGATAGGAGCACTTCATATTTATTCTCAAGAATTAGGAGAAATTAGAAGCTTAGCCGTTGATAAAGATCATCAACGACAAGGATTAGGTAAAAAAATAGTAAAAGAACTAGAAAAAGAAGCAAAATTTTTAGGATTAACAAAATTATTAACACTTACTTATCAAAAAGAGTTTTTTGAAAGTTTAAATTTTAAAGAAATTCCAAAAGAAGAAGTACCAAGTCAAAAAGTATGGAGTGATTGTATCAAATGCCCTCATTTTCCAAATTGCAACGAAATATCACTTATAAAAACTATTTAATCGACATAACAATTCCTTTTATAATTGTTATGTTTAGTAGTAGTTTTATACTATTTCCTCTTTTTATAGGAATTATAATTACATTAAAGTTTAGATTATTATTTTTAATAAATTTTTTAGCTTTTACAGAAATTACACACAATTATCCACTATTTTTACTACTATTATTTACAATAATTTATAAAAAATATATTTATACTTTTTTAGAATTAAAAATAGATAAGCAATATATTGAATATGTTTCTATTATTTTCATATATATTCTGTTTTTTAGTTTTTTATCCTCTTTTTTAATGATTAACTCTATTCCTTTTACTTTTAGCTTGAATTATATATTTTATTATATTTTACTGGAAATATTGGTTTTAAAAGTACTTAAATGAGACAAAAAATAATTCTAACACTTATATTTTTATTGTATTTATTAATTATACTAAGGGTAACTGATTTATCTATAATAAATCATAAATTATATACAGACTTAGCTAACAATAATATTCATAAAAAAATATATATAAAACCAATTCGAGGAATTATTTATGATATAAATCATAATCCAATAGCATATAATAAACTTAGATTTTCCCTGCTTTTAAAACCTCACTTAAAAAATATAGAATTAAATAAAACTATTAACTTTATAAATAATTATATAAAAATAGATGAAAATAAAATTTTTAAAAATTATAAGAAACAAAACTCATGGTATAATCAGCAATTTATAAGTATAATAGATTATATTAAATATAAAGATATTTATTCATATTTCCCTATTTTAATACAAAATAAAAATATAAAAATAGAATCTGATTATTTAAGAATTTATCCGCAAAAAGAAAGATTAAGTCATATTTTAGGATATGTAGGAAAAGCAAATCAACAAGAAATTAATAAAAATCCAGAACTTAAATATATAAAAATAACTGGTAAAAATGGAATAGAAAAAGAGTACAACAAAGAATTAACAGGAACTTTAGGATATATAAATGTAATTGTTAATGCAAAAAATAAAATAATAAAAAAAATAAATGAAGTAAAACCTACTACCCATAATTTAACATTAAACATAGATATAAATTTACAAAAATTTATATTTAACCTTTTTAAAAAATCTCATAAAAAAGGAACTATAATCGTTATGGATACTAAAGGTAGAATTATTTCCATGGTAAACTATCCTTCTTATGACAATAATCTGTTCGTAAAAGGAATATCTACTAAAGAGTGGCAAAAATTAATCCATAATAATTTCAAACCTTTTCTAAATAAAGCAATAGCGGGGCTTTATCCTCCTGGTTCTGTTGTAAAACCAGCTATTGGACTAATTGCTATTGCAAGTGGAAAGATAAGTCCATATAAAAAATTATGGTGCCCTGGCTATATAAAAATAGGAAATAGAAAATTTAGAGATTGGAGAGCAGCTGGTCATGGATTTACTGATATATTTAAAGCTATAAAAAGAAGTGCAGATACATATTATTATCAAATTGGTTTATTACTTGGGATTGATTATATATCTGCAAATCTTAAAAGAATGGGATTTGGTAAAAAAACAGGAATAGATTTGCCAAATGAAAGAAGTGGAATAATTCCAAATAAAGAGTGGAAACAAAAAAGATATCATCAAAGTTGGTTTATTGGAGAAACTTTAAATAGCTCAATCGGTCAAGGATATGTTTTAGTTACTCCCTTACAAGTGGCAGTAAATACTGCACTTATAGCAACTGCTAAATTACCTGTTCCTCAAATTATAAAAAGTATTGATTCTAATATAGTTATACCAACACAAAAAAATATATTAACAAAAAAAGAGATAAAAATGTTACCTCTTATTAGAAAAGGAATGTGGGAAGTTTGTAATTCCCCTGGTGGAACTGCTGCAAATTATATAAATATTCCCTATTTTCAAATAGCTGGTAAAACAGGGACAGCACAAGTTCATTCAATTCCTCAAGATGTAAAAAAAAGAAAAAGAGAAGATGAACTTGCCTATTGGAAAAGATCACATGCTTGGCTCACAACTTATGGACCATACAAACATCCACAATTTATAGTTACAGCTATGATAGAACATGGAGGTCATGGTGGTAGTGCAGCGGGTAAAATGGTTAGCAAAATTTATAAAAAATTGGTAGAATTACATTATATAAAAGTAAAAGGAAAATAATGAAAGCCGTAGTAATTTTAAGTGGTGGAATGGACAGTACAACAACAGCATATATAGCAAAAAACCAAGGTTATGAAGTTATTGCTGTTCATTTTAATTATGGACAAAGAACTGAAAAAAGAGAATTAAAAGCATATAATGATATTTGCAATGAACTAAATATTACCAAAAAATATGTAATTGATTTAGATTTTTTTACTCAAATTGGAGCAAGTGCTTTAACTGACAGAAATATTTCTGTACCAACTGCTGGTTTAGAAGAAGGTGTACCTGTAACTTATGTTCCATTTAGAAATGGTATATTTTTATCAATTGCTGGTGCTATTGCAGAAAAAGAAGATGCAAAAGCTATGTTTATAGGTGTTGTTGAAGAAGATAGCAGTGGATATCCTGATTGTACAGAAAAATTTATAAAAAGTATGCAAGAAAGTATAAATTTAGGAACAAAAAAAGAAACTCAAATAGAGATAAAAACTCCCCTAATTCATCTAAAAAAAGAAGATATTGTAAAAAAAGCTTTGCAAGAAAATGTAAACTTAAGTCTAACTTGGAGCTGTTATCAAAATGAAGATAAAGCTTGTAGAGTTTGTGATAGTTGTAGATTAAGACTAAAAGGCTTTAAAAAAGCAGGATTTAAAGACCCTATTTCTTATTTAGAAAAATAATATTTTATTTTTCTTTTAAGTTTTTTAAAGTATCATAACCTCTCATTTATTTTTTTTATATAGCACTGCTTCAAATCCTAAAGAATGTTGAAAAATTACTACTCCAAATGGAAGTAAATTTATAATAAAATTAATTAATTAGTCAATCCTGAAAAACACTATCAATCCCTATTTTAAGGTAATATTAACCAATAATTTGGTATAATTTCGACCAATAAGATATAAAATATGACTAACTTTCTGGTCGAAATATAGGTGAAAATATGCAAAAAAATC
>JAUUDM010000008.1 GCA_030826765.1 Nautiliales bacterium
TAGTTTGTCCATCTTGTGCTGCTTGTATTGCTTTTGTTTTGATTGTATCAAGTATTTTTATCTGTTCATCCATAGCTTTATCTGCTGTTTGGATAATTCCAATACCATCATTTGCATTTTTAATAGCTTGTCCAAGTCCATCCGCTTGACCTCTTAAACTATCTGCAATTGCCATTCCTGAAGCATCATCAGCTGCTTTGTTGATTCTAAGACCTGTTGATAATTTCTCAAGTGAATTATTTAGCTCTCTATTGTTCATTTGAGCTGCTGAATGCGCATTTAACGCTGCAATGTTTGTGTTAATTCTAAATCCCATTTTAAATCCTTTTTATATGGTTTTTTGGTGACATCCTTGTCATCCTTGCAAACTATATCGGACTAAAAAAAAATTTTTTAAATATTTTTATATTTTTTTATAAAAGGCATTAAAATTTCTTCTGTTTTATTTTTTGATTTTATTATTATTCCTATAACATTATAATTATTACTACCTACTTTTATCTTCTCTCCAAGCATAAATTTAACTATAACTTTTAGTTTTTTTTCATTTTTAAATTTTGATAAAACTGAATTTATTTCATTTATTAAAGCCTTTTTATCTGCAAAAAATTCAGGAATATCAATATCAAATAAATCTTCAAATTCTATTTCTTTATCCAAAAAAACATAATTCCTACAAAAATCCAAAATAAAAAATAGATTTATTTTCTCTAATCCTTCTGTTTTTATATTCTTAACAGGAAGCAAACTTTTATAAAATTTAATACCTATCTCATTTTCTTCATAACCAATACTAACACTTACAAACTCAAACTTATTAAATTTAAAATCTCCATTTATGGTAATAAATTTATCTTTTAGATTATTTATAGCAAATTCAAAAATCTCTTTTTCATTTACAAAAGATAAAAAATATTCTGCTTCATCATTTAAATATTCTATTTTTCCTTTTTCATTAAAAACAACAAAAGGATTTATATCTTTTTGAATCCATATATCAAATTTCACAATTGCTCCATTTTTTAGAAAGTGTACCTCTATTAATTTTAAGCGCTTTAGCCATTTGTAATTTGGAAGGATATTTTTTCATAAATGCTTGAAACAATCCTTTATCAAATATTTTCAAAGCCTCATCATAACTCATCTCATTTTCACTAAAAAACTCCTCAATAAATTTAATTAATTCATCTTTAGTTAGTTTTTCTTTAAAAAAAGATTTATAAATCGATTTTTTTAATGAATTTAGATTTTCACTTATATCAATATTTACCTCAACATCATCTTTTATTTTCAAATTTTCTTTTACTTTATTTATAAAATACTTTGTAAATTCTTTTACATCTTTTGGCCGTTTATTTAAATTATCTAAAAATATTTCAGCAGTAATATCATATTTTTCTTTTATATTCTCATTTAAAGCACTTTTTCCAATACCTATAATTCTTTTATCTGTTTTAATAAACTCTTTTAATTCATCAAAATTTTCTATTATGAAATCATCTTGATTTGCTATAAAATTTGCTAAATAGGTTTTTCCTGTTCCAGATTCTCCGTAGATATAGATATTTACATCCAATTCTTTTAGCATATTGGCTAATTTTTTGATTTTTTGGCTTTTCTCATCCTCAGCAATAAATTCCATTTTAAACCTTGTAACTTTTTTAATTTTTTGTTATTATAATATAAAAAAGTATTTATTTTAATACAAGGAAAAAATAATGACAATACCTATGCTATATAGCAAAATTCATCGTGCAACTGTCACTGATGCTAATTTAGAATATGTAGGTTCAATTACAATCGATGAAGAACTTATGAATGCAGCCAAACTTAGAGTTGGTCAAAAAGTAGATATCGTAAATATAAATAATGGTGAAAGATTTTCTACTTATGTATTAAAAGGTGAAAAAGGTAAAAGAGATATTTGCCTAAATGGTGCAGCTGCAAGAAAAGTTCATAAAGGCGATAAAATAATTATCATAGCTTATGCAAATATGAATGAAGAAGAAGCTAATAGTTTCAGCCCATCTATTGTAATAGTAGATGATAATAACGATATAATTGAAAAATTATCAAACCTATAAGGATAAAATATGTTCAAAGATTTAGATCTAAATGCAATGATGCAACAATTACAAGAAGGTATGAAGCAAACTTCAAACAAAACTTACACTGCATCAAGTGGTGGTGGAATGGTTGAAGTTAGTGTGAATGGAGATTTTGAAGTAGTAGATATGAATATTGATGACTCTTTATTAGAAGATAAATCTTCACTTCAAATATTACTAATGGCTGCAATTAATGATGCTATTAAAATGGCAGTAGAAGATAAAAAATCAAAAGCTTTGAATATGTTTAGTGGTCTTAGCGGACAATGAAAAAACTATTTATGAATATCCCTATACTGGGATATTCATTAACTTATCCAGACTTTTCATTATGCTACAAAAAATATAAAAATTACTCAATTATTCCTATTTCAGAACATTACTCAATAACAGCTAATAAACCAAAAAAATTTATTAAATATAATGACAAATATGGGATATATTTAATAAAAGCAAACAATAAACACTATTTACATTTCAAAAAATCGCATTTAGGTGTATGGCTAGCTTCTATAAAAAATGGACAGGTTTATTCAGGAAATTATGCTGAATATCCAAAAACTAATATTCCTGCTAAATTTTCGACAAAAACAACTCCAGCTTCAATTATGAGTGATATCTTTTGTAATCCTATTGGTGTAGGAGTAAATGGAGGATTTTTAACTGTATCTGGAATTAAAAAATTTATTACAAGTAAAAAAACTTCGGTAAATAAAAATATTTTTGAAAATTTAGGAATTATAGTTGATAATAATTTAATTATTACAAAAATAATTCCAAACAGCTGGGCAAATCGCCACTATCTTTCAATTGGAACAAAAATTATAGAAATTAATGGTAAAAAAGTAAACACTTTAAAAGAGATTAAATTAATTCCAAAAAATGTTACAATTACATTTAATATCAATGGCATTATATGGAAGGCAAATATAAAAGGTAAAAAATGATAGAATTTGAGAAATTCTTACAAAATAATTTAATAAAAAATCCATCTTTTCACCCCTATTTTGAAAAAGCAACAAATGAAATGCTGTTAGCTGGTGGGAAAAGATTTAGACCGATGTTACTTTTAAAAGTAGTGGAAGCCTATAATCCACTTTTAATAGAAGGTGCTTATTATCCAGCATTAGCACTTGAATGCTTACACACTTATTCACTTATTCACGATGATTTACCAGCAATGGATGATGCAAATCTTAGAAGAGGTCATCCTACTTTACATAAAACTTACGATGAAGTTACTGCTATTTTAGTTGGAGATGGTTTAAATACATATGCATTTGAACTTATTACCGTTTCACCACTTCATAATGATATAAAAGTAGCACTAACTAAAGAATTAGCACAAAATGGTGGATTAAATGGAATGGTATTAGGTCAGGCAATTGATTGTTATTTCGAAAACAAACCTCTAAATTTAGATGAAGTTAAATTTTTACATATCCATAAAACTGCAAAACTTATAGCTGCAAGTTTAAAAATGGGTGCAATTATTGTAAATTTAGACAAAAATTTGCAAGAAAAATTATATAATTTCGGAATTGATTTGGGATTGTTATTTCAAATCCAAGATGACATCTTAGATGAAACAAAAAGTAGTGAAGAAGCTGGAAAAGATACACACAATGATGGCGATAAAAACTCATTTGTAAATCTTTTAGGATTACAAAAAAGTATAGAAGAAGCAGATAAATTAGCTAACAAATTAGAAAAAGAGTTTGAAAGCTTTGATGAAAAACTAAGACAAAATTTAAAACCACTTATAACAAAATATTTAAAAAGGCATAAACAATGAGAAAAAAAATGGCAGATACGATAAGATTTTTAGCAGCAGATATGGTGCAAGAGGCAAACTCAGGTCACCCTGGGGCTCCACTTGGACTAGCTGATATTATGACAGTTTTAAGTGAGCATATTACACTTAATCCAAAAAATCCTAATTTTATCAATAGAGATAGAATTGTATTTTCAGGTGGACACGCAAGTAGTTTAGTTTATAGTATGCTTCATTTATGGGGATTTAATGTAAGTTTAGAAGATTTAAAAAAGTTTAGACAACTTGGTAGCATTACTCCAGGACATCCAGAATTTGGACACACTGCTGGAGTAGAAGTAACAACAGGGCCTCTTGGTCAAGGTATTGCTAATGCAGTTGGTTTTGCTATGGCTAAAAAATTCCTTTCAAACAAATTTCCAGAAATTAATCACAAAGTTTATTGTCTTTGTGGAGATGGGGATTTAGAAGAAGGAATTAGCTACGAAGCTTGCAGTTTAGCTGGAAAACATCAATTAAATGATTTAGTAATTATTTATGATGATAACTCTATTTCAATCGAAGGAAATGTAAAAATTGCATTTAATGAAGATGTAAAAAAAAGATTTGAAGCACAAGGATTTAATGTTTTACAAATCAACGGACACAACTTTGATGAAATAGATTCAGCTCTTAAAATAGCTAAAAATGCTACAAAACCAACTCTAATTATGGCAAAAACAATTATTGCAAGAGGTGCAGTTGGACTTGAAGGTAGCCACAAAACTCACGGAGCGCCTTTAGGAGAAAATGTAATCGCTGAAAGTAAAAAAGCAGCCGGATTTAGTGAAGAAAAATTTCAAATTGATGAAGATGTATTAGCAAGATTTAGATGTATGATTGAAAAAGGAGATTTAGCTGAAGCTGAATTTAATAAAAATGCAAATGTTAGCGAAATAGAAGCTTTCTTCAAAAAAGAGTATTCAAAAATTGAATTTCCTAAATTTGAAAAAGGGGAAAAATTAGCAACTCGTGCAAGTAATGGAAAAATTTTAAATGCAATAGCATCATCAGTTCCAAGTTTTATAGGTGGAAGTGCTGATTTAGCTCCATCAAACAATACTCACTTAAATGATGAAGAAGATTTCCCAGTTGGTAGAAATATGCACTTTGGAATCAGAGAACACGCAATGGGTGCAATAAATAATGCTTTTGCAGCTTATGGGTTAGCTCCATATGTTGCAACTTTCTTAATCTTTAGTGATTATTTAAAACCAGCTTACAGAATAGCAGCTCTTAGCGGACACAAAAACTATTGGATTTTCACTCACGATACAATCTTCGTAGGAGAAGATGGTCCAACTCATCAACCAATCGAACAACTTGCAACTTTAAGAAGTATTCCAAATAGTTATACTTTTAGACCGGCTGATGCAAATGAAAATGTAGCTTGCTGGAGAACTGCTCTTAAATTAGAAAATGCTCCTTGTGCTTTTGCCCTAACAAGACAAGGGATTGAAGTATTTACAGAGTGTGAAAATGTAGATAAAGGTGGATATCTTTTAAGTGAAGATGAAAATGCTGAAATTACATTAATTGCAACTGGTAGTGAAGTAAGTCTTGCAATGGAAGTTAAAAAATTACTTAATAAACCTTGTAATGTTGTAAGTGTTCCTTGTTTTGAATTATTTGACGAACAAGATAAAGAGTATAAAAACAGTATAATCAAACCTAACACTAAAAAAATAGCAATTGAAGCGGCAACTGCTTATGAATGGTATAAATATGCTGATAAAATTATCAATATGAATACATTTGGAGCAAGTGGAAAAGGTGGGGATGTTTATAAACATTTCGGATTTGACGCAGCAAAAATAGCAAACGAAATTTAAGGATTTCTTTGCTTTTTTCTATTTTTTTAATTTTTTCGAGTGGTTATCTTTTCAAAGTTTTAAAAGCTGACTATTCAAAAGCATTAATTGATGTTGTAATTTATATCTCTTTTCCTGCTTTAATCATCTACAAAATTTATCATTTAGAGTATTCTCCTCAAATTTGGCAAGTCTTTGGAATTGGACTTTTAACTATGCTTATTGGTATGTTTTTAGGATTTTTAACTTCTAAACTTTTTAAATTTGATAAAAAAACTACCGCTTCTTTTTTACTTGTTACAACTCTTGGAAACACCTCATTTTTAGGCTTTCCTATGATTGTAAGTATGTTTGGAGAAAATAACCTTATTTGGGCAATATTTTTTGATGAAATTACATTTTTTGGACTTGTAATTTTTGGAAGTTTATTCGTTGCTTATGGAAGTGAAAAAGAGATAAATATTAAAAAAATGATAATTGATATTATTAAATTTCCACCATTTATTGCCCTAATTTTTGCCCTATTTTTAAGAAATTTTGATTTAAATATTGAATTTATTAAGCCTTTTGGAGATTCTTTGATTTTTTTAGTAATGTTAGCAGTTGGAATGAAATTTAGTTTTTTAGATGTGAAAAAAAATCTAAAACTAGCAACTCTCGCTTTAATTATTAAAATGTTTTTAGTCCCTTTAATTATCTATTTTTTCATAAATACTTTTTTAAATATTCACTCCCCTGCTTTAAGTGTCGCTTTTATAGAATCTGCTATGCCGCCAATGGTTATGGCATCTGTCCTTGCAATAGAAGCAAGACTTAGAGAAGATTTAGCAATATCTGCTGTTGGAGTTGGAATTTTACTTAGTTTTTTAGTTATACCATTATATAAATTTTTGATATAATTATTAAAAACTTTTAAAAGGACTTATTATGATATTAGCAACTCCAGGACCAGTGGAAGTTCCATTTTTTGCTCAAGAAGCAGTTTTAGGTGAAACTATTCATCACAGAACTCCTGAATTTAAAGAAATTATGAAAGAAACTTTATCTCTATTTAAAAATTTAGTAAATTTACCTGATGCAGTATTTTTAGCAAGTAGTGGAAGTGGTGCAATGGAAGCAGCCCTTATAAACATAACTAAGAAAAAAGCACTTACAATTAATGCTGGTAAATTTGGAGAAAGATGGGGGAAAATTGCAAAAGCTCACAATATTGAATTTTCTCAATTATGCTATGAATGGAATACTCCTGCAAATGTAGAAGATGTTATTTCTACAATTAAAGCAGATAGCGAAATTGATAGTTTTTATATTCAAATTAGTGAAAGTGCTGGTGGTTTAAGACATCCAGTTGAAGAAATAGCAGCTGAAATTAAAAAAGTAAATCCAGATATTATGGTTGTTGCTGATGGAATTACAGCAGTTGGTGTAGAAAAAATTGATACTACAAACATCGATGTATTAATTACAGGAAGCCAAAAAGCACTTATGTTAGCACCAGGGCTAGCAATGATTGGATTTAGCAAAGCAGCTGTTAAAAGAATTGGAGGTGGAAAAGGTTATTATTTTAATTTAGCAAATGAAATCAAAAAACAAAGAGAATTTTCAACTTCTTTCACACCTGCTACAACTTTAATAATCGCTCTTAAAGCAGTTCTTGAAAAAGTTACAAAAGAAATTGGGCTTGATAATTTATATGCAAAAACTGCAAAAAGACATAATGCTTTGTTAGAATCACTTAAAGCTATTGGATTAAATATTTATCCTCAAACTCCAGCAAAAAGTATGGCTGCAGTTTATTCAGAACAAGCTGAAGAAATTAGAAAAATAATGAAAAACAAATTTGAAGTAAATATGGCTGGTGGACAAGACCATTTAAAAGGTAAACTTTTCAGAATAAACAATATGGGACTTATCGAAGATTATAAAATGTTATGGATTGTAAATTCAATCGAAATGACATTAGATGAATTAAATATTAGAAAATTTGACGGCACTGCATCTCAAACATTTAGTGAGTTAATCAAATGATTTATAGCCACGATATACCAAATGGAGGCAATCTCTATTTTGGTAAAACTGCAAAACTTAAAAGAGAAATTGAAAATGTAAGTGCAGAAGTTTTTGAAAACAACTATTTTAATGAAATTGTAACTCCTTTTTTTTCATATCATCAACTTGAAGCATTGAAAGATAAAGAACTTATAAAATTAAGAGATATTCAAAACAGAGATATGGCTTTAAGAGGTGATTCAAGTGTTGATGTAATTAGATTAGTTTTAAAAAGATTAAAATCTGATTCAAAGAAATGGTTTTATATTCAACCAGTTTTTAGATATCCAAGTGTTGAAATAAATCAAATTGGATGTGAAATAATTGACGGAACTCTTGATGAAACTATAAAACTAAATAAACTTTTAATGGATAAACTTTCTCTAAATCCAGTTTTACAGATTTCAAATATAAAAATTGTAAAACTTGTAAAAGAGCTTACAAATATAAGTGATGAGGATTTAAAAAAAGAGAATCTTGAAGTATTTAGTAAAATAGATTGGCTTAAAAAACTTGCTTATATTCACAAAAAAGAAGATTTAGAAGATTTATCTATTTATCCAGAAACTATTAAAAACGAACTTCAAAAAATAAAAGAATTAATTTCAAAATTAACTATCAATGTAGTTATTTCTCCACTTTTTTATGCAGATTTTAACTATTATAATGGAATTTTTTATCGGTTTTTTGAAAATAATACCCTACTTAGTATGGGTGGAGAATATGAAGTAAATAATATAAAAATTACAGGATTTAGCATCTATACTGATAATGTAATTGAAACAAAAGGACAATAATGGCAGCAGATTTAATCGTAGGTCTTCAGTGGGGAGACGAAGGAAAAGGTAAAATTGTTGATTTAGTAGCAAAGCACTATGATATCGTAGTTAGAAGTCAAGGTGGACATAATGCAGGTCATACAGTTGTAATTGGTGATAAAAAATATGCCCTTCATTTAATGCCAAGCGGTATTTTAAATGATAACGCTATCAATGTAATCGCAAATGGTGTTGTAGTTTCTCCTGCTAAAATCATAGAAGAAATGGAAAAATTTGGAGATATGAAAGGAAGACTTTTTATTTCTGATAAAGCTACAATGCTTTTAGATTATCACGCACAAATTGACCAAGCAAAAGAAAAACTAAGAGGTAAAAATGCCATCGGAACAACTGGTAGAGGAATTGGGCCTGCTTATGCTGATAAAATTACAAGAACAGCTCTTAGAATTGGAGATTTATTAGATATTGATAACGCTCTTGAAAAACTTGAAGATTATTTTGAAATGAACAAAGGTTATTTTGAATATTTAGGAATTAATATCCCAAGTTTAGATGATATGAGAAATGAACTTCAAGGTTATCAAGATAAATTAGGAGAATTAATTACTGATACTACAAAACTTTTATGGGATAATATAGATAAAAATATCCTACTTGAAGGGGCTCAAGCAACTTTACTTGATATTGACCACGGAACTTATCCTTATGTTACTTCTTCAAATACAATTGCAAGTGGTGCTTTAACTGGTAGTGCAATCCCACCTAAACAACTTAAAAAAGTTATAGGTATCGCAAAAGCTTACCTTACAAGAGTTGGAAATGGTCCATTTATTACAGAAGATTTTGGTAAAGATGGAGAATATATTAGGGAAAAAGGTTTTGAATTTGGAACAACTACAGGAAGACCAAGAAGATGTGGTTGGTTTGACGCTATTGCTGGAAAATATGCAGTAACTTTAAATAGTTGTGATGAAATAGCTTTAATGAAACTTGATGTTTTAGATGGATTAAAAGAAGTAAAAGTTTGTGTAGCATACGAAAATGAAAAAGGTGAACAAATTGATTATTTCCCAACTAATTTAGATGGACTAAAACCAGTTTACAAAACATTTGCAGGATGGGATAAAAGTGCAGGAGTTACAAAATTTGAAGAACTTCCTAAAAATGCACAAGAATATATTTTAGCTCTTGAAAAATTAATAAACTGCCCTATAAAATATATCGCAACAGGTGCAAAAAGAGATGAAACTGTAATTAGATAAAAGAATTTTTATTCTTTTGTCTAAATTTTAAAATTTTTCTTGACAGGTTATAAAATTTTGGATATAATTTCAGTCCAATTTAACTTGTCGGGGTGTAGCGCAGTTTGGTTAGCGCACCTGGTTTGGGACCAGGGGGTCGAAGGTTCGAGTCCTTTCACCCCGACCACTTATTTAGCAAAATAGTTAGGAACTATCTATTTTGGTGGATATAGTTCAGTTGGTTAGAACACCAGTTTGTGGCACTGGGGGTCGCCGGTTCGAATCCGGTTATCCACCCCATTGTTAAAATTGTTTTATCTAGTTAAGCATCTGTGGCTCAACTGGATAGAGCAACGGACTTCGGATCCGTAGGTTGTAGGTTCGAATCCTATCAGGTGCACCAACAACCTTACTTCATTTTGAAGTGAAACTTTAACTTATTTAGGTAAGTTAAATTATCATTTCAATATCATGCGCTCTTAGCTCAGCTGGATAGAGCAACGGCCTTCTAAGCCGTAGGCCACAGGTTCGAATCCTGTAGGGCGTACCACTTTTTCGAAATGACTTCAAATAATTATGCGGACGTGGCGGAACTGGCAGACGCGCTAGACTTAGGATCTAGTATCTATGATGTGGAGGTTCAAGTCCTCTCGTCCGCACCATTTATTCAACTAAAATCCCTTAAATGAGACTTTTTAAATATAAACTTTTTTTAATAGTCCATCTCATAGTCCAAAAAACAAAAACTATATTAAAATTAAATAAAGATGAAGAAATAGTTTTCTAATTATATCAAAATAGTAAATTTGATATAATATGTGATTCCTATTTTAATTTTATAAATTCTCCATTAGGACAAGTTAATATATTATTTTCATAAGTAGCTTTGCCGTTTAAATAATCAGTTATTAAAGTATTGAAATTTCTGTATTGAGGATAAATTTCCATTATTTCTTTTCTTTTTTTCTGATAAGTTGAAACAGGAATAGGAAGACGTGAAGAAGTATAAACCTTTCCGCATACTTTTCTTATAAACTGTTTTTGAATTTCTTTCCACTCATCACTGTCATAAAAAGATTTTGAATTATGTTTTGTAATATTACTTCCTATAACTTTTTGTGAAACTGATTTATTATTTTTTTGTAGATATTCTAATATCTTTTCTGTATATAATCTTGCAAAATCTTGAGTATCATAAAAATATAAGGTAGTCCAGTTGCCAGATTTAAATTCTTTTTCACTTACCAAATCAACACATCTCCAATCAAATCTGTCAGGTTTTTGTGGATTGGAATAAAAGTTGAATTTATATCCAGCTTCAGTTAGTTTGTGTAAAAATGCCTTTGATATTCCAAGTTGACTTCTACCAAGAGGTATTATAGTTTTATTACCTTTGTTTATTTTTTTAGGCTTAGTAAAAGATTTTTTATAATCGTGATAAAATATAAAAAAATCTGCAAAAGCCCCTAATGGGACAGAAAAATAAATATGAGCATGCAAATTTCCATCCTTTTGAAGTTCAAAACTTAATAAATATATAAATTCAAATCCTCGTTTATTTAAAAATTTTCTTAATTGGCTTATATAATAAATAATACTGTCATAAGCTGTTTTTGTGTTATCGACAATCAATTCTAAATTATCCATAGGTGAAATTCTGTTTTTATCCCCTGCAATTGTAAAAGTAAGCATTCCTATGAAATTTTGAGATTTAGCACCATAAGCAGCTATTCTGTTAGTAATGTTTTTTATTCTTGCATTCTCCATTTCAATATCTTTTTTAGGAAACATTTTATTTTTTTCAGGTCCTATAATTTCTTTTAATCTTGAAATCATTATAGCCTGTTGTTTACTTGTAAATTCTTTTGTCATTATTTAATCCTTTCATAAATTGAATTGTCAGGGCATAGCTTGCCTCTTTCTTAATATATTTCTGAATAAAAGATTTTAGAAAAAATTGACTAAATCCTTTGATATTTGCCAAAAATTAGGCAATAAGCACCTGTTTATATTTTTTACACTCTTTTTAGCAAGTGTAACTACTAAGACATACTTCTCCTGTTTTAAGTTTCTTTTGCTTTTGACTTTTTTAATATAAGAATAACTTGAAGTGTTTTTCACATTCTTAAAGCTGACCTTAGGCAGAGGGATTACCTCAAACTACGGGGATTATGTTTCCATAATCCACACCATAATCTTATTAAAGAAGGTTACTTGACTGATGAAAAAGTATAATGTATAATTCTATTGATTAATTTTTGAAGAAATGAGGATACAATCTCATCCTTCAAGTCATTCTCTTGACTTGTTATATCATAGATTGCTCCTTATAATGATTTATCCATTTAGTTATTGCAGATAATGGCCATCTGCTTGATTTCCCAATTTTAATAGGTTTTGGAAAATCCTTATTTTTTATAAACTTGTATATAGTTGATTTCTTAAAACCAACTATTTTTGTAATCTCATTTAGTGTCAATAATTTTTCATCCATTAAATTCCTTTTTAGTTTATTTTCAGCCATATCTAAGGCTTTTCATCTATTATTGTAATGTAAATTTTTTCATATACCAAAAGAGACGATTCATCGTAAGTTTTTTGAGCTATTTTTTGAAAGGAATTGTTAAAATCTAATCTAAAAAATAAAATAAAGATTAACAAGCCTCACTAAGAAGCTTGTTGAAGTGGATATTTATACCAGAGTTTTTTAGATGGATTCCATTTATAACCAAGTTTTTTAATTAAATTCTGATGACCAAATGATTTACCTTGAATTATTAATATATTATCCTGTAATATTACACTGAGATTGGATTCTTTCAGCTTTTCATTCTCCTCTTTGACAATAGAATTAATATCATCATAAGATGTTTTGAAATTATTTGAATTAGTCAAATTGTTTTGTTCCGCAATAGCATTTTTAACTTCAAATAAAGAAGCATATTCACCGCCTATAAGTCCAAATGCTGCTAAAGCTCTTCCTATTGCACTTGTTTCTGCATTTTCTATTGCCGAAGTTGTGTTGATAAGTCCCTGCCCTCTTATTTCCTCTGCATAACCTGTCGAGATTAGTTTATTGTTTTCATCAAGTATTAAGGCTTTGATTACAACTCTTTGTTCATCATCAGTAACTATTTCAGTTATTATGGAATAAGCAGAAAAGAATTTTCTAAATATTCCTACTCTGCTTGCAACTGTGGCATACTCTTTGCCTTTGATATTAACTTTTGATATTTTTTGCAATTCTTCTATTGCCTTTAATAAATTACTCATAAATCACCTCCAAAATACTATTTTATTTAACGAATGTTTTAATGCTGTTTCTTTGTCCATATAAGAAATAAATCCTTCTAAATAGAGATTTGAAAGAGTTATACTTTTATCAGTGTCATTTATAAACTCATCCAAATCAACAATGATTTCCTTGAAAGATTCACTCTCATAATAAATTATCTTTTCTTTATTTAGAAAAGAAATTAAATTACAATAGTTTTTTCCTATGGGGATAAGCCCTCTTTTTTCTATAACCATTTTATCTCTCCTTAAGAAACAATTTCAGGTATTTGGATTTTTCTTTTATTTATTTTTAATGCAGCAGGTTTAGAAATATTTTCAACTTCTATATCAATGAAAGGTTCAATTTCATTGAATTTGTCTGTATATAAAGATTCTTTTAATTTTTTTTCATCAACTTTGACATATCCGAGTTTAATTAAAGATTCTTCATTTTTTACAATGAGATGTTCTTTTACATCATCTTTTTGAGGGGTAACAGTAAGCGATGATACCATTACTCCATTTAGTCTATCTATCCCATACTCTTCAAATACTTTTGCTATTATTTCTTTTGCTTGTTGTTTAGAAGTTTCAAGCTGTTTTTTAAGGGTATTTAAGAATTTAATCTGATGGGACTTAAAATAATTTTGTGTCTGGATACAAATATTGAGATAATTCAAAAAATTCACTAAAATAAAAAGAAGAAAAGGAGTAAAGATGAACAAAGAGATGTTAAAAAATATAATGTCAAATATGGATATTACAAAAGA
>JAUUDM010000012.1 GCA_030826765.1 Nautiliales bacterium
GTAAACTCTATAACTTCATCATCATCTACTAAAATAACATCATCAATATAATTCATATCTATATTATCTGGAATAAAACCTGCTCCTATTCCTTGAATTTTATGTGATTTTATTGGATTGTTTTTATTAAACATCTTATTATATAAAGGAGATGAGTTTTTACTTTCAACTGCAACTATTTTAATTCCATAAGGTTTTAATCTTTTTGCAATTCCCATTATTGTTCCACCACTTCCAACACCTGCTACAAAATAATTAATTCTTGGAACTTGTGCTAAAATTTCTGGAGCGGTCGTTTGTATATGTGCCATCGGATTCATTAAATTATTAAATTGATTTGTAAGATACAGATTATTTTTTTTAGCATACTCTTTTGATTCATTTACAGCATCACTCATTGTCCCATCTACTAAAATTAAATTAGCACCATAAATTTTCATAATTTTTTGTCTTTCTATAGAAAAAGAAGAAGGTATAAAAATTGTAGGTTTTATATTAAAGTATTTACCATAATAAGCAAGAGCAATTCCTGTATTTCCACTTGTAGCTTCTACAATCTCTTTGTAACCTTTATTATAAGCATCATAAAGCATATAAACAGCCGGCCTATCTTTGATACTTCCTGCGGGGTTTTTATATTCAAGTTTTACATAAATATTATTTAATTTTTTTATTGGAGTATTGAAAGAGTGCATAATCTCTCCTTTTTTAGAAGAGATTATACTAAATTATAGAGATTTTTTAAGTATTGAATTAATTCTATCTATAAATTCTTTTGGATTAGAAATTTCCATTCCAACTGCCAGTTTTGCTTCATCAACTAAAACTTTTAAAATTTCTTCATTATAATTTTCATTTAGTTTTTGAATAATTTCACTATTTGGATTTAATTCTAAAATAGGTTTTGGTTTTGGAGCATCCATTCCCATTTGTCTCATCATCATTTCCATTTGAGGATTAAAATCTTCATCAAATACTAAAACAGCTGGAGTTTCTTTAAGTCTATCTGTAACTTTTACCTCTTTTACCTCATCACCTAAACTAACTTTCACTTTTGCAACTAAATCTTTATATTCTTCACTTAAATCTTTTACTTCTTCTTTGTTAAGTGGTTTAAATTCATATTCTTTATATTTAGTTACCATTGGGAAAACTAATTCATCAATTTCATCACTTAATAACAATACTTCTTTATCTTGATTTTCTAAAAGTGGTGAATTTTTAAGTAATTCTTTATCTTTTCCAATTAAATAATAAATTACCTTTTCATCTTTGTTTGCTTCAATATATTCATCTAAACTTACAAATTCTCTTTTGTTTGTATCAAATCTTGATAGTTCTAATATTTTTTCTTGATGTTCGTAATCACCTAAACCTTCTTTTAATACTTTACCAAATTCATTCCAGAAAGTTTTATATTTTTCATCATCAAGTTTAGAAATCATTTTGAAAATATTTTTCACACTTGCTTTTTTAATTTTTGCTAAAATTGGATTACTTTGAAGTATTTCTCTACTTACATTTAATGGTAAATCTTCGCTATCAATTACACCTCTTACAAATCTTAAGTAAGTTGGTAAAAGTTCTTTATCATCATCTGTGATAAATACTCTTTTAATATATAGTTTTACTCCACTTTGATAATCTACTCTATATAAATCAAGTGGTGCTTTACTTGGTAAATAGAATAGTGTTGTATATTCAATAGTTCCTTCTGCTTTTGTATGAATCCATTTTAGTGGTTTTTCATTTGAATGCGCTATTGTTTCATAAAAAGAGATATAATCTTCATCAGTTAACTCTTTTTTATTTTTAGTCCATAATGCTTTTGCACTATTTACTTGAACTACTTCTTTTTCAGTTTTACCATCTTCAAGATATTTAGTTTTTTCCATATAAATTGGATAAGGAATATGATTTGAATATTTTTTAATTATATTTTCAATTCTATATTCATCTAAAAATTCTTCACTATCTTCTCTTATAAATAGAGTTATTTCAGTTCCATAATTTTCTTTTTGGGCTTCAACTATTTCATATTCACCATTTCCTTCACTAACCCATTTATAAGCTTTATCTTCACCAGCTTTTTTTGTAACTACTTCAACTTTTTTAGCTACCATAAATGCACTATAAAAACCAACACCAAATTGACCAATTAAGTTATTATCTACTTTTTCTTCTTTTTCAAGTTGTTCTAAAAATGCTTTTGTTCCACTTTTTGCAATTGTTCCAAGATTTTCAACTAAATCAGTTTCATTCATACCAATACCAGTATCACTGATTTTAATAGTTTTATTTTCATTATCAATTCTAACATCAATTCTTGGATCAAATTTTAATGACTTTAGATTCTCATCTGTTAATGTTAAATATTTTAATTTATCAATAGCATCACTTGAATTTGATATAAGTTCTCTTAAAAAGATTTCCTTATTTGAATATAGTGAATGAATCATTAAATGTAATAATTGTTTTATTTCTGTTTTAAATTCTTGTTTAGCCATCATATCTCCTTGAATTTTTTGTTTAATTATAACAAGTTTAGTATATTATTGTCAAGTTTTCTTATTTAAATAATTAAACTATACTTAAAAGCATCTGTTCAATCTGTTCATAAGAATAAATTTCATCTGCACCTTGTCCCATAAATTCTTTCATTTTATCAATTTTAGAAACTGCCTCATCAAGTTCAGCATCTACTCCTTTTGTATAAGCACCAATTCTAATTAAAACTTCATTTTCTTTGTAAAGCGCATATAATTTTTTGAATTTCATAACAGCTTTTTTATGTTCGTCACTAATAACATCCCCCATAACTCTACTTGCAGAATTTAAAATATTAATTGGTGGATAGATTCCCATATCAGTTAGTTCTCTGCTTAAAACTATATGTCCATCCAAAATAGACCTACTTTGGTCAGCAATAGGGTCACTCATATCATCACCATCAACTAACACTGTAAAAAACGCAGTAATTGCTCCTTTTCCTTCCTCTTTTCCAGCTCTCTCCATAAGTTGAGGAAGAAGCATAAGTGAACTTGGTGGATAACCTTTACTTGTAGGTGGCTCTCCCATTGCAAGACCAATTTCTCTTTGAGCCATTGCAAATCTTGTGACACTATCCATCATAAAAAGAACATCATCTCCTTTGTCTTTGAAATATTCTGCAACAGCCATTGCTGAAAAAGCACCATATTTTCTCATCAAAGCAGAATCATCACTTGTAGCAACTATCATTACAGTATTTTTTAAATTTCCACCTAAATTCTTTTCAATAAATTCAGGAATTTCTCTTCCTCTTTCACCAATTAATGCAATTACTTTAATTGGAGATGTACTACCTCTGACAATCATACTCATAAGCGTTGACTTACCAACTCCACTTCCGGCAAAAATACCAAGTTTTTGACCTTTTCCACAAGTTAAAATTCCATCAATAGTTTTTACCCCTGTTGGGAAAACATCTTTAATCAATCCTCTTTTAAGAGGTGAAATCGGTTTTGACATAATTGGATATTTTGTATCAGATTCAATAATTCCTTTACCATCAATTGGATTCATAAAAGGATCTACAACTCTACCTAAAAGAGAATTTCCTACTGGAATTTGCATACCATCTTCATCAATATAAACTTTATCGCGAATTTTAAGACCTTCCAAAAATCCAAAAGGAGTAATGGTAAAACTATTTTTATCTAAGCTTGTTACCATTCCAAGTGTTATAATATTACCTTCTATTTTAACAATATCACCAATACTTGGAGTAATACCTGTAGCTATTAAGTTTGTAGGATTGATTTTTGTAACAACACCAAATGGTTTTGAAAGTTGTGTCTTTTTTATCCTATTTTTTAATGATTTTAATGGCAAGTTTTTATCCCTTAAATTTGTAATTTACTATTTTTTTTGATATTATACCCAATTAAAAACTAAATAAAGGTAAGAGATGACAACAGAAAGAATTAATAATGCAAATGCTTTAATTAAAATCGAACTTGATAACTCAATTATTGATGCACAAAAAGAAAAAGTAGCTAAAAAATTTTCTAAACAAGTAAAAGTTGATGGATTTAGAAAAGGAAAAGTTCCTGTAGCAATCGTTAAAAAAATGTACGGTGAACAAATCGAAAAAGAAGCTATTGATGAATTAATCAAAAAAGAGTATGAAGAAGCTCTTAAAGAATTAGATATTAAACCTGAAGATATCGTTGGTGAACCAATTTTCACTAAATTTGATAGAGGTGAAGAAAAAACTGAAATTGAAATTAAATTATCTGTAAAACCAGAAATTGTAATCGAAAATTACGAAAATTTAATCCCAGAAGTTGAACTTCCAAAAGTTAGTGATGAAGATGTTGATGCTAAAATCGCTGAATACGCAAAAGAAGTAAGCGAACCTGTAAAAGTTGATAAAGATACTGTAGAAAAAGGTGACATTGCTGTAATTGATTTCATTGGATATATTGATGGAAAAGAGATGGAAAATGGTGAGGCAAATGATTATCCATTAGAAATAGGAAGCAACACATTTATCCCTGGATTTGAAGATCAATTAATTGGTATGAAAGTAGCAGAAGAAAAAGAAATCAAAGTTACATTCCCTGAAGAATATCAAGCAAAAGAAATAGCTGGAAAAGAAGCTACTTTCAAAGTAACACTTAAAGAAATTAGAGCTAAACAAGTTCCTGAAATAAATGATGATTTAGCTAAAAAACTTCTTCAAAAAGAAGATGCAACAGTTGAAACTTTAAAAGAAGAAATCAAAAAAGAACTTGAAAATATTAAAAAAGCTGAAGCATTTGCTCCTAAAAAAGAAGAATTAGTAGAAAAATTACTTGAAGCTATCGAATTTGATTTACCAGAGGCAATAGTTGAAAAAGAAGCTGAACTTGTAATCAATGAAAAAGCTTCAAAAATGAAACCTGAAGAAATTCAAGAACTTACTTCAAATGAAGAGAAATTAAATGAATTTAGAGAAGAAGCTAAAAAAGAAGCGGCTGAGAAAGTAAAATTAACTTTTATTGTTGATGAATTAGCTAAAAAAGAAAATGTTACAGTTGATGATAATCAAGTTTTACAAGTTATCTATTTTGAAGCACTTAGAGCTGGTCAAGATGCTGAAAAAGTATTAGAATATTATAAAGAAAATAATCTTTTACCTGCTGTAAAAATGAGTATGGTTGAAGAACAACTTTTAGCAACTTTATTAGACAAAAAAGCTAAATAATATTTCTCCCTTGCGGAGGATTATAAATGTTAAAAATATTTTAATATTTATAATTAAGATTAATTGAAAGGAAATAAATGTTAATACCTACAGTCATAGAAAAAACAGGAAGAGGTGAAAGAGCATATGATATATACTCTAGACTTCTAAAAGATAGAATTATTATGCTTCACGGAGAAGTTAATGATCAAAGTGCAAGTTTAATTGTTTCACAACTTCTATTTTTAGAAGCAGAAGACCCTGAAAAAGACATCTATTTATACATAAATTCACCAGGTGGAGTTGTAACTGCTGGAATGAGTATTTATGATACTATGAATTATATAAAACCAGATGTTGTAACTATTTGTATGGGACAAGCTGCAAGTATGGGTTCATTCCTACTTAGTAGTGGTGAAAAAGGAAAAAGATATGCCTTACCTCATGCAAGAATTATGATCCATCAACCATTAGGTGGCGCACAAGGTCAAGCAACAGATATTGAAATTCATACTAGAGAAATATTAAGAATCAAAAAAGAGTTAAATGAAATTTTGGCTAAAAACACAGGAAAATCAGTTAAAAAGATCCAAGCTGATACTGAAAGAGATAATTTTATGAGTGCATCAGAAGCCGTAGAATATGGATTGATTGACAAGGTATTAACTAAAAAAGATTAAAAATGATAAAAAAAGATGATATAAATCTAGCAGCAGATTTAAACGAAGCTTCAACAGAACTTGAACTATTTGCTAAAAAGGTATTAGATAAATTAATAGAAGAAAATATCTATCCTATACCATATTATTATAGTATATATTTTTTCAATATGCTTGAAGAAGAAGATATTGAGTTTAAAAAGTCTGTAATGGAAATTATTGCTTTAGAAAGTAGTAACGAAATAGATGAAAGTTTAAAATTTGAGCAACAATTAAAAAAATCTTTTCAATATTCTAAAAAGATAGTAAAAGATACTGCTATGATTTATAAATTATCATCACTTCTAAAAGAAAAAAATAATTATTTCTTAAAAGAAGTTGAGAATGTAGCATCTCCACAAGCATTTAAAAATATATTATTAAATAGTAAAAAAAATATAGATGTAATAAATAAGAAAATTAATCAATCTTTAGAAGAACTTAAAGAAATTTATGCACAAAATCTAACTACTTTAAAAGAAATTGAAAAAGAGTCTATATTTGATGCTTTATATGGAATTTATAATAAAAAATATTTTTTAAGTGAAGTTGAAAAAGAGATAAAACAGATTAAATCATTAAAACATATAAGTTCAATCATTATTTTAAAAGTAAAAGATAATATTATGAATCAATTAAAAAGTGAAAAATCTAAAATTATTGTAAATAAAATGATAGCAAGAATTTTACTTAAAACTTCTAGAAGAACTGATATTGTAGCCCACTTAGGTGATGGTAAATTTGCTATGCTTTTAAAACATACCGATAGAATTGGTGCTATGAAAACAAGTGAAAGACTTTCTGATATGATTATGAATTCATCTATGTTTATTGAAGATAAAGAACTAGAAATACAAATTGCTATTGGTATTAGTGAATTAACAATAGATAGTGAAACAACAAAAACTATAGATTGTGTTTACGATAAACTTGAAGAAGCAGAAAAAGAAAATCAATTATATAAAATATGTGAAGGAGAATAATTGGAAATTGTAACTTATCCAAATAAAATTTTAAAACAAATATCAAAACCTGTAGAAAGATTTGATAATGAACTTCATAAACTTCTTGATGATATGTATCAAATAATGGTAAATAATCAAGGTGTTGGACTTGCAGCTATTCAAGTAGCAGTTCCTTTAAGAGCTGTAATTATTGATATAGGTAATGAAGAAGGCGAACAGGGAGAAAAAACTAAATTAGAAATAATTAATCCTGAATTTTTAGAGTGGAATGGTTCTCAAAAAGATACAGAAGGTTGTCTAAGTGTACCTGATTATTTTGATGATGTGGAAAGATATGCAAATGTAAAAGTAAAATTCTATGATAGATTCGGTAATGAACATATTAAAGATGCTGATGGACTTTTGAGTGTGGCTTTTCAACACGAAACTGATCATTTAGACGGACATCTATTTGTAGAAAAATTAGATTATATAAAAAGAAAAAAGTTTGAAAAAGAGTGGAAAAAGAAACTAAAACAAAAAAGATAAATTCTGCTATTTTTGATTTAATCACAAAAGAAGTAGAAGTAGAAACTACTTTTATAAAAGCATTACCAGGATTTAGTATAGTCGGACTTGCAAGTAGTGCTGTTCAAGAAAGTAAAGAAAGAATAAAAGCAGCCTTGCTTAACAACGACTTTGCTTTTCCTCCACTAAAAATTATAGTAAATCTATCCCCTGCAAATTTACCCAAAAATTCAACTGTTTTAGATTTACCTATTGCTCTTGGAATACTTTTACAAAACAGTAATATTGATTTAAGTGAATATCTAATTTTAGGAGAACTTGGACTTGATGGTACTATCAAAGAAACTCCTGATATTTTTAGTATAGTTTTAGGAAGTAAGTATAAAAAAATAATAACTGCAAAAAGTATAGCAGATAAATTATCTTTAATTCCAGGAATAGAAGTTTATGGGTTTGAAAATATAAGTGAATTTTTTAATCTCAAACTAACTAAAGCAAAAGCAACTAAAATAAATGCTAAATCAATTCAAATTAATAATAAAAAATATTACTATTTAAATAAGTTTAAATTAGACTTTAAAGATGTAAAAGGTCAAAAAAATGCAAAAAGAGCTGCTTTAATAAGTGCAGCTGGAATGCATAATATTTTGTTTGAAGGAAGTGCCGGAGTTGGTAAAAGTATGATAATTAATCGTCTTAGATACATCCTACCACCCATGAGTTTAGAAGAAATTTTGGAAACTCAAAAAATAAATGCACTTGAAAACAAAGAAATAGACTTTCAACCTATTCGCCCCTTTAGAATGCCTCACCACTCCAGTAGTAAACCAGCTATTTTTGGAGGAGGTTCGAAAGGAGCTAAAATGGGAGAAATTGCCCTGTCTAATCACGGAATTTTATTTTTTGATGAGCTTCCTTATTTTAATAAAGATGTTTTAGAAAATTTACGACTTCCTTTGCAAGAAGGAAAAATTTTAATCTCAAGAGTAAATAATAAAATCGAATACAACATAGATATTCTTTTTGCAGCAGCTATGAATCCTTGCCCTTGTGGAAATTTGTTAAGCAAAAAAGAGTGCAGATGTACTGATCTTGAAATAAAACGATACAAAAATAGAATAAGTGAACCTCTAATTGATAGAATCGATTTATATTTACAAATGAGTGAAGATGATGATAATTCAACAATTTCATCAAAAGAGATGTTTAAAAAAGTTTTAATTGCTTTTGAAAAACAGATGAAAAGAGGTTATTTCAATGCAAGACTTCCTGAAAATTGGAAATTTGATATTCAAAAAGATGCTCGTGAGATTTTAGATAAAGCAATACTTAATTTTAACTTATCAAAAAGAAGTGAGTTTAAAATATTAAAAGTTGCTCAAACTATCGCTGATTTAGAAAATTATGATAAAATAAATAAAAAAGCTATTTTAGAAGCTTTAAATTACAGAAAAAGGACTTAAATGAAATATGGTGAAAAAGAGATAAAAGAATTTAGTGTAGAAAATATGGAAATTTGGCCAAACAAACATAAAAAAGATTATTTAATAAAAATAACTTTACCTGAATTTATGGCAAAATGCCCAAGAAGTGGCTATCCAGATTTTGCTACAATTTATATTGAATACATTCCAGATGAATTTGTAGTAGAATTAAAAGCACTTAAATTATATATAAATAGTTTTATGTATAGATACATCTCTCACGAAGATAGTGCTAATGAAATTTATGACACAATTTATAATAAAATTAAGCCTAAAAAATTAAAAGTTACAGCAGATTTTAATCCAAGAGGAAATGTTCACACTGTTATTGAAATTGATAGTGAAAAAATGGAAAAAAATTGATATAATTTTAAAAAAAGGTTTAACATATGAAAAGAATTTTAGTTATTTTAATCTTATTTGCAAATTTTTTATTTGCAATAGATCAAACAGGTGTAATTGAAGCTGTAAAAAGTAATCCAGCACTTTTAGATACTCCCCAAGCTCAACAAATGTTAAAAGAAAAAGGAATATCAAAAGAACAAGTATTAGAAAAAGTCAATAATTCTAATAAAACTGGAAATAGTGAAATACAAACTCAAAATGATATAAAAAATAATATAGATGAGAAATCAATAGACAATACAAAAAGCAAAAATAATATTGAAGCAATAAAACAAAACAATACTATTATAAATAAACCTCTTGCTTTTACATCAGAGAAAAACCTTATAAAACTTATTCAATCAAAACGACAAATAAGTAAAACAAAATCTCTTAAAAGATTTGGAGAAAAGTTTTTCTATAACAAAAACAGCTTAAATAATCAAATTTTATCAGTTCCAGAGTATTATCAAATCAATGTTGGAGATAAAATAATAGTTCAAATTTTTGGTGGAAATGACAAAACTTTAAACCTTAGGGTAGATAATAATGGGAATATTTCTTTACCAGTTATGGGACCTATTAATGTAGCAGGTTTAACTGTATCAGAAGTTAAAGATTTAATTCAAAAAAAATTACAACCAACATATACAAATTCAAAAATAGTTACAAATATAAAAATAAATTCTTTTATTCAAGTAGTTCTTACTGGATATGTAAAAGCACCTGGAATTTATAATTTAACTTCTTTATCAACAGTAAAAGATTTATTAATAGCTGCTAATGGTTTTGGTAAACTTGGTAGTATGAGAGAAGTTTATTTAAAAAGAGATGGAAAAGTTTTAAAAATTATAGATTTTTATAAGTTAATAAAAGATGGAAAATTAGTTGATACTACACTTTTAAGAAATGGAGATATTATATATGTTCCAAAAGCGAAAACATTAGTTAATTTGAGTGGAGCTGTTTCTACTCCTGCTATTTATGAAATGAAAAAAGATGAAACTTTAAAAGATTTAATAACTATTAGTGGTGGGCTTTTACCAAATGCAAGTGATAAATCAATTAAAATTACAAGATTTATAAATAATTCTTATGTAAAAGTAGTTTTCAAAAATTCAAATGATAAATTTGAATTTAAAAACGGAGATAAAATTTATATTTATAAAATAAGTGAATTAAATCAAAATTATGTAAAAGTTTATGGAAATATTGAAAAGCCAGGAACTTATGAATTACCAAAAGATAAAAAACTTTCTAGTTTACTAAAAAAACTTTCATATTTAAAAGATACTTATTATGAATATGGAACAATTACAACATTTGATAATAAAATATTCTCTTTTTCTCTTAAAAATCCAGGAAATATAACTCTACATAAAAAAGATGAAATCTTTATTTTTAATAAATATGAAGCGTTACCATTAGAAAATGTTGAAGTAAATGGAACCGCAGTAAGAACACCTGGAAAATATAGATGGTATAAAGGAACTACATTAAAAGATGTTATAAATAGTGCCGGAATTTTAGAAACTGCTAATTTAAAAAAAGTTCAAATTATAACTTATGATAAAAACTTTAGACCTCATTTGAAATATATTGATTACACAAAAAATCCTAATCATAAATTAAATCCTTTTGATAAAATAACTATATTTGATCATTATAATTTTGAACCTTTAAAACCTATTACTGTTTTAGGAGCAGTTAATAAACCAGATTTTTATATTTATTCTAAAGGAATGAGTTTAAAAGATGCTTTAACTATGGCTGGATGGCTTCAAGATAAAGCTGATAAAAACTATATAGAATTAGTAAGATATAAAATAGTAAATGATCAAAGAATAAGAGAGATAAAAAAGCTTTCTCTAAAAGATTTAGATTTTAAAATTGAACCTTATGATGAAATAACAGTAAAAACCATTCCAAATTGGAATGAAAGAAAAACAGTAACTATAAAAGGAGAAGTTAAATATCCTGGAATTTATGTAATTCAAACAGGTGATAAATTGGCAGATATAATCAAAAGAGCTGGTGGATTTACAAAAAATTCTTATCTTTATGGAAGTGTATTTACAAGAGAAAGTGTTAGAAAAATGCAAGAAAAAAGATTAAATCAAATGATTTATAAACTTAAGAAAAAAGTAGCTATTCTTTCTGCAAGTGCCAAAGGAGCGGGAGAAAGTAGTATAGATGCTAAAAATTTAATAGATGCAATAGATTCTGTAGCACTTCAAGCTAAACATCTTAAACCAATTGGGAGAATAGCAATTAAAATAGATAATAATTTAACTAAATTTACAAATTCTTCTTATAATATATTGCTTAAAAATAATGATAGTTTATATATTCCTTCACGAAAAGATAGTGTTATTGTGATGGGAGAAGTATTAACACCTACAGCATTTGTTTACACAAACGATAATGCACTTAAATATATAAAAAATGCAGGTGGAAGAGATGATTTAGCTGATGATGTTTATTTTGTTGTGCATGCAAATGGATTTACTGAAAAAGGGAAATTTGGTAGTTGGTTTGATACTAACATCAAAGTAAAGCCAGGAGATGCTATTACAATTCCTATTCAAATCAAAACATCTACTTGGTATGGTATTGCTAAAGACATGACATCTATACTTTATAAACTTGCAATTACAGCAGCAAGTTTAAAAACAGTAGGAGCATTTTAATGGATAATAATGTAAATCAACCTGTATGTGTAGATGAAGATGAAATTGATTTAAGAGAGCTTTTTGCAACTATTTGGAAACATAAAATTTTTATAGCTATATTTGTATTTATTGTAACAAGTTTAACTGTTATTTATGCTCTATCAAAACCAAATGAATATAAAATATCCACAATTTTAGCTCCACAAGAAGCATCGAAAAGTGCAAGTCTTGGTGGACTTGCATCACTTGCTGGAATGGCAGGAATAAATATTGGTGGAAGTAGTGGAGTTACTCCTGATATTGCTTTTCAAGAATTACTTAAAAATTATACTTTTATGAAAGAATTTATCATTAAAAGAAAAATTGATAAAAAATTATTAGATAGTAATCTGAAAAAAGATTATATATTTGCTTTAAATTATGATGGAATTTATAAATTTTTACATTCTGACAAAAAATCTAAAACTAAATCTAAAAAAATAGATTTTTATTTAAATATATACAAACCTTTAGTCGATAATTTAGATATATCAACAGATAAAAAAACTGGTCTAATCACTATAGATTTTACTCATTCAAGTAGAAAATTTGCTTATTATGTTCTAACATCATTTTTGGAAGATGGCACTAAATTTTTAGTAAATAAAAATCTTGAAGATATAAATTCTCAAATAGAAAAATATCAAAAAGAACTTGCAAAAACTAACAATATTGAATTGAAAGCTGAACTTGCAAAACTTATAACTTCACTCATCAAACAAAAAGTATATATAAATTCAAGTAAATATTATAAAGTAAAAGTAGTAACTGCTCCATATATTCCAGATGTAAAAGATAAAGCAAAACCAAAAAGAGGACTTATTATTATAGTTGCATTTATAACTTCATTTATTTTAGCTATTTTCTTAGTATTTTTTATTGAATTTATTAAAGGAACTAAAGAAGAAGACAAAAAATAAGCATAACCTATTTTAGGTTTTGCTAAATTTCTCTTTTATATTCACTAAATTTTAATTTCCAAACTTTTATACCACAAAATCTATCGCCTTCTGGGCAATATGGTCTGATACCTTCTTTGTATCTAACTGCGCAAGGTGGTAAAAAGTTATCTGTATTTACTCCATTTTCTTCTAATTGTTTAATTTGTTCATACACAATATCGAAAATTTCTTGTTGTGCGTTATAACATAATCGCATCTGAGCTTTGTGTGTAAATTCATTAAAATCATCTTTTTCTAAAATTTCAATATTATGTGAATTAGTAAGTGCATAAATAGCCTCACCAAAACCTATATTTTTACTCTCTTCTTCAAAAAATTCATAACTATAATTTATAGCTTTTCTATATTCATCCAATAAATTATCTTTTATAATAGGAGGAATATAAAAATCTCTTTTATAAATATCTTTAACAGCCGGACGAATAGCTGGACTTCTTCTATGTCTTTGATTTTGTGCATCAGCGGAAAAAGATAGTTTTATGTATGAATTAAATCCACCAAGTAAACTTTCATCTAAAAATAGATTTGATTCTCTTAAAACTCCTGCATAATTTTCATTCATTTCAAATTCATGATTAACAATATCAAAGACTTTTACATTTTTATCACTTCTATATTTATCCATATTAATTTTTGGAAAAACTGCTTTTTGATTTTTTGCAAATTCAATTAACGGTTTTAAATTTGAATCGATTCTAAGCATTTCACTTTCAAGTTTATTTGCAAACTCTTTTGCTTCTATCTGGCTTTCTGGCAAAAAATTAACTGCATTTAAATATCTTAAGGCAGTTACTACATTTATAGTATGATAAAGATGTGCTTTCATTCCAACTGGAAGTAAATATCTTGCCATCTCTTGTGCTTTTTTCTTAGTATTATGTTGTTGAAATTTTGGAAGTTTAGCTTTCATAATTGGCTCTAACTTTTCACAAAACAGTTCATAATATTCAAACATTTTATTATAATAATTATTCCATTTTTCAGCATCTGCAGTTTTTGGAATATAAAAATTTTCTATTCTCATTTTTGCATATCTTTGTGAAACTTGTTCACTATTATAAAACATATGAGAATGAAGAAGTCGCCAAATAAGATGCCTACTCATACCTTCAATTAAAATAGTAAAATGATAGTGTTGAAGTGTTGTATGATGCCCTGCTTTAAAAATAGAATTTAATAATTCATCTTTTTTATCCCAATTTTGAGCCATTTCAGGAGTTACAATATTTTTACCAAAATAACAACTTCTTGCACTTCCTACTGCAATATCAGTTGGTTTATAATTTAAATCTAAAATTTTTATATTCATCTTTTACCTTTTTAATACAAAATTACTCTTAATTCATTTACAATTCATTTTTATTCATTATAATTCTACTGCCCGAATGAAAGATAGTTTTTTCATACTACGACTCCTTTTGAATAAAAAAATTATTTTTTTCATACGACACTCCTTTTTACCCCTTATGGGGACATATAAAACAACACAATTATATATATTTTTATTATATCATATATATAATTTTATCAATAAAAAAATTAAGATTTCATTCCTAATTCATTTTTATTGATTATACTTACATTGAAGCAACTGATGAAGATAACTTTTTCATGACTCCTTTTTTAATAAAAATTTTTTCTTCATCTTTTCTTTATATTCTTTGTGAATGACAAATTGCTATAGCCATAGCATCTGTAATATCAAGTGGCTTAATTTCACCTCTTATTCCTAAAATTCGTTTTACCATAAATGCTACTGCTTCTTTACTTGCTTTTCCATTACCTGTAACAGCTTTTTTTACCTGCAATGGTGTATATTCACTAAAATTACCATGTTTTTGAATAACTCTAAGACTTAATGCACCACGAAATTGAGCTAACTTTAGGACAGTTTTTGGATTATGTGCAAAAAACATATCTTCTATCGCAACTTCATCAATATCATTATTTAAAATAGTATCAAGACCTTCAATCAATTCTGCAATTTGATATTGCAAAACTTTTTCTTTTATTTTTATAACACCGGCATCAATTAATTTTACTCTGTTTTTCTCTTTTTCAATTATTGCATATCCACATCTAATACTTCCTGGATCTATTCCTAGTATTTTTATATTCACTCCTTTTTCACTAAGTTTTCACACTATTTTCACATTTAATTCACTAAAAACTTATTTGATTTTATCCATATTTTTGGTATAATAAAGCATTATTTGGTGATATTTTCACCTTTATCACATATAAAAGGTAAAACATTGATTTTTGATAAAATAAAATTTTCACTTAAAAAAAGTGAAGATTCTGATATTTATAACAAATACATAAAAAATCTTAAATTGGATGAAAAAAATTCAACTTCAAATCATCTAATTATAGAAACTCCCAATATTTATATTGCTACATATGTAAAAAGATACTATACTCAAAAATTCATAAATATTTATCAAAAATTAACTGAAATAATACCAGAAATTGAATTTATTACCAATCAAAACAGAACTGTTAAAAACTCTTTTGAAGAATCAATTCAAAAAGAGATATCAAAATCAATAGCCACACTAATACCAGAATTCACATTTGAAACATTTGTCACAGGTCCAAGCAACCTGTTTGCTTGTAATACTGCAAAAGCAATAGCTAAATCGCCCGGAACTCTTTATAATCCAATGTTTATATATGGAGGAGTAGGACTTGGTAAAACTCATTTACTTCACGCAATAGGAAACAAACTTAAAAGTTCTCTTAAAGTAACTTATGTTACAAGTGAGCAATTTATGAATGATTTCACATATAATGTGAGAAACAAAACAATGGATAACTTTCACAAAAAATACCGTGAATGCGACCTACTTATAATAGATGATATTCAATTTTTTGAAGGAAGAGAAAAGACACAAGAGGAGTTTTTTCACACATTTAATGAATTAATTGCCAATAAAAAACAGATTTGTGTAACAGCTGATAGACATCCTAAAAATATTTTAGGTATAGATAAAAGATTATCTTCAAGGTTTGAACAAGGACTCATCACAGAAATTCAACCTCCAGAACTTGAAACAAAAATAGCCATCATTCGAAAAAAATGTGAATTAAATAATATAAACCTTCCAGAAGATGTAATTACATTTATAGCAACAACACTTAATAATAATATTCGTGAAATCGAGGGAATGATAACACAAACTTATGCAATGGCCAATGTTTTAGGTGAAGAAATCAGTTTAGATTTTACAAAAGAGATATTTAAAGACCAAATTGAAAATAAAGAAATAGATTTAGATATAATATTAACACTAATTTCAAAAGAATTTAATTTAAAACCAAGTGAAGTAACAACAAAAAGTAGAAAACCGGCAATTGTACTTGCCAAAAGAACAGGTATCTATTTAGCAAGAGAATTAACTAAAAAATCAACAACAAACATTGCTAAATTTTTTGGATTAAAAGATCACAGTGCAGTTAGTCACGCAATTAAAGCTTTTAATAAAAAAATTAAAGAAGATAAAGATTTTAAACTGAAAATAGATGAATTAACTAATAAATTAAAGAGTTCATCGTGAATAATGTGAATATGTTTTCACTAAATATTAACGACTTTAAAATCCTTAAAATAGGGGTTTTAAATGGTTTTTCACTTATTCACACAGCCTATTACTATTACTATAAAATATATAAATATAAAGGGGAATAAAATGAAATTAAAATTTACAAAATCAATAATAGAAAATAATTTAGCAATAGCAATAAATTTTATAGAAAAAAAAGATAATTCACAAATAACATCTCATTTATTAATTAACGCAAAAGAGTATTTATCAATAAAAGCAACTGATAAAGAATTTGGTATTGAACTAAAAGATAAATCAACCGAAATTTTAGAAAAAGGAAAAGCTACAATTAATGGTAAAAAATTTTATGAAATAATTAAAGCTTTAAATGATGATTTTATCTATTTAGAAATAGAAAACAATATAGCTACTATTACACAAAACAGTTCAGTTTATAAATTACCTGTATTTGATGCAAATGAATTTCCTGAATTTCCTATTATCGAAGATGCAAAAGAAATTATTATTGATCCTTTTATTTTTATAGACGGACTAAAAAAAATATTACCAGTAATAGATACAAATAATCCTAAATATGAATTAAATGGAGCTTTACTTAATATAAATGATAAAACAATAGATTTAGTATCAACAGATACAAAAAGATTGGCAATTGTTTCAACCCAAAACAGTAATTCAAAAGAAATAGAACTTATAATACCAAAAAAAGCTATTTCTGAAATCAGAAAACTGTTTATTAATGATTTTAAACTGTTTTTTGATGGAATTAATTTAATTATAAAATCTGAAAATATAAAATTTTTTACAAAACTTATAAATGGAAAATTTCCAAATTATCAAAGAATCATTCCAAGTAGTTATAAAACAATTATAAAATTAAATAAAAGTGAATTTATTAAAAAAATAAAACAAATAACTGTAATTTCAAATGAAGTTAAATTTATTATTAATAATAACATTTTAGAATTTAATTCTATTAGTGAAGAAACATTTGAAGCAAAAACACAAATGAATATAGAGAGTGATTTAGAAAACTTTATTTTTGCAGCAAATTCAAGATTTATTTTAGATTTTTTAAGTGTTATAGATAATGAAATATTTGAATTATGTCTAAATGATGCAAACATACCATTTACATTAAGAGATGGGGATTTTCAAACAATTATAATGCCACTTAGTATATAAAAGATAAAAGTAAAATTTGATATAATTATAAATATATTTACAAAAGGAAAATGATGTCAGAATATAGTGGAAAGAATATTAAAGTTTTAAAAGGTTTAGAAGCTGTTAGAAAAAGACCAGGTATGTATATTGGTGATACTAACGAAAAAGGTCTTCATCATATGATTTATGAAGTTATAGATAACTCTATTGATGAAGCTATGGCTGGATTTTGTAATAAAATTGATATAAAAATAAACAAAGATTCAAGTGTAACTATAAGTGATAACGGAAGAGGAATTCCAGTTGATATTCATCCTACTGAAAAAATACCAGCAGCAACAGTTGTTTTGACTGTTTTACATGCAGGTGGTAAATTTGATAGTGAAACTTATAAAGTAAGTGGTGGACTTCACGGTGTTGGTGTAAGTGTTGTAAATGCTTTGAGTAAAAAACTTATAATGACTATCAAAAAAAATGGCCAAATTTATGAACAAACTTTTGAAAGAGGAAAACCTGTAACTGAATTAGAAGTTGTTGGAAAAACAAACAGAACTGGAACAACTATTCAATTTTATCCAGATGATACTATTTTTGAAACAACAGAGTTTAAAGATTCTATTTTACTTAAAAGATTTGAAGAATTAGCTTATTTAAATCCACAAATTACAATTAATTATGAAAATGAAATTACAAAAGTAAAAACAAGTTTCCACTTTGAAGGTGGAATAAAAGATTTTGTTTTGAAATTAAGTAAAAAAGAAAAAGTTAGTGATGTAATTTATTACAAAGAAGAAGCTGAAACTGAAGAAGATAGATTTGAAGCTGAAGTTGCACTTTGTTATGATTCTGGATATAGTGAAAATATGCTTAGCTTTGTAAATAATATTCATACTATTGATGGTGGGACACACGAAAGTGGATTTAAAGTAGGGCTAAGTAAGGCTATAATTAATTACATCAATAAAGAGATGAAACTAAAAGAAAATATTAAAATTTCTGGTGAAGATGTACGAGAAGGTTTAAATGCCATTATTTCTGTAAAACTTGGTGACCCTCAGTTTGAAGGTCAAACAAAAGGAAAACTTGGAAGTAGTTTTGTAAAACCTGTAATTCAAAAAATAACTTATGAAGTTTTAAGTAGATATTTTGAAGAACATCCAAATGAAGCTAAAATTATAGCTAATAAAGCAATTGACGCAGCTCGTGGAAGATTAGCAGCTAAGAAAGCCAGAGAACTAACAAGAAAACAATCAAAAATGAGTGTTGGAACACTTCCTGGAAAATTAGCTGATTGCCAAAGTAAAGATCCTGAAATAAGTGAACTTTATTTAGTCGAAGGGGATAGTGCAGGTGGTAGTGCAAAACAAGGAAGAGATAGAGTATTCCAAGCAATATTACCACTAAAAGGTAAAATTTTAAATACTCAAAAAGAGACAAATTTTTCAAAAGTATTTTCAAGTGAAGAGATAAAAAACATAATTACAGCTCTTGGATGTGGGATTGGTGAAGAATTTAATCCAGAAAAGATCAGATATAAAAAAATTATCATAATGACAGATGCCGATGTGGATGGAAGTCATATTCAAACTCTTATTATGACATTCTTCTATAAATATTTAAGAGAACTTATTCAAGAAGGTTATCTATATATCGCACAACCACCACTTTACAGATATAAAAAAGGTAAAGTTGAAAAATATCTAAAAGATGATAAAGAACTTAGTGAATATTTAATTGAACAAGGTATTGATTCTCTTGATTTAGATATAGGAAGACCTGAACTTCTTGAACTTCTAAAAAATATTGCTGAATATAAAATTGCATTAAATCATTTACAAAAAAGATATTCACTTATTGAAGTGATTAGATTTTTAATAGAAGGTGAAGGTGATTTAGAAACATATTTAAACTCAATCGGGTTTAATATTTTAAATAAAAAAGGTGATAACTATTTTATTCAAACAAATAGAGGTTTAGAAGAAATTACAATTAATGATGAGCTTATGAATCACTATTTATTTAAAAGAGCAGTTAGGGCATATGAAAAAATAGCAGAATATAAAGATTTAGTAGATGGTGATTTACTTAATTTACTTGAAACTGTTGAGAAAAAAGCAAGAAGTGGAGCTAATATTCAAAGATATAAAGGTTTAGGAGAAATGAACCCTGAACAATTATGGGAAACTACAATGAACCCTGAAAATAGAGTATTAGTAAGAGTAAATATTGAAGATGTTGAAGAATCAAGTGAATATTTTGAACTATTTATGGGAAGTGAAGTAGAACCAAGAAGAAATTATATTCAAGAACACGCAAAAGATGTAGAAAATCTTGATGTGTAAAAAAGGTAGAAAACTTTCTATCTTTTTTATTTAAAGTCCTGGCACTCTTGGTATTTTATTAAGTTTTGAATTTTTATAATACCATCCCCATCCTTTTTTCATCCAGTGACCAGCGATAGGAAGAGGTATCATTTTTGCTTTTTTATTATCACGATATACAAAAGCAGCTCCATTACCACTATCCATTAGACATAAAATATTTACATGACTTACATATTCTTTTCTTTTTTCTAAATTCTTTTCAATAGCCATTATATTAAATGCAGCAGCTTTAGCCATAACTTCTGCTAAATGACCCTGTTTTGCTCTCCAATCAGGTCCATCGATTGCTGCACTATCTCCAATTGCAAATATTTTATATTTTTCACTTGAAGTTTCATCAAAATCATGTATTACTTCACAATATTCATTAATTTTAATCAAACCGGCTTCATTTAAAGGAAGTCCACTATCTTTAAAAATTTCGTGTCCATTTCCAGCAGGTATAAACATTGTAAAATCACTCTCTATTTTAGAGTCATCTTCTAAAATAATACCATCTTTCACAAACTCTTTTATTTTTTTACCTTTATAAGATTTTATATTTAATGTTTTAAACCATTTATCCATTGCATCAAGTGCTTTTTGTCCCATTCTTGCACCTGGTTTTGGCATTGGAGCGAAAAATTTAAGTTCAAATTTATCTCTAATTCCTTTTTTCTTTAATAAATTGTGAATATTAAACAATACTTCAAAAGCAGGACCACCTCTAACATTAGAAGAATCTTTTGGATTTCCACCAAATCCAAATGCTATTTTTCCACTTCCTTTTGCAATTAATTCATCAATTCTTTTTTGAATTTCAATACTTTCTTCTGGTTTTCCACAAATTGACAGGAAATTTTCATTACCTTTATGTTTCATTTTAGAAGCACCTAAAGCGATAATTAAATATTCAAAATTATCAAATGTCTCTTTTTCACATATTACTTTTTTATTTTTTACATCAAGTTTTGTTACTTTATCTTGAATAAATTTAAATCCGTGAATTTTTGATAATTCTTCTAAATCTAAACAAGCATCTTCAAACTTTATCTCTTTTGTAGGAATCCAAATTGAAATAGGATATATATACATATAACTTCTATCACTAACTAATGTTACGTCAAATCCATATTTTCTCAAAAAAATAGCAGCTTCAAGACCGGCAAATCCACCACCTAAAATTAATACATTTTTCATTATGGAGCCTTTATTGTAAAATTTTAATGGAAGTATACATCAAAAATTTTTATATTACAAGTATTTAAGTTGTTTAGAAAGTAGCCACTTTATCATAAGTATTGATAAAGTGGTTTTAAATTATTTAGAAAAGATTTTATCTTTGAAGTCTTTTAATTTTGCTTTAAGTGCATCGAATAATTTTTCAGCTTTGTTTTTACCTTTTATCTCTTTTCTAACTTTTTCTATAGCTTGATGAAGTGCTTTATAAGTAGTGCTTGAGTGGCTAACATAACCTAAAGCTTCAGATCTATTTAATTCTTCTTCAGCTGCTTGAAGATATTTTAGAGCATCTTCTTTTTTACCTTTTTTAGAAAGTTCAGCTGAAATATTGATTAAATTTGTAGCTTTAACAAGTGGTAATGGAATAATTGTTGTTGTTTTATTAAAAGTATTTAAAGCTATATCTAAAACTTCTTTAGCTTTATTTATTTTGTTATCACTAATATATTTAGCTGCAAGTTTTAGTGCATTTGGATATGTTGTAAGTGGTAAACTAACTACATCTATATCAATTTCACTTTTTAAAGTATTTAAAAGTGTACGAGCTTCTTGAACTCTATTTTTATTTAAAAGAGTTTTTACATGGTTTACTACTTTTTTAATATCTTTTACTGAACCTAAAAATTCTTCCATACTTATGTGTGAATTTATAGGCAACTCTTTTGGTGCATTTTTACTACTTAAAATAACTTCTAATTTACCAAGAGCTTTTTCTATATTTGCTAACGCCTGTTTTTTATCATTTTTGTTTAATGCTATTTCTGCTTTTGCTGCAAATTCTAAAGATTTGATAGCTTCTTTTACTATTTGTGCTTGTGAATTAATTGCATTTTGCATACCTTTAGAAACAGCTATTTTGTTTGATTTTTCTATGTCCCCTCTATTTGTTTGAGCCATAAGTGAAGTTCCTAATAAAGATGCTAAAATAGTTGAAATTACGAATTTTTTCATAATTTATCTCCTTGTTGTTTTTTAGTTTTTGTAATTATACTAAATAAAATTTAGTTTGTCAAGCTAAACTTTATTTATATATTTTATATTATATCTAGTTCTGTTTTTATAATATCTTGCAAATATATATTTTTAAAGTTATAATAGTAAAAATAAGATTTATTAAGGTTAAATATTTATGGAATTTAAGAGTGAACAAAAAGGGATTTTAACAATAAAAGATGTTGCAGATTTTTTTTGTATTTCAACTGCTACAGTTCGTAATTGGGTTAAGTGTGGGAATTTAAAAACAATCAAAGATACAAAAAATAAATTTTATTTAAAGGAAGTTAAAAAATTAAAAGAAAAAATAAATAGTAATCAATTAAATAAATTAAATACTAGAGCAAATAAATCTAAATCAGATAAAACTTTTATGCCTGATGAGTATTTAAATGTAAATAGTGATATTTTTGAGATAATATCTTTTATTCACAAAAACAAAATAGATATTAAAACTGCATTATATTTATTAACAATTAATTTTTTAAAAAAACATAATATCAATAATAATCAAATCAATAAAGAATTAAAAGTTTGGAAAAGTGAAATTAAAATAAAAGAGGAATACTCTTTTTTACTTAATTGTGAATTACCCAAAGAGAATGATGTTTTAGGTTTTATTTATCAATCTTTATTAAGTGAAGGAAAAAAATCTCAAAATGGCTCTTACTATACTCCTGAATCTATTGTAGAAAAAATAGTAGATGAGTATGTGAAAAAGGATTCTAAAGTGTTAGATCCTTGCTGTGGAAGTGGACAGTTTTTACTTTCATTTGCAAAAAAGATTGAAAATCCAGAAAATATTTATGGATTTGATATTGATGAAATAGCTGTGAAAATAGCAAGAATCAATTTACTTGTAAAATTTAAAGATAAAGATTTTACTCCAAATATCTTCTGTAAAAATACACTTTTTGAAACTAAAAGTTGTAAAATAAAATTTGATGTAATAGCTACAAATCCACCTTGGGGAGCTCATTTTTCAAAAGAAGATATCAAAAAATTAAAAATTTTATATCCTAAGATTAAATCTTTTGAATCTTTTTCTTATATTTTAAATAGAAGTATTGAGTTATTAAATGATAAAGGAGTTATCTCTTTTATTCTTCCAGAATCTATATTAAATGTAAAAACACATAAAGATATAAGAGAAATAATATTAAAAAAGACTAAAATTAAAAATATTTATTATCTTGGTAGAGTTTTTAAAAATGTTTTTACTCCTGTAATTCGTTTGGATTTAGTAAAAGATGAAATTAAAGAGACTAAAATTATTAAAGAAAATGAAACTTATGAGATAAATCAATCAGTTTGGCAAAAGAATCAAGATTTTGTTTTTAATATTCACGCAAATAGTATGGATATTGATATTATAAATAGGGTTTATAGTATAAAACATACAACTTTAGAAAATAGTGCTGATTGGGCTTTGGGAATAGTAACTGGAAATAATAAAAAGTATGTTGTTTCTAAAAAACAAGAAGGGGTTGAGGCTGTTTATAAAGGAAAGGATGTAGATAAATTTGTTTTAAAGAAACCGACAAATTATATTTTATTTACCCCTGAAGTTTTTCAACAAGTTGCTCCTATTTATAAATATAGAGTAAAAGAGAAATTAATTTATAAATTTATTTCAAAAAATTTAGTTTTCGCTTATGATGATAAAGGACAACTTACACTAAATAGTGCAAATATAGTTATTCCAAAATTAGAAAATTATCCAATAAAAGTAATTGCTGCCCTTTTTAATTCAACTTTATATCAATTTATATTTCAAAAAAAGTTTGCAAGTATAAAGGTATTAAGAAGTCATATAGAGCAATTACCACTGCCTTTGTGGAATAAAAAAACTTTTGATGAAATAACTATTTTTGTAGATGAAATTATAGAAGGAAAAGATAGTTTTGAAAAGCTTGATAATTATATTTTTAGAAAGTTTAAATTTTCCAAAAAAGAGATAGAATATATTAAAAGTTTTGTAAGGTAGATAAATGGAAGTGCTAAAAAAAGAGTTAACTAAAATTATTGAAACATTACCTAAAAATGAGCAGGAAATAATAAATGAAAAATTAAATAATTTAGTATCAGTTTATCCTTTTAATAAGTATGAGTATATTTTATCAATGCTTATTGGAATGAATAAAATAAGTTTTGATGAATATTTAGAAATTAGAAGTAATTATATTAAAAGAAATAAATATCTTCCAATTTTTGAAATTTCAGCTCCAAGGACATTTGGGGAAGGAATAGAAAAGCATTTAAAAAAGATTGCACCAGGACTTCTAAAACCTACAAAAAAGTTAGATTCAACTTATTCAGGAGAGTATGACCTTTTATATAAAATATCAAATAAAGAAAAAATAAAAATAGAAGTAAAGGCTTCAAGAGCAGTTAAGTATAAAAGTAAAGAGCCTTTATATCAAAAAGCTTTGTCTTGGGAATCAAATGCTTGTTTTGATATGAATTTTCAACAAATAAAACCAAAGTGTTGTGATGTGTTTATATGGGTTGGTATTTGGAAAGATGTTATAAAATATTGGGTTTTAGCATCAAAAGAGGTTGAAGAGAATAAATATTATTCAAAAGGTCAGCATAGAGGAAATAGTGGTGAAGGGCAATTACATTTAACAAATGAAAATATAGATGAATTTAAAAAGTATGAAGTAAAAGAAACAGAACTTATTGATAAAATAATTGAAGCTTATAATAGACAAAAATTAAAATAATTTGAAATAATTGAATATTTTTGATAAATTTTATTATAATAAACAAAATTTAGAAATAGGAGATAAAATGAGTAAAAAATTTGATGAACTTAGTTTGACTGATAAGCTTGAAGCAATACATCCAGTATTGAGCCAAAAAATTATGCCAATGCTTGCAATGGATGGTGGAGGAATGGAAGTAATAGATGTAAAAGAAGCACCAAATGGTGATTTACAACTATTTATAAGATATCAAGGGGCTTGTTCTACTTGTAGTAGTGGAAATGCTACACTATTTGCTATTGAAGAGACTTTGAGAAAAGAACTTGATACAGATAAAGTAAGAGTGTTCCAAGTATAAGGCTAAAAATGAGACCATTATACAAAGAAGTTTATTCACTTGATAAAAGATGTTATTCTCTTGGAATGAGTGAAGATGTATTGATGGAGAATGCTGCTTTAAATCTTTATAAAGAGATAAAAGAAAGAGGTTTAAAGTCAGTTTTAATTATTGCAGGTCCTGGAAATAATGGAGCTGATGGAATTGCTTTAGCAAGAATGCTTTTAGCTGAGGTAGATGTGTATCTGTTTTTGCCTCTTGGTGCAAAAAGTGAAATGGCAAAACTTCAGCTCACAAGATATAAAAATTTTGGTGGTGAATATTCTGAATTTAAGATGGATAATTCAAAAATCAAAAATTATGAATGTTATGTGGATGCTATTTTTGGAAGTGGTTTAAAAAGAGAATTAGATAATAAAATTAATTCTATCATAAGAAGTATAAATAAAAAAGAAGGCTTTAAAATTTCTTGTGATATTCCAACAGGACTTGATGATAATGGAAATAAAAAAGGTGAAGTTTTCAAAGCTGATGTAACAGTTACAATGGGTGCTGAAAAATTATCTCTTTATAATGATACGGCAAAAGATTTTACTGGAATTATAAAAGTAGCTAATTTAGGAGTGAGTTTTAAAAATTATACACAAAAAAGTAACTATTTTGTATTAGAAAAAAGGGATATGCTTTTGCCAATTCGAACAAAAAAAACAACTCATAAAGGAACTTATGGACATTTAGGTGTATTAGTGGGAGAAAAAGAGGGGGCTGGTGTAATTTCAGCACTTGCTGGGATTAATTTTGGAGCAGGGCTTGTAACAGCTGTTACAAAAGAAAAAATTCAAATTCCTTATGAAATTATGCATTCATATAGTATAGGAAACTATTCTGCACTTGCTTTTGGTATGGGGTTGGGTAACTTTTATGATGATGAATTAGAAGATATTTGTAAATTAAAAATTCCAAAAGTAGTTGATGCAGATATGTTTTATAAAAAAGAGATACTTCATTGTTTGAAAAAAAATAGTGTTTTAACTCCTCATCCAAAAGAGTTTGCCTCACTTCTTAAAATTTGTGAAATATGTGAATATTCAGTAAAAGAAATTCAAGAAAATAGATTTGAATTAGCTCTAAAATTTAGTCAAAAATATCCTGATGTTGTGTTACTTTTAAAAGGTAGCAATACAATTATCTCTTATAAAAATCAACTTTATATAAATTCTTTTGGAACACAGGCTCTTAGCAAAGGTGGTAGTGGAGATGTTTTAGCCGGAATGATAGGTGCTCTTTTAGCACAAGGATATCATCCTCTAAAAGCAACGATTACAGCGAGTTTAGCTCACTCAATTGCCGGAGATATAAAACCTAATTATAATTTAACACCGTTAAAATTAATTGATAATTTAAAAGTATTAGACTAAAAAGATTATCTTTTTAGATCTAATAATGTTTGAAGCATTGTATCAGATGTAGTAATCGTTTTTGAGTTTGCTTGAAAACCTCTTTGAATAACTATAAGTTCGGTTAAACTTTTACTTAAATCTACATTACTCATCTCTAATGCACTTGATTCAATACCTCCTCTACCTCCTGTTCCAGCAGTTCCTATGATAGGATCACCTGAATTGGCACTTGCGCTAAATAAGCTTCCACCTTCATGCATAAGTCCTTCATTATTTACAAATTTAGCCATAGCTACTTGTGCTAATGAATAACTTCTTCCATTTGTAAATACACCAATAATAGTACCTGTTTGATCTATTGTTAAATCTTGAAGATCACCTCCAGGATAACCATCTTGAGTTTGTCCTGAAGTTGCACTTGGTGCATCAAAGCTTGTAAGACCTCCAAATCCATTTAGATTACCAAAGTTAAGTTGAACAGCTTGACCTGCATCACTACCATTATTTGGATTAAATATTAAACTAGGAGGATTAAAACTATTTAAACTTCCATCAGGATTGAATTTAACATATCCATTTGCTGGATTATCAAGTGTTGATGGGCTTGGTACATCGGCATAAAATTTCCATACAGTTGGATCATTAGCACTAGTTGAAGTATGTGTTTTTCTATAATGTACTGTTAATGTATGTTTACTTCCAAGTGTATCAAAAATATCTAAACTTGTTGTATGCGTTGCTGCATTCATGGTTTGTGAAAGTGCTGTTCCACCAGCTGCAACTGTTCCATTTACTGAACTAAAAGCATCAGTGAATAGTTGATTGTCATGATCTGCATCAGGATAACCATTTATTGATATATTAAAAGAGTTAGAAGAAGTGTTTTTTATACTTAGTTTTCCATCTTTTAATGTAACAATACCACTATTTCCTGATGTTGAATTTAATGGATCACCACTATCATCTACTGCTTGTTGCCATAAATTTTCTAAATCTGAAATATCATGAAAATAGTAAATATCATTTTTTCTAAATTCGTTTGTATCAGCATTTGTTCCATTTAGACCTGATAAAATTACTCCCATTCTTCCTTCATTTGTTGTAGAATCAGAAGTAACTATATTTCCACTACTATCTTGAACTTCTACATTAATAATTACACTACCATCACTTTCATGCATTTTTCCATTTGAAAAAGTAATAGTATCGTTTTCATCATTATCTGATAAGTCTTTATTTAAAGAACAACATAATTCAGAGATAGTTTGAAAATCTTTTCCATATGTATAAGTATATGTGTTACCATCTTTATCAGTAAACTTTACTTTTTGATTTACATTAAAAAAAGCCCTTTCATTATTAGAGTCATAAGTCCAGTGCATACCTTCATTTGAATCAGATGTAATAGGCTCTTTTGCCTGGTAGCTTCCTGCAGATCCACCACAACTACTATTTCCATTTATTGGTTGAGATGTATAAATAAATTTTCTATTTTCTCCTAACTGTTCTATATTAGTAATAAGTCCTTGTCCATCAGATAAATTAAAAGCATCACCATTTTCATTGAAAAGTTCTCCTACATCATCTGCACCAATAAAAGCATTTTGAGTATGTTTAATGTTTTCACTTGTTGTAGATGCACCATTTAGAGCTTTTAATGTTTCTGCTAATTTTGATGTATTTGATGTGGTGTCAAATGTTATTGAATTATTAGGATCACTTATTCTACCATCACCATTTAGAAATACTTTGTAATTTGTTTCACCTGTAGTATCTTTTATTCTTGAATTGATTTCATCTAACAATTCTTTAATGGTTGTAAATTTTCCATCAGTATCTGATGTGCTTTTCCCATAAGTTAGTGTAACCGTATCTTGTGAACCATCTTTTTTTGTTAACACAAATTTAAAATGATCAACATCTTCTGTTAAACTTATTTTTTCTCCAATAGCGTTAAATGTTCCATTTAAATCATCAGTAGGAAGTAAAGTTGCATCAGTATTTGACATCTCTTTTATAGTGTCACCACTATTAAGATTTGCTTTAATTGAAATTTCGCTTGTAGGATTAGCAGGAGTTGTAAGACCAGGTGGAATAGAAATAGGCTTTACTCCTGCACTTGAATCAATTTTATTATTTTCATCAGCAAGCCATCCTTCTACTTTATAACCATTAGAATCTACAAAGTTTCCATTATTATCAAATGTAAAATCTCCAGCACGAGTATATTTACTTGTTTTTCCATTATCACCAGTTACTACAAAAAATCCATCACCACTTATAGCCATATCTGTTGATTTATCAGTTTTTTGAATACTTCCTTGTTTAAATAAAGTTTCAACACTACTTACAGTAGAACCAAGTCCTACTTGAAGGGAATTTTTACCACCTAGATCACCTTGTGGTGCAGTAGCAGATTTTTCTGTTTGAGCTAATAAATCTTGAAAATTTGTTCTTGAATACTTAAATCCAGTTGTGTTTACATTTGCAATATTATTACCTTCTACATCCATTGCAACTTGGTGGGCTTGTAATCCACTAACCCCACTCCATAAACTTCTCATCATAATATACTCCTTACGTTACATATTTTATGTAAGCAAAAAATATTCCATTATCTTTTCATATCTATAGCTTTTTGAATCATTTGGTCAGATGTAGTTATAGATTTAGAGTTTGCTCCAAATGCTTTTTGCATAACTATAAGCTCTGTAAGTGCATTTGACATTGAAACATTTGAAGTTTCTAATGCATAATTTTTTATTTTGGCACCTGAGAAATATTTTCCTTCACTATTTAGATATGTGAATGCTTTACCAGAATTTGAAGTTTCTGTGTAGTTTTGCCCACCTACATTATCAAGACCTTGTTCATTTTGAAAATGAAAAAGGGGAAGAGCACCAATAACTCCGTCTCTTCCATTAGAAAAGTTAGCTATGATTCTTCCTTCTTGATCAATATCATATTTTTGTAAATTACCATTTAATAGACCATTTTGTGAATATTGAAAACCTATGTTTTGTTTATCAAATGAAGTTAAACCTGTAAAATTACCACCAAAATCAATAGTTGCATTTGTTCCATTATTATCAATATTTATCGTTGTTGGTGTTAATAATCCACCATCTTTATCAAATGTAAAATTTTGATTTGTTGTGGATACAATAGTTCCATCAGGCAGGGTTTCTTTAATAGTGGCGTTCCAAGTAGTTATATTACTATCTATTTTTATTTTTTTAAAATCAAACTTAAGAAAATTTTTATTACCATTTGAATCTATAATATCTCCAGAAAAACCTTGATAATCATGGTTAAAAATCAAAGAATTACTTGCTGTATGAGAATTTATTTGATTTCCTAACCTTCCTAAATTTTGAAAAAACATATCATTTGTATTGTTTGCTTTTAAAGAAATAGCTTGAATAGGAGTATCTGCATCATTTTGTATATATAATTTTCCTTGGTTATCTATTCCTACTGTAGTTGTATTAGGATAAACATTATTTGCTAAATTTTGTAATTCATTAGTAAAATCATTAATTGTAGTAAATTCCCCCTTAGTAGTATCAGCATTTGAATTATATGTTAAAATTTCTGCACTTGCATTTTGGAAAAAATCTCCATTATTATGTTTTATTATTAGTTTAGAATTTGATTTTATAGTTATTCCATTATTTGTTTTATTATATAGAATATTATTATTATCTAATTTTTGAGCTATAGCATTTATTATATCACTTTTGCTGCTTCCATCTGGTAATGTTAGTTTTATATTTACTCCATTTACATCAAAATCAATATTTACATCTTTTCCATCAACAATATCATCATTTATACAGTTATCTATTTTTATAAGTCCTGATTCATATGATATATTATCTCCAAATCCAAATAATAAATTTTGACCATTTTGTAAGTTCATATTATTTTTATCAATATTATATAAAACTCCAAAATCGCTATTTATATCAGCAGGCTTAACATTATCAGCTACATTTCCATTATTTAAATTTCCAGATAAAGATAGTTTTGTAGAAGCTTGGGCTGGGAAAATGATAGAGTCTGGAACTGCTAAAGGAGTTAAAGAAGTAGTATTGTTAAAAATATTTGAAGTATCTATATTAGCATTAAATTTCCATTCATTACCATCATTTGATAAAGTTTTAGCATCAATACCCAAAACTTTTTCACCATTAGCATTAACTAAAGTTCCTGTATTATCTCTTACAAAATTTCCAGCTCTTGTATAAAATTCTTCCTGATTCTCTCCTTGAACTTTAAAAAATCCATTACCTTCTATAGCTATATCAAACACATTATCACTGTTTTGCAAATTTCCTTGCTTTGTATTCATTGTGGTTACAGCTTCAGTGCCACCTAATCCAATATTACTTTGAACTATTGCTGAATCTATAGTCATACCAGTATATGTAGATGTGTTTCCTGAGGCAAATAATGTTTTAAAGTCAACATTTTGAGATTTATAAGCAGTTGTGTTTATATTGGCTATATTATCACCCCATACATCTATAGCAAATTGATATGTTTTAATACCACTTACACCATTATAAAAAGATATATTCATATATTACTCCGATACTTCTTTGATAGAAGAGAGAGGAATATAATTATCTGCCATTTTCACTAATGTTTTACCATTATCGAATTGTACAGAAGTGATTGGATAATATCCTAATTTTGTTGTTTCTTGTGTATTATTAGTTGTTGTATAATCTGCAACGATTGAATATTCTCCATCATCTACTGGTTGATTATTATTATCTTTACCATCCCATGTAAAATCTTGAAGACCTTTTTGACCATTTTTTACATCTACATTTTTGACTATATTTCCATTTCTATCTAGAATTTTTACATTAGCTTCAGTAAAATCATCTTTGAAATATAGTTTAAAAGGAATATTTTGAGTTGAATTTTTTGCATCCACTACAGTTATTTTATTTTGTCCATTATTAGCCATTTTTCCTATCATTGAAATAGAAGAATATTGTGCACTTGAATCCATTCTATCTATTAATTTTTGTAAATCATTTTTTAAATCAGTATTACTTTGAAGTTGTGTCATTTGAGATGTTTGTTCTAGCATCTTTTCTGTATCCATAGGTTTAGTAGGATCTTGATATTGGAGTTGTTTTATAAAAAGTTGCATAAAATCATCTGAAGTTAATTGAGCATTTGGATTTGATGCTACTTGATCATTTGAAATTGTTTTGGTTACACTTGTTGTGCTTGTAACATCCATGTTAATATCCTTTTTTAAAGGATTAAGCAAATATTATTCCGTTTTATGCATATTTATATTTTGCTTCAATTTCAATATCAGCAATATCTATATCTTCACTATTATTTTTATAACTTTTTTTAGCTTGGTTTTGTTTTCTATCTTTGTCATGATTTGAATTAAAATTCATATCTATATTACTAAAACCTATATTACTTAAAGCTTGTCTAAATTCTGCTTGATGATTTTGAAATAACACTACATTACTTTGGTCAGTATTCATATGTAGTGTAATACTGTTTCCTCTTTGGATTATACTTACTTCTACTTTACCTAAATTTTTAGGATTTAGTTCTATATTTACTTTTGATACAGGAGGTTTATAGTTTTTAATAGCTTCATCTAAATTATTTTTAAAATGATTGATAGTTTCTTTTGCTAATACTTGTTTTGCTTTTATTTCATTGATATTCACATTAGAATTAATTTGTATATTTGGCTCTATTTGAACTTTTTGTGAATTATGTGAAATAGTTTTTTTCACTTTTTCATTTACATTATTATTTAATAAAGAGTTTAAATCTATCTGTTTTGAAGTTTCTTTTTGGAGTGAGTGCTTATTTGTATTTATTATTTCACTTTTGTTGTTTTGAATAATTTTGTTTGTTTTATTATCTGTTTTTAATTTATTAATATTTGTATTTTTATTATTTTTAGAAGTATCTACTTTTAAGTTATTATTAAATTTTATATTTTTATTAGTTTCGATATTTGTTTTAGTTGGATTATTTTTATTTTGTATAATATTTTGAATAGATATTTGTTTATCACTATTTTTTAGATTTGTTTTATTATGAATAAATGTATTTTTAGTTTCTTTTATTTCCTTTTTTGTAGAAATTATTTCTGAAGTTGATATTTTATATTGTTGTTTTATATCTTTTTGTATAGTTTTTTTTATATTATTAAGTAATTTAGGTTTTTCTTTTAAAGTTTTACTTATTTGAAAAGTTATTTGTTCAATATTTAATTCTTTTTTATTTGCAAATTTTACTAAATCAGTAATATTATTGATTTTTTTGAAGTTATTTATTTCATTTTTACTTAAGAGTATGTTTTGTTGTTTTAAAGTACTTTTGATGATATTTTTAATTTCTTTTACTATATCTTGATTAAAATTTATCTTATTCAATATAATATTTAGATTGGGAATATCTTTTAAAATATTTGTATCTTTTTTATCTAATAGTAAATCTTTTAAAAGCTCTTGAATATCTTTTGTAATATCATCTTTTTCATCTTTGATATTATTTTTAGATTCTTCTATATTGTTTACTTGTTTATTTTTTATATTTTTTAATAATAAGTCCAAAAAGTTTATATTTTTTTCATCTTTGATATTATCTTTAGAATCAATATTATTAGTTTGTTTAGTTTTTATATTTGTTTTTGGTATTTCAATAGCTACGGCTTTCATATACATTTCCTAAATATTAGATTATTATATTTTATAAGCAATAATTATTCCTTTAAAATTTGTTATAATTTAATAAAAAGGTTTTACAATGATAATAAATAAGCCAATAGATATGCATTTACATGTTCGCCAAGGAGATATGCTTAAAAAAGTATTGCCAGAGACTACTAGTCAATTTGCAGGGGCAGTGATTATGCCTAATACAATTCCTCCAATAACTACACTTGAAGGAGTTTTGAAATATAAAGAAGAGATTCAAAAAGTTAGTGGTGAAAATTTTACTCCTTTAATGGATGTTTTTTTGCAAGATTTTACAGAAGAAGAGATTAGAGCATTAAAAGATAATATTTTTGCTATGAAATTTTATCCAGATGGAATTACTACAAATAGTGAAAGTGGAATTAATTCTATCGAAGATATTTATCCTACATTAGAACTTTTAGCAAAATATAATATTCCTTTATCAATTCACGGTGAAACGAATGGAAGTATGCTAAATAGAGAAAGAGAATTTGCACCAACTTATGAAAAATTAGCAAGAGATTTGCCAAATTTAACTATTATGATGGAACATATTTCTACAAAAGAATTAGCCGAGCTTGCTACAAAATATGACAACTTAAAAGCAACGGTAACACTTCATCATCTTTTATTAACATTAGATGATTTGTGTGGAGGGGCTTTGAATGTTCATTATTTTTGTAAACCAACAGTAAAATTAGCAACTGATAGAGATGCACTTCAAGAATTAGTAAAAAGTGGTCACAAAAATGTAATGTTTGGAAGTGATTCTGCTCCTCATCCACTTAAAAATAAATTCAAAGGGGCTGCTGGAATATTCTCAGCACCTGTGATTTTACCAGCTCTTGCAGAATTTTTCGAAGGAGATGAAAGCAAACTACAAAGATTTATAAGTGATAATGCAATTAATAATTTTAATTTAAATGTAGTGGATAAAAGTGTAGAACTTGTAGAAGAAGAGTGGGTAGCACCAAGAATGGTAGGAGAAGTTGTGCCTATGTTTGCTGGAAAAAGATTTAATTGGAGAGTGAAGTGAAAATACTTTTTTCTCCAAGTGAGGGAAAAACTACAAAAAAAGAATTTGGACCAATAAATAAAGACAGCTTTATTTTTCCAGAATTGTATGAAAAAAGAGAAATAGTTTTAAAAGAGTATGATAAATATATTCACTCATTAAATAATGAAGAATTAAATCAATTTTTTGGTATAAAAAATGGATGTGAATATGTTGTGAATATTTTTGAAGAGCCTACTTGTAAGGCGATTGAGAGATATATAGGTGTTGCTTATGATTATTTAGAATATTCTTTATTAGATGAAAATTCACAAAAATATATTGATGAAAATACACTTATTTTTTCTAATTTGTTTGGAGTGATTAAAGCCAATGATAAACTACCTTTTTATAGAATGAAACAGGGTAAAAACTTGCCTAATATAGAGATAGATAAATATTATAAAAAAGAATTTTCTAAAAGTTTAGATGAATATTTAGCCAATGAGGTTGTTTTGGATTTAAGAGCAGGGCATTATGATAAATTCTATAAACCAAAAAACTATATAAGTATGAAATTTGTAAAAAATGGTAAAGTTGTAAGCCATTGGGCAAAAGCTTATAGAGGGATAGTTCTAAAAGAAATGGCAAAGAATAAAATCCAAACTGAAAAAGATTTGCTTAATTTACAGATAGATAAATTAACTTTAATAGAAATTCAAGAAACTAAAAATAAAAAAACTATTATTTATGAAATAAAGGAATAAAATGGCAGAATTAAAATATCTTCCAGCTGGAATTCGTCTTCATGCACAAGAATTTATCTATAAAATTACAAATAAATTAAATGATAAATATTATATCTCTTTTGCAAATATTGCAGATGGCCTAAAAGCAGAAAAAATTTTAAAAAAAAATAAATTTGATTTCAAATCAATTCCAGTTCCAGATGATATTTTTGAAGCTTGTGGAGTGGCAATTGTAAGTAATCATTATGAAAATATAGTAAAAGTTTTAAAAGAGAATAATATTGAAGTAGAAGTTTTTGTATATGAAAATAATAAACCTGTAAAAATTTATGGTGATTTAGAAAAAGAGGGTTGTAGATTGTAATATATGTTACTTTTAGTAACTTTTAAATAATAATTTTTTTCTTTATCTTAGGTATAATTAAGAAAAAAAGGATTTAGAATGGATAGAAGTAAAAGTATAGAGTTATTAAATAAAGCAGTAGGGGATGAATTGAGTGCAGTTCATCAATATATGTATTTTCATTTTATATTAGATGATTTAGGATATGATTTATTAGCTAATATTTTCAAAAGAACAGCTATTGAAGAGATGATGCATATTGAGAGATTTGCTGAAAGGATTCTGTTTTTAGGTGGGGATGTAGAAATGAAAGCTTCATCTGAAGTTATAAAAGAAAAAGATCCAGAAAATATGCTAAAATGGGCTATGGATAGCGAAGAGGGTGCAATTGTAGATTATAATAAATGGGCAATGGAGTGTGCAAATGCAAGTGATTCTATGAGTAAACAACTTTTTGAATCAATTATTGCTGATGAAGAGAGACATTTTGATCAATATGATACTGAATATCAAAATCTTAAAAAATTTGGAGATAGATATTTGGCTCAACAAGCAATGGAAAGAAGTAAAACTGTTGGAGGGATGATGCCACCAGCGAATTAATTCATCCTTTTGGATGGATTGTTAATTGCTACAACTACATTCTTTCTCTCTAAGTTGACCACAAGCTGCTGAAATATCCATTCCTTTACTTTCACGAATAGTACAAATAACACCTTTTTTTGTAAGAATTTCTCTAAAATTTTCCATTTTGTGTTTTGTTGGTCTTTTATAGTTAGTTCCAGGATATGGATTGAAATAGATTAAATTAACTTTTGCTTTGATTCCGTTTAATAGTTTCACCAGTTTATTAGCACTTTTTTCATCATCGTTAATATTATCAATAACTAAATATTCAAAAAGAATTTTTTTTCTTCTATCAACTGGAAATTTTTTAACAGCTTCTATAACTGAATGAATATTATAGGCTTTATTCATAGGAATTAGCTCTTCTCTTAATTTATCATCAACTGCGTGTAATGATATTGCTAGATTGATTCCTAAATCTTCAGTAGCTAACTTTTCTATTTTAGGTGCAATTCCACTTGTTGAGAGAGTTTGACGACGAGGAGCGATATGAAGACTGTTTTCATTTGAAATAATTTTGATAGCTTTTACCATATTATCATAGTTATCAAGAGGCTCTCCCATTCCCATATAAACTACATTTAAAGTTTTTTCTTTATTAAAATTTTTTACTTTTTTCATCATCCATACTTGTGCTACAATTTCAGCTGGCGTTAGATTTCTAACAAATCCACCTTTTGCAGTTAGACAAAAACTACAACCAACTTTACATCCAACTTGACAACTGACACAAACAGTATATCTATCTTCACTGATGATATTTCCTTCATCGTCAGTTTCACCTTCTTTCATTTTTAATAAAACAGTTTCAACAGTGTGTCCATCTTTTAATCCAAATAAAAATTTTTCAGTACCATCAGTTGCTATTTCTCTATTTATAATTGTTAATGGATTGATAATATATTCAGTTTTTAATTTTTCTCTTAAATCCTTTGGTAAATTTTTCATATCATCAAAGTTTTCTACATATTTATCATAAATCCAGTTAAAAATCTGTTTTTTTCTAAATTTTGGCTCAATCTCAAGTTCATCTGGTAAATAACTCATTATCTCTTTCATTTAATGTATCCTTTTTCTTTTAAATAATTAATTAGTTTATTTTTTGCTTCTTTTATATTTTGTAAATATTGTTCGTGGGCATTTTTTTCACAATAATTTGTAATTACAAAAATTCCTTTTACTGGGATATTAAACTCTTTGGCTACTTTTACTACACTATAAAATTCCATATTTTCAATTTCAAATCCAAGCTTATCAAAAGCAATGGCAGAAACTTTATCTGTTGTAATATAGTTTGAAGAATTAACTACTGTTTCACGTGAAACACTTGCTGTTATGAAATTATCAATTGGTGAGTAAGATTTTTTTTGTAAAAAAGATATTTCTATTTGAGCAGCAGTAGATGAAGTAACTATATCAAAAATTTTATGTTTATCTAGATTGTAACTTCCAGCACTTCCAATAAAAATTAAAGCTTTAGGTCTATCAAGTAAACATACATTTGTTAGATTTATTGCACTTTCAATAAGTCCAATTCCAATAGGGTGGGCAAAAGAGAAAATTTCCTCTTTTCCAGCAGATAAAATCATATAATACCTTTTTTAGCATAATGCTTTTTTAATGGTATTATACTATTTTTTTAAGTGACTTAACGCTCTACTTAATAATTCTGCGTGATAAACTTCTTGTCTTGAAATAAATAGTAAAAAGTTTGATAAATCATCGTTTCCAATTTTTTCAGCCAATACTAAACACTCTTTTTCAGCACCTATTTCTTCTTCGATATTTTCTTTTAAGAATCTGATAATTTCAATATTTTTATATTTTTCTTTATCAATACTTCTTACGAAGTTTAAAGTACCAAGTTCAGCTGAATATTTTGCAAATCTTTTTAGATGATAAATTGAATCACTTGCTAAATCCGCAAAACAATTAACTGCTTCAATATTATCATTTATATGAGCTTTTAGATAAGAATAAATAGTAATTAATTCATATTCTTTAAATGTTTCTCCAATCAAGAAGAAATTAAATGCATCAGCTTGTTCTGGAGTAATTTCTACATTTTTTAAAGTTTTATGTTCATCAAATGCTGTAATTTTTTCATCATCATTCATTGTTTTTAAAACATTTAATAAATATTCTTCATCACTTTTAAATCTTGCAATAGTTGGTGCATCAATTCCATTACTATTTTTACATTCTATAGATTCTTCAATTCTTGCTATTATTTTTTCTCTTAATTCTTTTGTAGAATTTACTTTTAAATTTCTTAAAGAGTCGATATCCATATCAAATTCAACATCATTTTTTACCATATCATTCATAGCCCACATCATATGTTTGTATTCAATTAATCCAAAATCTTCATATATTTCTGCTATTTCTCTATTTGGGTGCATAAATGATGCATATAACAAACTTAAATAATTCATTTGTTTAGTTTTTACCATTGTTATTCCTTTTTTGATTTATAATATCATAAAATTTAGAAAAAATATATAAAATAAGATAAAATTTGTATTAAATTGCGTAGAATTGTAACGACTCATATAAAATATGTCGTATTTAGTATAATTTAATATCTTTAGTAAGTTTTTTAGAGTATAAGTAAATTATTTAATCGTTTTCTACTACTTCTACTAATGCATTAAAAAGAGTTATCATATCATTATCTGCTTTTCTTAAATGATTTGCACAATCTTTTGCCATATGCCACATAATTTTATATCCTATTTCTGGATTTTGATCCATAAAATTTTTTAGGTCATTTTTTGTTACTTCTAAAATCACAGAATCTTCAATAGTTTTAATTGTTGAAGTTCTTTTACCTTCATCAATTAAATTTATTTCACCAAAAAATTCGTTTCCTCCTGCTTCTATTATTGTTACTATATAATCTTCATTATATATACTCTCTTTTGAAACAGAAACTTTGCCTTCTATAAGTAAAAATGCACTGTTTCCTGTTTCACCTTCTTTTATTAAAACTGTGTTAGCTGGTACCTTTTTTCTTTTAAAAATTTTTATAAGTTTTTGAGATTCTTCTTTATTTAATTCTTTAAATAGTGGGTAGTTATACATTATTATCCTTTTCTAATATTATAAGAGCTGTATGCTTTTGTATTATATAGTTATTATTTGGAGCTAAAATAACTTTGTTAAGCTGTATATGTTGTAATTCGTGTATTTTATCATATAATTTATCTATATTAGGAGATTCTTCAGCTTCTTTTATATACTCTTTTTTTAGTTGTTTTAAATTCCCATAATTTTCTATAACTCCAATAATAAGAGAATTATTTTGCAACATTTCATCAAATATTTCTTTATAAGTTACTGATATTTTAGGTGTATGAATAATTTTAAAATTTTTATCTTTAATTAAATTACCAATTACTTGTGAAATACCTGGATCAGTAATTGCTTTTGATAAAAGATATTTATTGTATTCTTCATTTAAAATAATTTCATCACATTCTATTTTTTCTAAATATTTTTCAAATTTCGGATTGTTTATTTCAGCAATTAAATAGATATTTTTATTTAATGATTTTAATAAAATTGAAGTTGCTAATACTTTTGCATCACTATTTTCATCTCGCTCACCTATGATAATAGCTTTTGTTGCATTTTTAGCTTTAGCTTTTAATAATATATCTTCTTCACTAAAGTCGCCTTTTACAAATTTTATATGTTTCATTTCTTCAAGAATCATTTCTATTGCTGGTGTTAGTTCTTCATTTATAATAACAATACCCTCTACATTAAATCTTTCATTTGATTTTAGAAATTCATTTAATAATGTTTTAAATTGAGGTTTATAACCACAAATTATTAAATGTTTATTTAATTCATCCACACTTTCCCACTCCCTTATTTTAAATATAGTTTTTTGAATTAATCTATTTGTTACAATGGCTGTAAATAATGAAACTGCTATTGTTGATAAAATAATTAAAATTATTGTGATACTTTTTGTTAACATTGTATGTGGAGTAATGTCTCCATATCCAACTGTTGAAGCTGTAACTATTGCCCAATAAAAAGTTTCAAAATAATTTTTAAAATTAGAATCTATATTAGGAAATATATAAGAAATACCTAATATTAAAAATATAAAAAAAATAAAATATAAAATCCAAGCTTTTATTTCTTTCATAGCTTTTTATTATAACTTATAAATTTATTTAAATTATTCAAACTTAAATTTCCTTTTTATATTTTTATGATAAAAATAATTTTGTTTCTCGTGAAACATTTATTTAATTTAATTATATCAAAAATATTTAAATATAATATCTAAATAGATATCTTTTAATAAGTATTATTTTGATATAATATGAATATAAAATTTATTAAGAATGAAGGAAATGTTTTATTTATGAAAATACTTATAACAGGTGGAGCAGGGTATATAGCAAGCCATACATTGATAGAATTAGCTAAAGCTAACTATGATTTTATAGTTTATGATAATCTTTCTAATTCATCTCGTGAATCAATCAAAAGAGTATCTAAAATTATCAATAAAGATATAACTTTTATTGAAGGTGATATAAGAGATAAAGATAAACTTCAAGAAGTTTTTTCAAACTACAATATAGATTCAGTAATCCATTTTGCAGGGCTTAAAGCAGTAGGAGAGTCTGTAGAAAAACCTCTTAAATATTATGATAATAATGTATGTGGGACTTTAAGATTATTAGAAGTTATGAAAGAAAATGGTTGTAAAAAAATCGTATTTAGTTCTTCTGCTACTGTTTATGGAGATCCACTTACGACTCCTATTACAGAGGATTTTCCAGTAGGAGGTACTACAAATCCTTATGGAACAAGTAAATATATGATAGAGAGAATTTTAGAAGATTTATATATTTCTGATAATTCTTTTAAAATAGCGATACTTAGATATTTTAATCCAGTGGGAGCATATGAAGATGGAACTATTGGTGAAGATCCAAATGGAATACCAAATAATTTAATGCCTTTTATTACACAAGTTGCAGTTGGTAAGAGAGAATATTTAAATGTTTTTGGTAGTGATTATGATACTCACGATGGAACAGGAGTAAGGGATTATATTCATGTAATGGATTTAGCAAATGCTCATGTAAAAGCGATTGAATATTTAAATAAAACAGATAAAACTAAACCACTTATTGTAAATATTGGGACAGGAAAAGGATATAGTGTTTTAGATGTTGTTAAAGCATTTGAAAAAGCAAGTGGTAAAAAAATACCTTATAAAATTATAGATAGACGTCCAGGAGATGTTGCTAAAGTATATGCAGATCCAAGTTTTGCAAAAAAAACTCTTAAGTGGGAAGCTACAAGAGATTTAAATAAAATGTGTGAAGATAGCTGGAGATGGCAAAGTCAAAATCCAAATGGATATGATGAATAAATTTATTTATTCCACACTCCTGCTATTTTAGTATCACATTTAGGACAAGTTCCTTCATTTGTAATTTTGTTTTTAACTACTTCATATCTATTTCTTACAACCACATCATATCCACATTTAGGGCAATATGTAATATCAGGAACATCTACATTTCCAAAATAGATATAATTAAGTCCATACTTTTTACCAATATCATAAGCTCTTTTTAGAGTTTCTATTTGAGTAGCATTTTTATCAAGCATTTTATAATCAGGATGAAAAGCACTTAAATGCCAAGGAATATCTTTATCAACATTTGCTATAAATTTAGCCATATTTTCCAACTCTTCAGTTGAATCATTTTCTCCTTCAATAAGAAGTGTTGTGATTTCTATCCATATACCTTTATTGTGCATTCTTTGAATTGTATCTAAAACTGCATCTAAATCACCTTTTAATACTTTTTTATAATACTCTTTATTAAAACTTTTTAAATCAATATTTGCAGCATCTAACCAGTCCATATCTTCAATTTCTTCAACTGATTCAAATCCATCTGTAACAAATATATTTTTTGCACCTTTAATTGCTACTGATTTACCTATATCTTTGGCATAAGGATAAAAAATTGAAGGTTCGTTATAAGTATAAGCTACTCCATCACATTGATAGTCTTCAACTAATTTTGCCATATCATTAGGTGTAACTACAACATTTTCATCAATTTTATTTGTTTGTGAAATTTGCCAATTTTGACAAAAAGGACATCTAAAATTACATCCAACAGTTCCAATTGATAAAATTTTGCTTCCTGGTAAAAAGTGATAAAGTGGTTTTTTCTCAACTGGGTCTATATTTAATGCACTTGGATGATTATAAACTAAGTTTTTAAGCTTACCATTTTCATTTTTATTTACTCCACAAATCCCAGTTTGTTCCTCTTTTAATTTACAATAATGTCTGCATAAAAGACATTGTATAGTATTGTCATTTAATGTTTTGTAATATTTCATAACTTCCCCCTAATATTAAAATTATAATTAAATTAAAAATAGCAAAATATTTAAAGTTTTGTTTACTTCCTATGAAATAACTATAAATAAGTTTTGCTATTTGATTGGTAAATGTTGAAATTAAAATACCCCAAATAGCAATATTTTCTAATAAAGTTTTATTCTCAGCATATTTACTTAAACTAATTGTAATAGCATCTACATCTGTAATTCCAGCAATAAATGAAACTATCAAAGTTCCACTATCCCCGAAATAAGTATGAGCAACTTTTACACCTGCAAAAATAAGCCCAAAAATAATTCCATATTTTAAGCTTTCCCATAATTCAAGTGGATTTTTATACTCTATTTGAGTGTCACTATAATGATTTGAATTTTCTTTCATTAAATAATAAATATATATAAAACCGGCAATGGATGCTAATAAAAAAGGAATTACAAGTTTATGCATAATTGATATGTTAAATAAAGCAGTCCAAATAAATACTCTTAAAAGCATAAGTGTATTTGCTAAGTTGATGGCAATTGCTGTATGTTTTGAAATAGACGGGTCTATTTTGGATTTTTGTGAAAAAGTTATTGTAGTAGCTGTACTTGAAGCAAGTCCACCTATAATTCCAGCTAAATAGATTCCTTTGTTTCCTAAAATTTTATTTAAAATATAACCTAAAAATGAAAGACCACTTAGTAAAATTACAAATATCCACAATTCATAAGGATTTATGAGTTGCCACTTATCAATAAATTTGTTTGGTAAAATTGGTAAAACTATAAATGTAATTAGTAAAAATGTAACAACTGCATTTAAATCAACTTTAGATATATATTTTTCATATGTTGTAAGCGTTGATTTTAAATTTAGTAAAAACACAACTAAAACAGCTGTATAGATTGCAAATTCTATGTTTTTGTTTACCATTATTCCAAGCATATAAGTGGCTATTAAGCTTACTTCTGTGGTAATTCCACGAGTTTTTTTATCTAAATTATTTAGATAGTATCCAATACCTATAATAAAAATAAGTCCATATAGAATACTAATATTTAAGTAAGTTGAAAGATAACCAATTAATGCAACTATTGCAAAAGTTCTAGCCCCTGCTAAATCTGTTTGATTTTTATATAAATTATTAAGTTCTCTTTGCAGTCCAATTACGAAACCTATAATAATAGGAATTAATATTTTTATATATTCATTTTGAAGATAGCTCATCCATTACTCCTTGTGAATTAATTATAACACAAATTGCACAAGGAGAAAGATAAATTATAAAATATATTTTATTTCTGGATGCTCTTGTAATTTTTTGTAAAGTTCATTTCTTTCATCTTCACTATTTACCATTACTTTCGCTTTTTGTGAATGAAAACTTTTATGACTTTTTGAATGTTTATGATCAAAATGATTAGGTAAACACTCTTTTATAGCATCGTGTAATTTTTCTTTATCTTTTCCAAATACACAAAATTCCCATGTACAAGGATATTCTATTTTTGCATCTTTTATTTCTTGTCTTTCCATAATTTACCCCTTTAATTTAAGATATTTAGATAATATAATATTTTTGAAGATTTGTTAACTTTATTTAGTCTAAGTATATCAACTTAGACTAAAATCTGTTTTTATTGGAAAAATACAGTAGGAACTATTGTAGGATATTTTTTCATTTTTCTAAAGATATGTTTTCTAATTACACCTCTAACTTCATTTTCAAATATTCTATTTTTTTCAAATACATATGGTTTTGCATGTTTTAAAAATTCAACTAAAACTGTTTCCATTTCTTTGGCAAATGCGCTATCTTCTTTATCACTTACAAGACCATAGCTTGTAACTTTTGGTTTATTGATTAATTTTTTATTTTTAGAATCAACTTGTGCAATAATCATAACAATTCCATCATTTGCAAGTTTTTGTCTATCAACAACGATGTCATCTGTAATTTCTTTATTTATTTGATTATCTATATAAATTTTACCAGTTTTAACAGTTTTAACTTTTCTAACTCTTTTTGCTGTTATCTCCATTTGATCACCATCTTGCATAATGAATATATTTCTATCATTAATTCCAATACTTTCAGCTGTTTTTTTATGTCTTAGTAAATGGTTATATTCTCCATGAACTGGTAAGAAAAATTTAGGTTGAGCAAGTCTAAGCATTAATTTTTGCTCTTCTTGAGCAGCATGTCCACTTACATGAATTTCACTAAAATCTTGATAAGCAACTTTTGCACCTTTTTTCATTAAATAGTTGATAAGCTCACTAACTCCTGGTTCATTTCCTGGAATTGCTTTTGCGCTAAGAATGATTTGGTCACCTTCTTTTAGTTTTACGTGTCTATGTTCATCAATAGCCATTCTGTATAAGGCACTCATACTTTCACCTTGGCTTCCAGTTGTTACGATTAAAATTTCATTATCTGGATATCTTCCAATTTCGTGTGCATCAATAAAAATATTTTTAGGAAGTTTGATATAACCTAAATTCATAGCAACATCAAGGTTTTTTTCCATACTTCTACCGATTATACAAACCTTTCTACCATATTTTATTCCATGAGTTATTGCTTGATAAACTCTATGAATATTTGAAGAGAATGTTGACATAATTACTCTTCCTTCGCTTTCTTTGAAAAGTCTGTCAAATGTTGGTCCCACTACACTTTCACTTGGAGTAATTCCTGGTTTATAAGAGTTAGTAGAATCACTAAACATTGCTAAGATTCCTTTTTCACCATAATAAGCGATTCTTTGTAAATCAGCTGGATATCCATCAATTGGTGAATGGTCAATCTTAAAGTCAGCTGTATGGAAAATTGTTCCTGCTGGAGTTTGAATAGCGATTGAACTTGCATCGATAATTGAGTGAGTCATATGAATCCATTCAACTATAAAATCACCAATTTTAATCTGTTTTCTCTTTTTTACACTTCTAAAATATGAAGTGTATTCAAGCATTTTATGCTCTTTAAATTTGTTTTCTATCATTGCAAGAGGTAAAGAAGTACCGTAAATTGGAACTTGTAATTCTTTGAATAGATAAGGTACTGCACCGATATGATCTTCATGACCGTGAGTTATGATTAAACCTTTGATTTTATGTCTAATTTCTCTAAGATATGTAAAATCAGGAATTAAAATATCAACCCCGTGCATATCTTCTGTTGGAAAGCTCATTCCACAATCGAAAATTATAGCACTATCTTCTGTTTCAAATACTGCACAGTTTCCTCCGATTTCATCAAGTCCTCCAAGTGGAGTAAATCTAACCCATCCTTTTTTATCTTTATCAAGTTTTGCATCTGTATTTAATCTTGCAGCGTGAACTTTTTCATTTTCATTAAAACCTTGTTTTAAATCTTTAAACCATACAAAATTTTTAGGATTAGCCTGTTTTTTTTGGTAAGGTTTATTATAAGTTTTTGTATTTTTATTATCGTTTGAACTATTTTCTACTATTTTTGTTTCTGTTTGTGGTGTTGTCATTTTTGTTTTCTCCTTTCAATTCAGAAAAAACTTCATAAAACAACTCATTACTTACTTGATGTGGCCGAATGTTTTCTTTTATATTTAATTTGTTAAATATTTTTTTTATAATTTCTTTATCATATCTTTGAGATAAATTTTTTAGGAGTGTTTTTCGTGGTTGGCTAAAAGCAATTTTTAAAAATTTCGCATAATTTTCATCATATTTTTGTTTATGTTTCTTAAACAAAATTACTGATGACATCACTTTTGGTGCAGGATTAAATGCAGTCGGAGGAATATCAAATTTTATTTCCACTTCTGCTACTGAATGAGCAATTATACTGAGCCCACCATAAATTTTATCCCCACACTCGGCACTAAATTTTTGTGCTACTTCTTTTTGGATTAAAACCAAAATATTCTCACAATTTTCATCATTTAGTGCTTTTAAAATGATATTTGTTGCCACATAATAAGGTAAATTAGCGATTAAGTTATATTTTTCTTCTCTTAATCTCCCCGTTTGCCAACTATCTAATACATCTCCGCAGACAAGCTCTAAATTATTGAACTTATCTTTTAATATTTTACATAAATCTTCGTCAATCTCATAAGCTACTAAGCTGTTTTTTTGAAGTAACTTTTCTGTTAAATCACCCAATCCAGGACCAATCTCAACAATTAAATTGTCATTATTGGGCATCGATTCGATGATTTTGTTTACATAGCTTTTATCTTGTAAAAAATTTTGTCCGAATTTCTTTTTGGCTTGTATTATAACATATCCTTTTCTTTTTTTGGTAGAATTATAATATAAATTTATAAAAAAGGTAAAAAATTGAATTATTTAGCAAAAAGAATTATCCCTTGTTTAGATGTAAAAGATGGAAGAGTTGTAAAGGGAGTAAACTTTGTAGGGCTTCGTGATGCAGGGGATCCTGTAGAAGCAGCAGTTAGATATAACGAAGAAGGAGCAGATGAGCTTACATTTTTGGATATTACGGCTTCTCATGAAGAGAGAGATACGATTGTTGATATTGTAAAAAATGTGGCAAAAGAGGTTTTTATACCTTTAACTGTGGGTGGAGGAATTAGAAAACTTGATGATATTTATAAATTATTAAATGTAGGATGTGATAAAGTATCAATTAATTCGAGTGCAGTAAAAAATCCTAATTTTATAAATGAAGGTGCTAAAAGATTTGGAAGTCAATGTATTGTTGTGGCTATTGATGTAAAACAAGTAAAACCAAATAAATGGAATGTTTTTGTAAAAGGCGGTCGTGAAGATACTGGACTTGACGCTATAGAATGGGCAAAAGAGGTAGTTGATAGAGGTGCAGGGGAAATTTTACTTACAAGTATGGATAGTGATGGAACAAAAGCAGGGTTTGATATTGATATAACTAAAACTATTTCAGAACTTGTAAATGTTCCAGTAATTGCAAGTGGAGGGGCTGGTAAGATGGAACATTTTAAAGAAGTATTTGAAAATAGTGCTGATGCTGCTCTTGCTGCTTCTATTTTTCATTTTAGAGAAATTGATATTATGGATTTAAAACATTATCTTGATAAAGAAAATATTACGGTTAGATTATGAAAAAACTAATTATTTTCTTTTTTGCTCTTTCTTTATTTGCTTTTAAAGTAGAGTTTAATAATGAGTATCACACTTTTATAACTCCAAATGAACAAGCTATTTTGATTACAAAAGTTTTTCCAATTAATTATAAAAAAAATATTATAACTAAAAAAGGAATAGTTTTATTAGATTATCAAAATGCAGATGAATTTGTAAGAAATAGTCTATATTTGCCAAAAAATGCTAATATAAAAGATGTAAACATAGCTCTTTTTGATGTTGATAAAGTTAGATTTGAGATTATTCAAATGTTAAAAAAGAAATATAAAACTTGTCAAATTAAAAAAATAGAATTCTTAAATGAAACACTTCAAAAAGTTTATTTCAAACCTTCTACTATAAAATTAAAATATAAAACTATCTTAGATTGTAAGTAGTTTTTCCTTTTTATAAGGAAAAAAGTTGTATAAAACTTATTGAAAAAAACTCTTATTTTAAGTATAATTTTACTCCCAAAAACAAGTTGGGCAAACCAACGAGATCTTTTAAAGGAAAATTAATGGAAAGAATTAGACTTAAACTACAGGCTTACGAGCATAGAGTATTAGATAAATCAGTAGCGATTATTATCGAAGCGATTAAAAGAACTGGAGCTGAAATCAAAGGTCCAATTCCATTACCTACAAAAATCAAAAGATACACAGTATTGAGATCACCTCACGTAAATAAAGATTCTAGAGAACAATTTGAAATAAGAGTTCATAGAAGAATGATTGACGTTGTAGCAGCAAGCGGAGATACAGTTGACCAACTTATGAAACTTGAACTTGCACCAGAGGTGGATGTAGAAGTTAGAGCTTTAAATAAGTAAGGAGAAATGATGGAATTTATAGTTGAAAAAATTGGAATGAGTAGAACAATTTCAGTTCCAAGCACGCCAGTTACTCTATTAAAAGTAAAAGAAGCCAAAGTAGTAGAAGTTAAAGATGGTAAATCTTTAGTTGCTTACTCAGATGGTAAAAAATTTAATAAAGCAATCGAAGGTATGCAAAAAAAATATAATTTAAGTAAAGAATTTAATAGATTTGCTGAACTTGAAACAGCAAATACAGAAGCTGGAGACTTAGATTTAAGTGCTATTGAAGCAGGAAAAACTGCAAAAGTAACATTTACTTCAAAAGGTAGAGGATTCAGTGGTGTTATTAAAAGACACGGATTTGCTGGAGGTCCAGGAGCACATGGTTCAAGATTCCATAGAGCGCCAGGTTCAATCGGTAACTGTGAATGGCCAGGAAGAGTTCAACCAGGACAAAAAATGCCAGGACATTATGGAAATGCTACAAAAACTGTTAAAAATGAAATTTTAGAATTCAATGCAGACAGTGGAATTATTGTAGTAAAAGGAAGCGTTCCAGGTGCTAATGGAGCATTAGGAAGAGTAAGGATAGAAAAATGAGTATTGAAAAAGTAACACAATTACCAGAAGATTTTCAAGGTATTAATTCTCACAACCTTTACCTTTATGCAAAAGCATATTTAGCTAATTTAAGAGCAGGAACTGCTCATACAAAAACAAGAGCTGAAGTTAGTGGTGGTGGTAAAAAACCATTTAGACAAAAAGGTACAGGTAGAGCTAGACAAGGTAGTATCAGAGTACCTATCCATGTTGGTGGTGGTGTAGCTCATGGACCAAGAAAAGATAGAAATTGGTCTCAAAAAATTAATAAAAAACAAAAAAGAGTTGCTTTAAAATACGCTTTAAATGAAAAAGCTGAAAATGAAGCACTATTTGTAGTTGACACAATTAAAATTGAATCAGGAAAAACTAAAGATGCAATCGCATTTTTAAATCAAATCAATTCAAGAGACTATTTAGTAGTAGTTGATACATTAGATGAAAAAACATTCTTAGCATTTAGAAATGTTAAAAATGCTTATGTTATTGAAGCAAGTGAATTAAATGCTTACGATGCAGCAAGTTTTTACTCAATCGTAATCGAAAAATCAGCTTTTGACAAAGTTATAAAAGGCTAAAAAATGGCAGATATTACAGATATTAAATCAATCGTATATACAGAAAAAGCTCTAAATTTACAAGAGCAAGGTGTTTTAGTTGTTCAAACTGCACCAAAAGTTACTAAAAATCAAATTAAAGAGATTTTTAAAGATTATTTCGGAATCAAAGTTTTAGGTGTTAATTCTTTAAGACAATCTGGTAAAGCTAAAAGATTTAGAGGAATTGCCGGAAAAAGAAATGACTATAAAAAATTCTATGTAAGTATCCCAGAAGATGCTAAAATAGAAAGTTTAAGTGTATAAGGATAAAAAAAATGGCAATAAAATCATATAGACCATATACACCTTCAAGAAGATTTATGACAACTCTTGATAATAGTGATATTACAAGTAAACCGACAGTAAAAAGCTTATTAAAAAAACTTCCAGCAAAAGCAGGGAGAAATAATAACGGTAGAATTACTTCAAGACATAAAGAAGGTGGGGCAAAAAAACTTTACAGAATCATTGATTTCAAAAGAAACAAATTTGGAATTGAAGGTGTTGTTTCAACAATCGAATATGACCCATATAGAAATTGTAGAATCTGTCTTGTAACTTACAAAGATGGAGAAAAAAGATATATTATTCAACCAGAAGGACTTAAAGTTGGTGATGTAGTACAAGCTGCAGAAGCTGGACTTGATGTTAAACCTGGAAATGCAATGAAAATCAAAAATATCCCAGTTGGGACAGTTATTCATAATATTGAAATGAAACCTGGAAAAGGTGCTCAAATAGCAAGAAGTGCTGGAAACTCAGCTCAAATTATGGGTAGAGAAGGTAAATATGTAATCGTAAGATTACCATCAGGTGAAATGAGATATATTCTTGGTGAATGTATGGCAACAGTTGGAACTGTTGGTAATGCTGATATTCAAAATGTTACTATCGGTAAAGCTGGTAGAAGTAGACATTTAGGTATTAGACCACAAACTAGAGGTATCGCAATGAACCCAGTAGACCATCCACATGGTGGGGGTGAAGGTAGAAGTAAAGGTAATATTCCTGTAACACCTTGGGGTAAACCAACTAAGGGTTATAGAACTAGAAAAAATAAAAAAACTGATAAATATATTATTTCAAGAAGAAAAAAATAAGGACGGGAAATGGCTAGAAGTTTAAAAAAAGGTCCTTTTGTTGATGCTCACTTAGAAAAAAAAGTAGAGGCAGCAAAACAAGAAAAAAACCCAAAACCTATTAAAACATGGTCAAGAAGAAGTACTATTACTCCTGATATGATTGGTTTAACAATTAATGTGCATAACGGAAGAGATTTCATTCCTGTATATGTTACAGAAAGACATGTTGGATTTAAACTTGGTGAATTTGCACCAACAAGAACTTTCAAAGGACACAAAGGTAGTGTTCAGAAAAAAATTGGTAAATAAGGATAATTTATGAGTACAGCAAAATTAAGATTCATCAGATTATCACCATTAAAAGCTAGATTAGTAGCAAAAGAAATTCAAGGTATGAATGCAGAATTAGCATTAGCTAAAATGGAATTTATGCCAAATAAAGCTGCTAAAATTATTGCTAAAGTTGTTGCAAGTGCAGTAGCTAATGGTGGTTATGATGCAAATGAGGTAGTTATCTCATCTGTTAGAATTGACAAAGGGCCAGTTTTAAAAAGATTTAAAGCAAGAGCAAGAGGTATGGGTACAAGAATAATTAAACCAACATCTCATATTTTCGTAGAAGTTACAAAGGAACAATAATGGGTCAAAAAACGAATCCTATCGGACTAAGACTTGGTATTAACAGAAACTGGAGAAGTAGATGGTTTACTGACGAAAAAGTTATGCCAGCTAATGTTAAAGAAGATTATGAATTAAGAAAATTCTTAAAGAAAAAACTTTATTATGCAGGAATTAGCGATATTTTAATTGAAAGAACAGGAAACAAAGTAAGAATTACAATTTTTGCTGCAAAACCTGGAATTATTATTGGTAAACAAGGTAGCGAAGTTGAAAAATTAAAAGTAGAAATCGCTAACTATACTGATAAAGAATTAGTATTAAATATTAAAGAAGAAAGAAAGCCTCAACTTTCAGCACAACTTGCAGCAGAATCTGTAGCAACTCAACTTGAAAAAAGGGTTGCATTTAGAAGAGCTATGAAAAAAGTTATGCAATTAGCTTTAAAATCTGGAGCAAAAGGAATTAAAGTTCAAGTTGCAGGAAGATTAGCTGGAGCTGAAATGGCAAGAACTGAATGGTATCTTGAAGGAAGAGTTCCTCTTCATACTTTAAGAGCAAAAATCGATTATGGTTTTGCTGAAGCTTTAACAACTTATGGAATCATTGGTTGTAAAGTTTGGATATTCAAAGGTGAAGTTCTTTCTAAATCGCCATTAGAAGAAAAATCTGAAAGACCTCAAAGAAGAAAACCAAGAGGTAAAGGAAGAAAACATGTTAATGCCAAAAAGAACTAAATATAGAAAACAAATGAAAGGGAGAAACAGAGGTAAAGCCCATAGAGGAAATAGCCTTGCGTTTGGAACTTTCGGACTAAAAGCAACTGAACTTGGAAGAATTAATTCAAGACAAATTGAAGCTTGTAGGGTTACAATTAGTAGAGCAATGAGCAGAACTGGTAAAATTTGGATTAGAGTATTCCCAGACAAACCATTAACTTCAAGACCTGTTGGAGTGAGAATGGGGAAAGGTAAAGGTAGCGTAGAAGAATGGGTTATGAATATTCAACCTGGAAGAATTCTATTCGAAATTACTGGTGTTAGCGAAGAAGTAGCTAAAAAAGCTATGAAAAATGCAGCACAAAAATTACCATTTAAAGCAAAAATGGTTTCAGTGGAGAGTGAAAATGAAATATACTGAGTTACAAGATAAAACATTAGAAGAATTAAATAATCTTCTAAAAGAAAAAAAAGTTGAACTTTTTGAAAACAGAATCAAATTAAGAACTATGCAATTACAAGATAGTTCTGTTATTAGAAAAATCAAAAAAGATATAGCTAGAATTAAAACTGCTATATCAGCAAAAGGTTGATAAATGGCTAAAAAAACTATCCAAGGAAAAGTTGTAGCTAAAAGTGGTGATAAAACTGCAAGAGTTCTTGTTGAAAGAAGAGTTCTTCACCCTAAATATAGAAAAATTGTTAAAAAATTTAAAAACTATTTAATTCATGATGAAAATAACCAATTAAATATTGGAGATTTCGTTGTTGCAGAGGAATGCAGACCTCTATCAAAAAGAAAAACTTTTGAATTAAAAAGTGTTATCTCTAAAGCAGGAGAATAATTATGATACAACCGTTTACAAGACTACAAATTGCCGACAATAGTGGGGCAAAAGAAATTATGTGTATTAAAGTATTAGGTGGTAGTAAAAGAAGATATGCAACTTTAGGTGATGTTATTGTTGCATCTGTAAAAAAAGCTATTCCTAATGGAAAAGTAAAAAAAGGTCAAGTAGTAAAAGCTGTAGTTGTTAGAACTAAAAAAGAGGTTCAAAGAGAAAATGGTTCTTTAATTAGATTTGACGAAAATGCAGCTGTTATTCTTGATAATAAAAAAGAACCAATTGGAACAAGAATTTTTGGACCTGTTGGAAGAGAAGTTAGATATGCTAACTTTATGAAAATAGTTTCACTTGCACCGGAGGTGTTATAATGGCAAAATTTAGTATAAAAAAAGGTGATACTGTAAAAGTTATTGCTGGAGATGATAAAGGTAAAACTGCAGAAGTTTTACAAGTATTGAGAAAAGAAGAAAAAGTTTTAGTTAAAGGTGTAAACCTTGTAAAAAAAGCTGTAAAACCAACAGAAGAGAATCCAAAAGGTGGTCATGAATTTGTTGAAAGACCAATTCATATCTCTAATGTAAAAAAAGTAGAAGGCTAAGAAAATGAGTTTAAAAGAATTATATACAAACGAAATTAAACAGAAATTAGCTGAAGAATTTGATATCAAAAATCCTATGCTAATTCCAGCACTTGAAAAAATTACAATCAATGTTGGTCTAGGAGAAGGTGGTAGAGATAAAAAATATATTGAAAATGTAGTTAATACTATTAGTTTAATTGCAGGTCAAAAAGCGGTTGTTACAACAGCTAAAAAATCTATTGCTGGATTCAAACTTAGAGAAGGTATGGAAGTAGGTGTAAAAGTTACACTTAGAAAAGATAGAATGTATAACTTCTTAAAAAAACTTATTGCGATTGCACTTCCAAGAGTTAGAGACTTTAAAGGTGTTAATAGAAATGGGTTTGATGGAAGAGGAAATTTCAGTTTCGGTTTAACTGAACAATTAATTTTCCCAGAAGTTAAATATGATGAAATCATTAGAGTTCATGGTATGAATATTACTATCACTACAACAACTGAAAGTGATAAAGAAGCTTTAAGAATGCTTGAAATGTTTGGTTTCCCATTCACAAAAGGAAGAAACAATGGCTAAAAAAAGTATGATTGCAAAACAACAAAGAAAACCTAAATTTAAAGTAAGAGCTTACACAAGATGTTCTATCTGTGGAAGACCTCACTCTGTTTATAAAGATTTTGGGATTTGTAGAATTTGTTTAAGAAAAATGGCTAACGAAGGATTACTTCCTGGTGTTAGAAAAGCAAGCTGGTAAAAGGATACGACTATGATGAGTGATATTATTGCAGATGGATTAACAAGAATCAGAAATGCAGCTGCTAGAAAACTTGATACAACAACATTACTTTATTCTAAACTTATGGCGAATATTTTAGAAGTATTCAAAAACAAAGGATACATCGAAAGCTATAAAGTTGAAGATAAAGATAATAAACAATCAATTGTTGTTGTTTTAAAATATGATGAAAACGGAAATTCTGTTATCAATGAAATTAAGAAAATTTCAAAACCTGGAAGAAGAGATTATAAAGGTTATAATGAACTTAAATCTTTTAAAAACGGATATGGAACAATTGTTGTTTCTACAAACAAAGGTGTGATTGCTAATGACGAAGCCTACAAAAATAAAGTAGGTGGAGAAGTAATCTGCAGTATTTGGTAAAAAGGAAAAATAAATGAGTAGAATTGGAAAATTACCTATAGCGTTGCCTGCTGGAATTGAGGCAAAGTTAGAAGGAACAAAACTAATTATCAAAAATTCAAAAGAAACAAAAGAGTTAGAAACTTTTGGTAGAGTTTCTGTTGAAATTAAAGATAATAGTATTGTAATGAACAGAGTTGGTGAAGATAAAGCATCAAGTGCATTCTGGGGAACATATAGATCATTAGCAAATAATATGGTTATAGGATTAAGTACTGGATTTACAAAACAACTTATATTCAACGGTGTTGGATATAGAGCTGCTGTAAAAGGTAATGTTTTAGAACTTAATCTTGGTTTCTCACATCCAATTAATTTTGAAATTCCAAAAGGAATTACTATCACAGTTGAAAAAAACACTATCACAATCAAAGGTAGTGACAAACAATTAGTTGGTCAAGTTGCGGCTGAAATCAGAGGTTATAGACCACCTGAGCCTTACAAAGGTAAAGGAATTAGATATGCGGATGAGCATATCATAAGAAAAGCCGGAAAAACAGCTAAGAAATAAGGTGTGATAAATGAATAGAGCAAAAGTATTGGCTAAAAAAAGCCTTAAAAGACAAAAAAGAAAATTAAGAATTAGAGGAAAAATCTCTGGAACAGCAGATTTTCCAAGAGTGAGTGTATTTAAATCAAATAAATTCATTTCTGCTCAAGCTATTGATGATGTAAAAGGTCATACATTAGCTCATGTTGATGGTAGTGCTTTAAAAATTGCATCAAATCAAGAAGGTGCAAAAAAAGCAGCTGAAATTTTCGCAACTAAATTAAAAGAAGCGGGAATTGAAAAAGTAAAATTTGATAAAAATGGTTATCAATACCACGGTGTTATTAAAGCATTTGCTGATGCTTTAAGAGACAACGGTATTAAACTATAAGGTGTGATGATGGCTATAAACATTAAAGATATAAACAAAGAAGATTTTGAAGAAGTTGTAGTTAACGTAGGTAGAATTACAAAAGTTGTAAAAGGTGGTAGAAGATTTAGATTCAACGCTCTTGTAGTTGTTGGAAATAAAAACGGAATTGTTGGAGTTGGAACAGGAAAAGCAAAAGAAGTTCCTGATGCAATTAAAAAAGCTGTTGATGATGCTATGAAATCACTTGTTGATGTAAGTGGAGCAATCAATGGTACAACAATTAATCACGATGTTCAAGTAAAATATAATTCAAGTGTAATTTTATTAAAACCAGCAAGTGAAGGGACAGGGACAATTGCCGGTGGTGCAGTTAGACCAGTATTAGAACTTGCAGGAATTAAAGATATTCTTACAAAATCATTAGGTTCAAATGAACCACATAACTTAGTTCATGCAACAATTAATGCATTAACTAAAATTAAAACTAAAAAACAATAAGGGTTGAAAATGGCATTACATAATTTACAACCAGCAGAAGGTTCTACTCATCCAACTAAAAGAGTTGGTAGAGGTCAAGGTAGTGGAACTGGTAAAACATCTGCTAGAGGACAAAAAGGTGCTAAATCTAGAACTGGGTACTCAAGAAAACTAGGATTTGAAGGTGGGCAACAACCACTTCAAAGAAGATTACCAAAAGTTGGATTTACTTCAAGAGTAGTTAAACCTTTAGCTATTAATGTAGTAAAATATCCAGCTATTAAAGAATTAGAAGAAATTACAATGGAAACACTAAAACCAGTAGTAAAATATGCTAAAAGTGTAACAAAAATTAAACTTATCGGAAGTGAAGCGAAAACTTTAAAAGATAAAATTAAAGATAACAATATTACAACTTCTGGAAAGTAATATGAATCCTATAGCAAAAAAAATCCTAATTACTCTTGGATTTTTGCTAGTATATAGGATTCTTGCCTATGTACCAGTGCCAGGAGTAAATATTAGTGTAGTTAAAGAATTTTTTACTTCTCACAGTGGTGATGCTCTTGGTATGCTAAATATGTTTAGTGGAAATGCCGTGAGCAGATTATCTATCATTTCTTTAGGTATTATGCCTTATATCACAGCTTCAATTATTATGGAATTATTAGCGGCTACTTTTCCAAATCTTGGTAAATTAAAAAAAGAAGAGATGGAAAAATATATGCAAGTTATCAGATATGCAACTGTAGTTATTACACTAATTCAAGCTATTGGTGTTAGTGTAGGACTTCAAAGTATGACTGGTAAAAATGGTGAAAGTGCTATAATGATTGATAGTAATACTTTTATTTTGGTATCTGCATTTAGTATGTTAGCTGGGACTATGGTACTTATGTGGATAGGTGAGCAAATCACTCAAAAAGGTGTAGGAAACGGTATTAGTTTAATTATTTTCGCAGGTATTGTATCAAGTATTCCAACAGCAATTGCTGGAACATTTGAAAGTGTAAATACTGGTGAGCTTAATGTAATAGTTTTACTTGCAATTATTGCAATTATGCTTATTACAATAGGTGCTATTATTTATGTGGAATTAGGTGAAAGAAGAGTACCTGTTTCATATCAAAGAAAAGTACTTATGCAAAATAGTAAAAAAAGAATAATGAACTATATTCCTATTAAAGTGAATTTAAGTGGAGTTATTCCTCCAATTTTTGCAAGTGCAGTTTTAATGTTTCCAACGACTGTATTGCAAGCAGCAACGAATCCAGTATTAGTTGCAATTAGAGATTTTTTAAATCCAAATGGATTATTTTTTAACTTTTTAATGTTTTTATTTGTAATATTTTTTGCATATTTTTATGCATCAATTACATTTAATTCAAAAGATATTTCAGAAAACTTAAAAAAACAAGGTGGTTTTATTCCAGGTATTAGACCAGGAAAACATACTGCAGAATTTTTAAATGAAGTAGCGAGTAGATTAACATTTTGGGGTGCAATATACTTAGGTATTATTGCCGTTGTTCCTTGGTTACTTGTAAAATCAATGGGAGTGCCTTTCTATTTTGGTGGAACGGCAGTTTTAATTGTAGTTCAAGTAGCAATCGATACAATGAGAAAAATTCAAGCTCAAATGATGATGCAAAAATATGATACTCTTTCAGCTACTGGACTTTAATCTTTTCTTTTCCCTTTTGGGAAACAATCAACAAATTACAAATATATTTACAAATTATGTTAAAATACGAAATATTTAAATTAAGGAATAAAAATTGGCAATACCTTTAAGAAAAAAAAGTGAAATTGAAGAAATAAAAAAACCTGCACAGGTAGTTGCAAAAGCATTAGACTTAGCTAGAAGTATGGCAAAAGTTGGTGCAACTGGATTAGAAATTGATAAAGCAGTGGAAGATTTTATTGTAAAAAATGGAGGAAGACCATCTTTTAAAGGTTTATATGGATTTCCAAATAGTGTATGTGTAAGTGTGAATGAAGTTATTATTCACGGAATTCCAAATGATATTCCTTTTAAAGAGGGTGATGTAGTTGGATTTGATATTGGAGTTGAAATGAATGGTTGGTATGGTGATGCGGCCATTACAGTTGGAATCGGAGAGATTAGCGAGAAAGACCAAGAATTAATTGATGTAAGTCGTGATACACTTTATAAAATGATTGATTCAATTAAAGTTGGTATGAGATTTAAACAACTTAGCAAAATCGCCGAAGATTATATAATTTCAAGAGGTTATGTTCCTTTAAGAGATTATTCAGGACACGGAATTGGAAGAAAACCACATGAAGAACCTCAAATATTAAATTATGTAGAAGGAAAACCAAATCAAGGTGATAAAATTAAAAATGGAATGGTGTTTTGTTTAGAACCTATGATTTGTCAAGAAAGTGGAGAGAGTGCAACACTTGAAGATGGATGGGGAGTTGTAAGTGTGGACGGTAAAAGAGGAACTCACTATGAGCATCAAATAGCAATAGTAGATAATAAACCAGTAATATTAACACAAGGAGAATAAATGGCAAAAGATGATGTTTTAGAGGTAGATGGAATTGTTACAGATACATTACCAAATGCAACATTTAAAGTAAAACTTGATACAGGGCATGAACTTTTATGTCATATTTCAGGTAAAATTAGAATGCATTATATTAGAATAGTTGCAGGAGATAAAGTAAAAGTAGAATTAAATCCTTATTCATTAGATAAAGGTAGAATTACATATAGATATTAAGGGAAAGTCATGAAAAAAATAATTTTAGCATTATTAGTAGTAAGTGGTTTATTTGCTTTAACAACTGATCAAAAATTTGATTTAATTTTGAATAAATTAAATAATATTGATACAAAAGTAAATACTCTAAATAAAAGAGTTGATACAATTGAAAAAAAAGTTAATAAAACTGAAGAAGATCAAAAAAAAATTGAAATTAAACAAAAAACTATAGCTAAAAATGTAATAGAAGTAAAATCAAAATCTTGTGATAATATGAAAATTGTAGATTTTGATTATGAGCCTACAACTATTGGACTTGATAAAGGTTTTAAATTGGGTTTTAAAATTAAAAATAGATATAAAAAAACTATAGAAAATATAAATATAATAATAAATTTTAGAGACTCTAATGATAATAATTTATTAACTGAATCTTTAATTAAAAATAATCTTGATATTAAACCTGGAAAAGTTAAATATGTAACAGATTTATATGATTCTACAGTAATGGAAAATAATTTAGCACAATATTTACCAACAACACCTAAAAAAGATATTCATTTAGAAATAAAGCCTCTTTATATTAAATTCAGTGATGGATCTGTAGTTAGATGTAGTAGATGGTAAGTTATTTACCTATCATCTCTTCTATCTTTTCTTTAATTTTCATTTCTGCTATTTCTTTATTTAAATAATTAAAATCTGTTTTATCAATTAATTTTACTTTTGCTCTTGTAATTGCAACATAATATAAATTTAGTTCATCTATTTGAGATTGTTCTTTGCAGTTATTTAGAAAAAAATTAAGATAACCTTCATTTGGTTTTTTTAAATTTTCACTATCTTTAAACCACATAGCTATACTAGAATAACAAGGAAAATCATCACATATCGTAACTTGGTCAAATTCCAATCCTTTAGCAGTGTGTGCGGTTGTTAAAAAGAGATTTGAATCTGAAGTTTTATAATATTCTTTAGCTTTTTTATAAATTTTTTCTAAATTATCTATTTTAGCTACTTTTACAGCTGTTAATAGTTCTATATCTTCATCAGCTATTTCTTCTATATAATTTAAAATATCTGTGTATTGCTCTTTTTTTCTTTTTGATAAAGATTTAAATTCTCTATCAAATGATTTAAGATAATTAAATTCTTTGTCTAATTTTTCTTTGTTTTCTAATTTATTTAGATTTAAGGCAAGTCCAAAAATAGCAGAAGGTTCACGAATAGTTTTGAATTTCTTTTTATCTTCTATTAAATATTTCATTTGTAAAATAAGTTCTGCATTTGTTCTGGAAATAATTGCTTTTGTTTTAATTGTTTTATTATTTCCTAAACCTTTAAGGTTAGCTTTTTCATTTTTAAATATTTGTAAAAAATTAGTAGCTTTAAAAGCAATTTTTTCATCAAATCTAAAAGAGTGTGTCAAAAAAGCAATTTTTGCTTTAAGTTTATTTATAGCGTTTATGCTTCCTCTAAATGAGTAAATTTGTTGATGCCTGTCTCCAACTATTATTTTTTGCTTTGCTGGTAAATTATAAAAGATAGATAGAGTAACATCATTAGTATCTTGTGCTTCATCAAGCAAAATCATATCATATTCATTAAAAGTAATGTTTTGTGAAATTAAATCTAATTGAAATTTTTTAAGATAAAAAGAGTGATTAACTGATAGTTTTTTATTTAACATATCTTCAAATATAGTTTTGGCTAATCTTTTTTCATCTGTCATAGTTTCTTCATTAAAACCACTGCTTGCAGAATTACAAAAATTTTCAAATATAATTTTTGCATTATATGCTGTTGTATAATCAATATTATAAATTTGAGCTATTTCCATTGTAGAATAATTTTGTTTTAGTTTATATCCATATCTATGAATAACATAATTATAAGCAAGAGAGTGTGTAGTTTTTACCCACGTATTTGTACCTTTAAACTTTTCAAAAGCTTCATCTGCTATTGCCTTATTAAAGGCAATATACAATTTTCTTCCTTTAATTTGTTTTGCTGCCTCTGTAAGTAAAGTAGTCTTTCCAGTTCCCGCAAAAGCGATAATTTTTAGAAATTTTTCACCATTTTTTATGAGATTTAATATATTTTGTTGTTCATTTGTAAGTTTCATTTAGCTCTTTTGTTTTTAAGCGAATTATAATATAATTCTACTCTTAAAAAAATATAATAAAGGACAAATAAATGAAAAAAAAATTATTTAACTACAATTGTCCAATGCATAAAGGCTCAACAAGTTCAATTATCAATGGTTGTACAGAAGGTATAATTAATTTAAATAAACTTAGTTATAAATGGGCTTATAATTTATGGGAAATGATGCTTGCAAATACTTGGTTTCCAAAAGAAGTAGATTTAACAGAAGATGCAAGACAATATAGAAACTTATTACCAAGTGAAAAAAGAATGTATGATAAAGTTCTTAGTCAACTTATTTTTATGGATTCAATTCAAACAAATAATTCAGTAGATAATGTAAATCCTTGGATCACTGCTCCAGAAGTTAATATGTGTTTAGTTAGACAAGCTTTCGAAGAAGCACTTCATTCACAAAGTTATGCAGTAATGGTTGATAGTATTAGTATGAATACTGATGAAATTTATGAAATGTGGAGAAGTGATACTCAATTAAAAGGTAAAAATGAATTTATTGGTAATGTTTATGAAACTTATGGACAAAAAGCTATAGATGGTGATGATGAAGCAAAAATTTATATGGCAGTAGCTAATCAATGTTTAGAAGGAATCTATTTTTATAGTGGGTTTGCTGGAATTTATGTTTTGGCAAGAGCTGGAAAAATGCTTGGAAGTGCACAAATGATTAGATTTATTCAAAGAGATGAAATTACACATCTTCAACTTTTTGCAAATATTTATAAAGAAATTCAAAAAGAAAATCCTGAACTTTTTACAGATAAAGTTATTCAAAATGTTAGAGATATGTTTTATCAAGCTTATGAACTTGAAAGAGATTGGGGATATTATATTACAAATGAAGAAATTTTAGGATTTAGCAATAAACTTATTGATGATTTTATTAAATATCTTACAAATAAAAGACTTCATGCTATTGGACTTGAACCACTATTTCCTGAAGTTGGTAATAAAAATCCACTTTCTTGGTTTGATAGTTTTGGAAGTTTTAATGAACAAAAAACTAACTTTTTTGAAGCAAATGTAACAAATTATTCAAAAGGAAGTTTAGATTTTGATGACTTCTAAAAGTATTCCAATTAGTGAAATTTTTTATTCAATCCAAGGAGAAGGAAAGTATAGTGGTCATCCTTCTTTATTTATTAGAGTAGGAGGCTGTAATCTAACTTGCCCTGGATTTTCTTCTCACGGATGTGATAGTTTCTATGCAGTTGATAAAAAATATAAATCATCTTGGAAAATGATGAGTGTAAATGAATTAATTGTAGAGATTGAAAAATATTATCCTTGTGATATTATTTTAACAGGTGGAGAGCCTACTTTATATTATCAAAAATTTTATCCAATAATTGAGAAGTTTAAAAATATAACAATAGAAACGAATACTACTATCGATATAGATTTTGATAAATATCCAGCTTTTAAAGATGTAAGCTTTGCTATGAGTGTAAAACTTTCAAATAGTGGTGAAGAGTATTCTAAAAGAGTAAATAAAAAAGCTATAAAAAATATAGCTAAAAATGCAAAAAAGAGTTTTTTTAAATTTGTAATTAATTCTGATGTAAATTCTGAAATAGAAGATATAATAAAAGAAATAAATTTGCCAATCTACTGTATGCCTCTTGGTGAAACAAAAGGAGAATTGGAAAAAAATGCTATATTTACTTTTGAATTTTGCCTAAAACACAACTATTTTTATAGTGATAGAATTCATATTAGACTTTTTAGTAAAAAAAAAGGAGTTTAAGTTTTACTTAAATTTTCTACTTTTTTTATAAATAAAATTCCAATAATTGAAGAAATTAAGTTTATTATAAAAAATAAAAATGCAACTATTACACCAGTTGCAGGATTTAGATGTAATAATTCAAGTCCATATAAAAAAGTAAGTTCTCTAAGTCCCACTCCTCCTATTGATATTGGAATACTGCTAACAACTGATGAAATTAAAAATAGAATAGAAAAATCGATTAAATGTTCTTTAATTCCAAATGAAAAAAGTATAAAAATAAAACTTAATACTTGTAATGATTGAATAATAATTGAATAGTTTAAGTTTTTATAAAAAGAAGGTTTAAATTCTATAAAAAAAAGTTTATGTATAAAATATAAAGCAAATGGAGATACTATTAAAAGCAGTACTCCAAAAGCTAAAAATGAAGTAAATGAGCTAAAAAACAGTAATATTGACATTAAAATAAATATTGCAAAAAGTCCAGAAACTCTATCTATCAAAAGAGATTTGATTATAAGCTTATATCCTTTGTTAAATGATTTTTGAAATTTATAAGCTTTATAAGCATCTCCTCCAATTCCTCCTGGAAGTATAGTATTATAAAACATTCCAACATAATAAAGCATTAATTGATATTTAAAAGTTGGGGTAATATCTATATTTGCCAAATAAGTATGGACTCTTTTTGCAGATATTATTTGAGAGAGATTAAATATAATTAGAGCTACTAAAAGCCAAAAAGGCTCTTTTAATTCTATTTTTTTTAGCTCATCTATATTTAATTTATGAAAAATTATCCAAAATGCAAATATAATAAAAGATATTTTTATAACTAATTTAATTTTGTTTTTCATTATTATCTTTAGTAACTATTTCTTTAATCACATAAGGCTTTTTGTTTTGTGATTCATAATAAGTTCTTGTTAGTAATTCTGCTATAAATCCTGTTGTAATTAATTGAATACCACCAATTATAAGCATAGTTCCAAGTGTAAGAAGAGGTCTTCCCCCTATATTTTCTCCAAAAAGTTTCAAAACTAAGAGATAAAAATCTATTAACATACCAGAACTAAACATTATAAATCCAATACTTCCAAAAAAGTGCATTGGTTTTTGACTAAATCTTTGCATAAATACTAAATACATTAAATCACTGATAACTTTGAAAGTTCTATTGAATCCATATTTACTGCTTCCAAATTGTCTTTCGTGATGTTTTACAGGAACTTCTGTGATTTTTGCACCATACATTTTGGCTAAAATTGGAATAAATCTATGAAGTTCTCCATAAAGTTGTAAATTTTTAGCTACATCTTTTTTGAATACTTTTAAAGTACAACCATAATCAGTAATATGAACTCCTGTAACTTTTCTGATAATTTTATTTGCTATTTTACTAAGGAATTTTCTTACAGGTTCATCTTGTCTTTTGGCTCTAATCCCTGCAACTACATCATAACCTTCATTTAATTTTTCTATCATCATTGGAATATCACTTGGATCATTTTGCAAATCCCCATCCATTGTAACTATCAAATCACCCTCAGCTATTTCTATTCCAGCTGCCATTGCAGGAGTTTGTCCATAATTTCTATTTAAAATAACAAGTTTTGTTTTATCATTCATATATTTTTTAATTTCATTTATTGTATTATCTGTGCTTCCGTCATCTACTAAAATAAGTTCATACTCAAAATTTTTTAAAGCTTCATCAACCTGTTCAATCAAAGGCCTTATATTTTCTTCTTCATTCATTAAAGAAACTACTACTGAAAGTTGCATTTAATTCCTTTTTTTTTGATATTATATCATTTATGAAAAGAATTATTAAATTTTTATTTTTAATCTTATGGATTATTTTATCTTTTGTTGTTATGTGGCTTGCAATTATTAGAATAGGTGGAAATTTTCATCAAGTAGCACCAGGAGTATATAGAAGTGCCCAGCTTTATGAGTATAATTTTGATAAATTTTATCAAAAATATCATTTTAAAACTATCCTTAATTTAATAGGTAAAAGGGAAGATAAAAAATGGTATCAATATGAAATAAAATTTTGTAAAAAACATAATATTACACATATTGATTTTCGTATGAGTGATAAAAAGATACAGAGTATAGCTAAAATGAAAAAGCTTATTTCTATTATTAAAAATTCTAAAAAGCCTATTTTAATTCATTGTAGAAGCGGTGTTGATAGAACTGGATTAGCAAGTGCTTTATATTTATATAGTTTAGGGGATAAAAACAATAGTATGTTAAGTTTAAAATATGGACATTTTCCATATTTAGGCTCTCCTACTAAAGCTATGGATGAGAGTTATAAGAACTATAAACAATTAACTAAATAAACGAAACAACTGTAAATTTTAACGGAAAAAAGCGTTAAAAAAGTGTGCTTCAAACCCGAAGGGCGCTTGCGTTGACACTTTTTAGCTTTTTAGAGTGTTAAGAAATTTGCTTTATTGTTGAGAGTTTTAGTAAATTGTTATTTTATTTGTCATTCTTTTTCCCCTAATGCAATTAAACCATTTTTATAAATTACTTTATATCCTTTTATTTTTTTTGCTTTTAATAAGGCTATTTCACCTTTTTTAGGCTCTTTTCTTGGTGTTATTTTATTGAAATATATACTAAACGATGGTAAATCTGTTTTTAAATATACTTTTTGAATATTGTGTTTTTTTGCAAACAGAGCTGCTTCTTTTACTGGTAAAGCTCTTGCGTGAGAATATATCCAACCTACATAATTTAAAATAAAAATTGTACTAAATCCTAAAATCAAGACTTTAGTATCTTTATTTGTTTTAAGTAAAGTTAAAATTAAAACAAATCCCATTGAAATAAAATATAAATAATTAAAATAGGGCATCATAGCTTTTGTAGCTATTGCTACTTCTATTTTATGAATATTAGGTAAAATAAATGGAATAGCAATTAATAAAACTACAAATATAGCCAAAGGTAAACTTAAATAAAATGTTTTAACTTTATCATAAATTAAAGCCATAAAAATAAACATAGGAGTATATCCGTAAATTATATAATGAGGAAGTTTTGTTCCTGATAATGAAAAAAATATCAATACAAATAAAAACCAAATAGAACCAAATAAAAAGAAGTCATCTTTTTTAGCAATAAATTCTCTAAATTTAATGAAATATCCTATCATTAAAGTAGTCCAAGGTAAAAATCCAGTCAAAAGTACAGGAATATAATAAAAATAGTTTCCTTTATGATGTTCCATTGGTGAGCTAAATCTTTCTAAATTGTGCTTTAAAATAAATCCATTGATAAATTTATCACCTTGTTGTATATACTCAGCAATATACCAAGGAAGTGCAATTATCAAAAATATAGCAATACCTTTTGGATTGAAAATTGATTTAAAAAATAGTTTTAAATCTTTTTTGATAAGCATATAAATAAATGTTACAACTAAAGGAATCATTATTGCAACAGGTCCTTTTGTAAGAGTTCCAAATCCTATAAAAGCAAATGCAAAAAGTAGATATTTTTCTTTTTTTTCTTTGAGATAAAGATAAATACTAAACATTGAAAAAGCAATCCACATATTTAGCATACTATCAGCAATAGCAGCTTTTGCAATAAGTCCTATTTGAAGAGTAGTTACCATAAAAAAACTACTTAAAAATGCAACTTTTTCATTATATACTTTTTTAACAAAGTAATAAATTCCACCTACCCAAAATGTAGCAGCAATAGCACTTGGAAGTCTAAATGCAAACTCATTTATTCCAAATATTTTTATACTTAAGAGTTGAAACCAATAAATAAAAATAGGCTTGTCAAATCGTAAATTTCCTTCTAAAAAAGTGGTAATATAGTTGTGATTATGTAGCATTTCTCTTGTAGCTTCACTAAACGCTCCTTCATCTAAATTAAATAAAGGTGTAATTCCAAGTAGAATAAAAAAGTTTAATAAGACAGCTAACAAAAGATAGTTTTTGTTTATTTTATCCATACAATTCCTTTTTTGAGTGGTATTGTAGCATAAATTATTTATCTATTTTACGAGCATATTTTATGAAAAGTCTTTTTGTATCTAAAAATTCAGGAATAGAAGTTTTATTTAATAAAAATTTTGATAAAAATTTAGCAGAATAGATATAATTACTAAAACCTCTTCCACCACCACCATTGATGATGTAAAGATTATCAATATAAATTACTTCTTTTGGAATTCTACCTTTTTTTATTTCAGGGTATTTTTTAAGAGTTTTATCCGTATCAATAACTGGACCAATAATAGGAAAATAATCAATACTACCAGCTCTCATTCCAGCTTTCATAGAATGAATTGAGTATTCTGGAATTTTAACAATTTCTTGGGCTTTATTTATTAAAATATCAGCATTTTCTTTGTCTGGTTCTTTTTCATTCCATCTTCTCTCGTGAGTAGCACCAATTTTTACTATTCCATCTAAATTTGTAGAAACTGAACAGTTTTTGTGATAATGGTGTTTTGTTGATAATGATGTTTTAATTTCTATTCTTTCACCCCAAACTGGACGAATTTTAATATAAGGAATATCAATAACATTTTCCCAACCAGTGGCTAAAATTAGATTTTTTGTTTTTATAGAATTATTTAGTATAAAATTTTCTTCTTTTTTTATAGAAGTTATTTCAATTTGTTTAAATTCTACATTTTCAGTTAGCTTTTCACAAGTTTTTTGAGAGTCTAAAACTCCACCATCTTTAAAAAAGAATCCACTTTCTTTTTCTTCATAAGGTAAAGTAAAAGTTTTTTTATATTCTTGAAATTTTGAAATGTCTTTTTTATCTCTTGGTAGGATTAAAACACCAGATTTATTTGTTTTGATTTCTAATTTTTCATAAAACTTAAAAGCATAAAGCAAAGCATCATTTACAAATTTAGTATATTTTGTATTAAATCCAACTTTAGGAAAAAGAAAAGCACCAGCAGCATTGCTGGCTTTTTGACAAATTCCAGTTTTATCTACAATTAATATTTTTTTCTCTTGTAAAAAATGGGCTATGCTACATCCTGCAGCCCCAGCTCCAATAATTACATAATCATAAAGCTCCATTTTTTAATGCTTTTGAATAAATTAAGTATCTTTTAGTAACTCTTTTTAGATAATTTTTTGGTTCATCATATTTTAAGTTAGCTAAAAGATAATTATATACTTGATGAGGTGTCATAGAATTAATTTTAGTAGTAGCTTTATTGATATTATAATCACCTCTACTTCTTCTGCATACTGTTACACCTTTTGAATCTTTTTCTGGTGAATTAAAAGCACAAGCAACATTTCCTGCCCCCGTATTATATGCAGCAACAGAACAATAAAATCTACTCACAGGATTTTTAATTTTTCTCATATACCCATAATAAATTCTATTTAAATAAGCACTTCCTATTAAAATATTGTTATGTGAATTGTATAAATATCCTGGAGTTAAGATTTTTTTATTACCATATAACATTTTATAAGCATCAGCACCTGCAGTTGTAGGAACTATTTGCATAAGTCCAAAAGCTGGGACATAACTTCTTGCCATTGGATTGAAACTACTTTCTGTATGAATTATAGAATATATAAAAGGTGCTTGAATATTAAATTGATTGGCTCTTTTTAATACATCTGGTTTGAATTTTCTAGCTTTTGCTAAAAAAGCATCTGAAGGTAATTTAATTTTAATAGTATAAACAAAATTATTTTTAACTTTTGATCTTTTTTTTGTAATTTTATTTTTTTTAACTTCATTTGTAGCAAAATTTATAGCTTTTTTAATAGTTGGAGGTTTTTTGAAAATCATATCACCAACAATTGGTTCGTTTGAAGGTTTAGCTTTTACTATAACATTTTGTAATTTTGGATTAGTTGAAAGTTTTTCATCTACTTTTTTTAAAACTGGATTATTATAAACAGCTTTTTTTGTAGTTTCCGTTGACAAATTATATAAAGATTTAGCCATTTTTTCTTTAGCTTCTTTTTCATTTTTACTAATTACATCAATTTCTATATAATTATTGTCATAATCAACTTTTTTTCTTATTTTTTTATCTTTTGAATATTCTATAAATATTTTTTTAGAACTAAGTTCTGGTTTTTCCCAGTATTTAGAAAGTTCTTTTTTATATTGAATAAATCCTTTATTTAAGCTATCTATATATTCTTTATATCCTTTATTTAACTCTTTTTTATAATTAGTAAATTCTTGATTTGTTTGATTTTTAAAATTTTGAAAGTCTTTTATTTCATTATTTGGATTTAGAGCAAATAATGAAGTAGCTATCAATAAATATGATAGAGCTTTTTTCATTTTAATCCTTTATCTGTTTGCATTAAAACATATAAATAGTCATTATTTGGATTTTTACAACTTTTAATAATTTTAGAACTAACTTTTTGTCCATCTACTGTTTGAAAAGAAATAGAATTCATATAATGATTTGCACTTTTATTATATAAAGTAGTATTTGTAACAGTTTTGGAGTTTACCACAGTTTTTAGTTGAGCTGCTATTTCTGAAATTGCTTTAGATATAGCTGATTTTCTTTGAGCTGCTTCACCATTAAAATTAGGTGGGGCAATTCCAACACCGTAAATTTTACCTTTTTTTACAGGTGTATGTAAAATCCATTCTGGTTCACTTAAACATATTCCATTAGATTCTTCATTTGAATTTGAGAGATTAGGCGTAGTACAACCTATCATTATCAATGTCGATAATGATAAAATAATACTACTATATTTTAGTTTCATTATTTAGAACCAAATTCTTTTTCTACTGCTGCATCTAGTGCTTGGTCAGCTTTTTTAGCTTTAAATTCTTGCCATAATGCTTGGTCATTTTTAAATGTCGTTTTAGCTACTTGTTTTACTTGCTCAGCTACTGCTTTTGGATCAGGCATTCCAACTAATACAAACAGTGTTCCTTTTGGTGAAACCCAAGTTTTCATAATTTTTGAACCGCTTAAAGTCGCTTGTGCTATTTGTTTTGAAACATTTTGTGTTGCTTTTTCAGCTGTTTGTGCATCACCTACTCCAGTAGTTGCTTGGAATTGTTTAAACATATTTTTTACTTTTACTTTTATTTGTCTTGCTAATGCATCTCTTGCAGCTGCAGCAGCTTCTGTTCTTTGAAAAGAGATTCCCATTGGGTTTTTTTCAGAACTTCCTACTCCAAAAAGTCCACCTTCCATTGTAGCACCACCATCACATACCCAGCTTGGAGCTGTTGCACCTTCTATTGTACATTGTTGAATTTGTGGAGCTGGTTGATTTTGATTACATCCCGCCATAAATCCTGCAATTGATAATGCTAATATTGAACTTGTTATTATTTTTTTCATCTGTTATCCTTTATAATTTTATAATAATAATAACATATAAAGACTTAAATATTACTTAATAAGTTTTGTTATGATTTTTTAGTTTGTAGAAGACTCTTCCCAGATACTTGCGGCACATCCATCTAAAAGGTGCTCTGCTGTATTCCTACCCTGAAGCGTTGTCTTTTAGAGAGATTGCACAAGTCTGAAAAGAGCAGTAAAAAAACAGATAATTTTCTTAATGCTCTTTTTGGAAATTTGATGGCGGAAAGGGCGGGATTTGAACCCGCGGTACCCTTACGAGTACGACGCCTTAGCAGGGCGTTGGTTTAAGCCACTCACCCACCTTTCCACTTGTGTAGTCAAATTGGAGTGGAATTATAATAAGTTTTTATTTTTTTGTCAAGAATTTTTAAATCCACTTTTTCTTTTTCAGCCATATAAAAATACCAGTAGCAACTATTACATTAACAATGCTTACTATAAAATAACCATATTTTGTATGAAGTTCGGGCATATTATCAAAATTCATTCCATAATTACCAACTATAAATGTAAGTGGTAAAAAGATAATTGAAATAGCAGCAAGCCTTTGCATAGCTTGGTTCATTCTATTGGATAAAATACCCATATGAACATTTAATAGATATCCAGTTCTATCAAGTAAAGCTTTTGATTCATTTATCAAAAATTTAGCATGTTCTTTTAAATCAGCAAATTCATATTTTAATAATTTTTTTGTTTTTAAGGGTAAATCGTGATAAATTTTATTAATTACATCTGTTTCTTGAATAAAAAGTTTTGCAATTCTATTTAATGTTCTTCTTGTGTTATAGATATTTTTTTGAACATTTTCTTCATCTATTTCACCTGCTAGAATATCATCTTCTAAACTTTCTAAACTTTCATCAATTACATCAACCATCAGCATTGCATTATCCACTAAAATATCTAAAATTTTATAAATAGCTAAATCAATTCCATCAGTAGTTTTCACTCTTTTTTGAAATTTTTTTGAGATTTCTATTAGGACATCTTTATCATCACTTAAAAATATAAGTTTATTTTCCATTTTCAAAATAGAGATATTTTCTTCATCATAAAGTAAAAATTCATCTTCTTGGAAGAAAATATATTTAACTGTAATTAACTTTATATCGCCCCAATCATCATAACCCACACTTTGGTCTTCATTTGAAATATCTTCAAAAAAATGCTCAGGTAGATTTTTGGATTTTAGCCATTCTAAAAGTTGTTTGTTTTCAGCTGAGGTGAAAATAATTTGTTTTTTATTGTCATCGATTTTAATAATTTCACTTTTATTAAAGTGTCCATTTTCAAAAATAAACATTTTCCACCTCCTTTTTTGATAAAATTATATCTAAAAAAAAGGGATTATTTTGATTTTATCAATAGAAAGTAGTTGTGATGATAGCAGTATTGCTATAACTGATATAAAAAGTAAGAAATTATTGTTTCACAAAAAAATTTCACAAGAATTAATTCATTCTGAGTATGGTGGTGTTGTACCTGAGCTGGCAAGTAGATTGCATTTAGAAGCACTTCCTAAGATTTTAGAAGAAACAAAAGAATTTTTTCCAAAATTAAAAGCAGTGGCTGTAACCTCATCTCCAGGGTTAAGCGTAACCCTAAATGAAGGTGTAATGATGGCAAAAGCATTAAGTATTTCTTTAAATATTCCACTTATTGGGGTAAATCATTTAATAGGGCATATTTATTCTGTTTTTATTGATAAGGAAATAAGTAATGATATTATGATTTTACTTGTTAGTGGAGGGCATACTAAAATTTTAGATATGCAAAATGGATATCAAAACATAACAGAGCTTGCAACAACTATTGATGATAGCTTTGGAGAAAGTTTTGATAAAGTTTCTAAAATGCTTGGGCTTGGATATCCAGGAGGACCTATTATTGAGGAGTTAGCTAAAAATGGAGAAGCTATTATTGATTTTCCAATACCGCTTAGACAATCTCCTGAAATTAAATTTAGTTATTCTGGGCTTAAAAATGCAGTTCGTTTGGCTATTTTAGAAAACAAATATTCAAAAGAAGATATAGCAGCATCTTTTCAAAAAGCAGCAATTGAACATTTAACAATGAAACTTAAAAAACTATTTAAAACAAAAACTCCTAATAATTTTGCAATCGTTGGTGGAGCAAGTGCGAATTTGAAATTAAGAGAAGAGATAGAAAATATGGGCAAAAAATATAGATTTAATGTTATTTATCCAGAACTTAAATACTGTTCTGATAATGCTGCTATGATAGGAAGAATTGCTGTAGATATGTATGAAAATCAAGATTTTGTAAATTATAATGAATTAAAAGTTCAACCGAGAGTGGAGTTTAAAAAGGAAAATTTATGAAAAATTATTTAATTCCAGAATGGGAAGAACAAACTTTTGTTCAATTAGTTTTACCACATAAAAACACTGATTGGAATTGCTGTTTAGAAGAATCTTTAAAAACATTTAAAGAGATAGCTTTTGCTATAGCAAAATATGAAAAAGTAATGATTTGTTATGAAGATGTTTTGAGTTTAGAAGGGTTTGAGCATCCAAATTTTAAATATAGAAAAATTAAAAATAATGATACGTGGACAAGAGATTTTGGGGCTATTTCAATTAGAAAAAATGGAAAAGTTAAAAAACTTGATTTTGTTTTTAATGGGTGGGGTCTTAAATTCCCATCTAATTTAGATAATAATATTTCAAGAATGATTTTTGATGATATTAAAAGTTATAATTTTGTATTAGAAGGTGGAAGTATAGATACAAATGGTGAAGTTTTACTAACAAATACTCAATGTTTGCTTGAAAAAAATAGAAATTATCCACTTTCACAAAAAAAGATTGAAAAATTTCTCAAAAAAACTCTAAAAGTAAAAAAAGTAATTTGGCTAAATCACGGATTTTTAGAAGGGGATGACACCGATTCACACATCGATACATTAGCAAGATTTGTAAATAAAGATACAATAGTTTATGCTAAATGTTATGACAAAAATGATATTCATTATGAAGAGCTTAAAAAAATGGAAAAAGAACTTAAAAAAACTAAATTTAATTTAGTGCCTTTGCCACTTACAAAACCAATATATTTTGAAGAGGAGAGACTTCCAGCGACTTATGTAAATTTTTTAATTATAAATAAAGCGGTATTACTTCCTATTTATAATGATAAAAATGATAAAAAAGTGATAAAAATATTTAAAAAATTGTTTCCACAAAGGGAAATTATTCCAATTAATTCAAATACACTTATTAAACAACACGGAAGTATTCATTGTATTACAAAAGAGTATTTTGATTAAAAATTTGCTAAATATAAAAAAGTTATCAATAATAAGTAGCCTTATAGCATCATTTGTATTTATAGGTTGTGGTGGAAGTAATATTAATATTTCTGATTATACAACTAAAGTATCTCAACCGAATATCGTTCCAGAGGTACGTAAAAGAGAGTATGAATCTTTAAAAGAATTACCAAGAGTTGCAGTTGTGCAATTTACAAATAATTCAGCATTTGGTAAAGCAAATATAGCAACTTCAAATAAAAATGAAGATTATTCACATGCGGGAGCAGCAGGTATTGCAGTGGGGGCAAATGGTGCTGGTATTGCAGAAGCAGATGAATCAACTTTATTGGTTCTATTCAGTTCCAAAGAGTCAAGAATATTTTTATGGAGCTGGTGAAGGAAGAAATGCTAATGAAGCAAAAAATTCTGCTTTAAATTATATTGCAAGTCAAATACAAACAACTATTTCAAGCGAGTTTTCTAAAACTTCTGCTTATTCAAAAAGTGATTATTCAAGTAGTTTTTATGAAAGTGCTAGAAAAAATATAAATGCAAATGTTTCTAAAATAAGTTTTAGTAATATTCAAATAGTAAAGACTGTAAAAGTGGATAATGAAATTTATATTTTATTAAGAGTTAATAAGCAAGAGCTTTTTAGAAATTTAAAAACTAAATTTGAAATATTAGATGAAAAAATTGATTCTGAAATTAAGACAAGTCAAAAATACTCTTTATTAGATCAATTAATTACTTTAAATAAGTTAACTCCAAAAATAGCAGATGCTTTAAATGATGTAACTATTTTATCTGTTTTAAATCCAAATTTTGATGTAAAACCTTATGTAAGAAAATATAATAGTTATATAGAGAAAAAAAGTGAAATTTATCATAAATTAACTTTTAAATTAAAAGATAATAATCCTTTTGCCTCAAAACTTATAGAAGTTATGAATGAAAACAGTTATAAAATTGGAAATAGTTCTAATGTAAAAATAAGAGTACTTCCAAATATCAGATATTCAACTCCTTTGGGTATGAGTGTTGCAAGAGTAACTGTAACTATTCAAGTTTTTGCAAAAAACAAAATCTTAAAATCTACTTCATTTGAAGTAAAAGGTATATCTAATACAAAATCACAAGCTATTGCAAAAGCTGCTATTGCTTTTAAAGCTCAATTAGAAGAGATAGGAATCAACAAACTCTTAGGATTTGAATAATCCTTTTTCTCTTTTTTGGTATAATACTTTTAAAAAACTTATTAAAGGTAAATTATGGCAATGACTATTACAGAAAAAATATTTGCTCACCATATCGGTAGAGATGTAAAAGCTGGAGAAATTATTAGATGTGATGTTGATATGACTATCGGAAATGATATTACTACTCCTATCTCAATTAAAGCATTCAAAGAAAGTGGTGCTAAAGAATTAGCAAAACCAGATAATTTTGCTCTTGTGTTAGATCATTTTATTCCTGCAAAAGATATTGCAAGTGCTAATCAAGCAAAAATTAATAGAGATTTTGCTTATGAACATAATTTAAAAAACTTTTTTGATGAAAAAAGAATGGGAATTGAACATAGAGTTTTACCAGAACATGGACTTATTTTACCAGGTGATGTAATTATTGGTGCTGATTCTCACACTTGTACTCACGGGGCTTTAGGAGCTTTCTCAACAGGTATGGGTTCAACTGACATTGCTTTTAGTATGATTACAGGAACAAGTTGGTTTAAAGTTCCAGAAAGTATCAAAGTAGTCTTCACTGGTAAAAGAGGTGAACATATTTATGGAAAAGATTTAATTTTAGAACTTATTAGAAGAATTGGAGTTGATGGTGCATTATATAAAGCTCTTGAATTTACAGGTGAAGTAATAGAAACTCTTCCAATGGATGATAGAATGAGTTTATGTAATATGGCTATTGAAGCTGGTGCAAAAAATGGAATTATTGCTTATGATGATATTACAAAAGCATTTTTAGATGAGGTTGAAACTCATAATCCTTTAAGAGGAGAAAGAGTTATTCACAAATCTGACGAGGATGCAGTATATTCACAAGTGATTGAAATTGATGTTAGTAAATTAGAACCAGTAGTTGCTTATCCATTTTTACCAAGTAACGGAAAAAGTATAAGCCAAGCAGTTAAAGATGATATTGAAATTGACCAAGCATTTGTAGGAAGCTGTACAAATGGAACTTTAAGTGATTTAAGAATTGCAGCAAATATCTTAAAAGGTAAAAAAATTGCAAGAAAAGTTAGAATGATAGTAACTCCTGCAACTCAAAGAATTTATAAACAAGCGGAAAAAGAGGGACTTATTGATATTTTCATAGATGCAGGAGCAGTAGTTAGTAATCCAACTTGTGGTGCGTGTTTAGGTGGATATATGGGAATTTTAGGTGATGGTGAGAGATGTGTTTCTACAACAAATAGAAACTTCAGAGGTAGAATGGGTGCAAGAACAAGTGAAGTTTATCTTGCTTCTTCAGCAGTAGCAGCAGCGAGTGCATTAGTAGGAAAAATAGCAGATCCAAGGGATTTATAAGGATAAATTGTGTTAGATATCGGTTTTAGCGAGCTTTTAGTTGTAATTGTTTTGGCAGTTTTGGTTTTAGGACCTGATAAATTGCCAGAAGCGATGAAAGATTTTGCTCGTCTTATTAAAAAAATGAAAAAAATGTGGAGTGATGCTACGGCCGATATCACAAGAGAACTTGAAATGGAAGAGATGAAAGACGAAGTAGCAAAATATAAAGAAGAAATTAAAAAACTTCAAAATGAAACAAAAATAGATAATCCCGTAGATGCATTAAATAGCAGGGATATGAAGGATTTATTAAAATGAAACTTACAACACCTTTAAAATCAAATAGAACTAAAATTATGCTTTTAGGAAGTGGAGAACTTGGGCGAGAAGTTGCAATAGAAGCGCTTAGACTCGGTTGTGAAGTAGTTGCTGTTGATAGGTATGCAAATGCTCCAGCAATGCTTGTAGCTCAAAACTCTTATGTAGTTGATATGACTAATAAAGATGCACTTTTAGAAATAATCAGAAGAGAAAATCCTAGTTATGTTTTACCTGAAATTGAAGCTTTGAGTATTGACGCACTTTTTGAAGCTGAGAAAGAAGGATTTCATATAATTCCAAATGCAGAAGCTGTAAATAAAACAATGCATAGAAAAAACATTAGAGTTTTTGCTGCTGAAGAATTAGGACTAAAAACAAGTAAATATGAATTTGTTACAAGTTTAGAAGGACTTGAAAAAGCAGTTGAAACAATTGGAATTCCTTGTGTTGTAAAACCTGTTATGAGTAGTTCAGGTCACGGGCAAAGTATTATAAAAAGTAAAGATGAAATCAAAAAAGCTTGGGATTTTGCCCAGAGTGATGCTAGAGGAAGTGCTGATGAATTAATTGTAGAAGAGTTTGTGAATTTTGATTATGAAATTACTTTACTTACTGCAAGAAATGAAAAAGAGACAATTTTTTGTCCACCAGTAGGTCATATTCAAAAAGATGGAGATTATATTTATTCTTGGCAAGAGATGAAAATGAGTGAAATTGCACTTAATAAAGCAAAAGAGATGGCAAAAAAAATTACTGATGGTCTTGGTGGAAGAGGGATTTTTGGTGTTGAAATGTTTATCGCAGGTGATGAGGTATATTTCTCAGAAGTAAGCCCGAGACCTCACGATACTGGAATGGTTACAATGATAACTCAAAGTCAAAGTGAATTTGCACTTCATATAAGAGCTGTTTTAGGATTACCTCTTGGGTTTGAATTTTACGGTGAGGGAACAAGCGCTGCTTTTAAAGCGGACAAAGATAGTTATGCTCCTACTTTTGAAGTTGATGATGAATTATATTCAACTAACTCAAGATTTATAGTCTTTGGAAAGCCTGAAAGCCATAAAGGTAGAAGAATGGGTGTTTTACTTGTAAGTGGTGAAAACTCATTTGAAAGAGCAAAAGAGATGATAAAAAAGGTTAAATTAGTTTAATCTTTTTTCCTTTTTATAAAGGTTAAAAAAATGATAAATTCTTCAATAAAAAAAAGGTTAATATTACCAATACTCGCTATACTTATATTTCTTTTAACTCCTTTATACAAAAATATTTCAGAAAAATATATAGATGATACTTTAAAAGATGCAGTAGTAACTTATGCAACTTTAAGAGGAATAAATGCTGGTGTTTCAGTGATTCAAGAGAGCAGTGTAAGTCTTGGAGTAGGACTAGAAGGAAATATTGCAATAGGGCAGACTTTGGATCCAATTAATGATGCAGTTGAGCGGTTTTCTGATATGCTTACTATTTCTTTGTGGGTACTTGGTAGTGAAAAAGCTATATTTGAATTAACTGAAAGTAATATTATTTATATTTTTTTAATACTTGCAATAATTGGTGCTATTTTTGTAAAAAATGACTTTTTCAATAAAATATTAATTATCCTTATTGTTATGAGACTTTTTATTCCTTTTAGTGCAATAATTTCAAATTATACAAATCAAGAGATTTTTGCTCCTAAAATAGCAAAAGATTTGAAAATTTTAAATTATACGAAAACTAAAAAAGTAGATATGAAATTAGTAACTAAAAATGATGATAGCTGGTGGAGCTCGATGAAAAATAGTGCGTCTAATGTATCTAAATCATTTGAAGATTTTAAAGATACAATGCAGTTTTATATTAAAAATTCAGAAAAGATTATAATTGCTTTAGTTGATTTATCTATGCTATATTTTAGTAAATTTTTGTTGGATTTGATTTTATTACCAATGCTATTTGTTTATATAATTAAAAATATAGAAATAAAAATATAATTATTTTTTAAGTGATTTGAACTTATGATTTATTTGTTTTATGAAAGTTTAAAATAAAGTGGTGCGGACGAGAGGCACTTAACTTTGATTTCTAACAATTCATATCAATCCATAAAATCCTTTAATTTAGGGGGTTTTCTTAAATTTTCTTTCTATACTCTTCCATAAAAGTAGATTATTTGCTATAATTCTTTGGCCTATAAGATGGACTATCAAAGGACTATAATGCCAAAAGTAAAAGAACCTCTAACAGATAAAAAAATCAAAGCCGAAATTAAAAAAGGCTCTAAAACAATAACTGATGGAAGTGTAAGCGGACTTGGATTATATAAAATAAAAACTGGATATGTATGGAGATTAAGATATACCTATGGTGGTAAGAGAAGTTATTATTCAATAGGTGAATATCCTGTTGTTGGATTAAAAGAAGCTCGTGAAATGGCAAGAGAAGCTAAACTTTTATTAGAAAAAGATATTGACCCAAATGAACATAAGAGAAAACAGCAGGAAGAATTAATCCGACGGCAAAATAGAAAAACTATTATTGATTTAATTGATGAATATTTAGAAATAAAAAAGCAGAATGTTAGTGAAGCAAGGTTTAAAAAAAATTATGTTGGAACATTTAAAAACTATATAACTCCATTTATAGGTAAGAGATACATTGATGATATTGATAAAAATATTATTATATCACTTATAAAAGAAGTGCCTAAAATTAGACTTAAAAATGCTACAAAAACATTTAAAAAGACTTATAAGGCAAAAGAAGTTTTAAACATTATAAAAGATATGTTTGAATTTGCCGTTGATAATAATTATTTAGAATATAATCCCGCCATTTCCGTTAAAATAGATAAAATTTTACCAAAACACAAAGAAGAACATATCACAGCTGTTACAGATGAAGAAAAGATAAAAGAGATTTATCAAACAATCCTTAAAATGTCTAATCCTATTGCCTCAAAAATACTTCAGTTTCAAGCACTGACAGCGCTTAGAAATGGGAATATAAGAAACTTAAAGTGGAGTTATATTAATTGGAATAAAAATATTATTATCTTCCCAAAAGAAAGTATGAAAACATCTCACAGTGATTTTAGACTGCCTCTTACTGATACCCTGATTGATATTATTAAATATTTTGAACAATTTAGTAAAGACAAAGAATATGTTTTTATTTCATTACAGACAAATAAGCAAATAAGTGAAAATTTTTTACATTATCATTATAAAAAAATCAAATTAAAAGATATTCATTCTCCACACGGCTGGAGAAGTACTTTTAGAACTATTGTAGCAGAAAAGTATAAGGAGCATAAAATTCCTTTTGAAGTAATAGAATCTCAACTTCATCATAAAATAGGTAATAATGTTACTCAGGCATATTTAAGAACTGATTTTTTAGAAGAGAGATTTAATTTGCTTGAATGGTGGGAAAATTTTTTAAGTGATACGATATAATTAAGAAAAACTTTTAAGGATTTTAATGATAGAAACCAGCCGAATTGAATTTAAATCTAAACTTACTGATGAATTAGAAAAAGAGGTTGTTGCTTTTTTGAATGCAGAAGGCGGAACGGTTTATATAGGAAGAGATGAAAACAAAGTATATAACCTCAACAATATTGATGAAATTCAGTTAAAAATTAAAGATAGACTAAAACATAATATTGTACCATCTATTTTAGGCTTATTTGATATTATTGTAGAAGAATTTGATAATAAAAAAGTTATTAAAATCAATATAGCAAGTGGAAGTGAAAAACCTTATTACATCAAAAAAAGAGGAATGAGTGAAAAAGGCTGTTTTATAAGGATTGGTAGTAGCAGTGAACCTATGAACTCAAAAATGATTGAGGAACTTTTTTCTAAAAGGGTAAGGGTTTCACTAAGAAATATAACGTCTCCTAGACAAGATTTAACATTTGAACAACTTCATATTTATTATGAATCAAAAGGTTATAAGTTAAATAAAAACTTTGCTAAAAATCTTGAATTACTAACAGATGATGAAAAATATAATTATATAGCATATCTTTTGGCAGATGAAAATAGTGTTTCAATGAAAATGGCTAAATACAGAGGAAATGATAGAATTAATTTAATTGAAAATAACGAATATGGTTATTGCTCTTTAATAAAAGCAACAAAAAATATTTTAGATAAACTTGATATTGAAAATACCACATTTGCTAAAATAACTTCAAAAGAAAGAATAGAAAAAACTTTATGGGATAAAATAGCTATAAGGGAAGGTGTAATAAATGCTATTATTCATAACGATTATACAAATGAAATTCCCCCTAAATTTGAAATATTTGATGACAGACTTGAAATTACATCCGCAGGAGGATTGCCTGTTGGACTTAGTAAAGAAGAGTTTTTCAGTGGTGTTTCTAATCCGAGAAACAGAGAGATTATGAGAATATACAAAGATTTAGGAATGGTTGAACAATTAGGAAGCGGTATTCCAAGAATATTAAGGGTATATCCAAAAAACAGTTTTATATTTATGCCTAATTTTATAAGAATGGTATTTTATAAAAATATAATAGGTGGTCAAATAGGTGGTCAAATAGGTGGTCAAATATATCTGACAGACAGACAAAAAGATATAGTAAATTTAATTAAAAGAAATCCTAAAATTAGTAGAAAAAAAATTGCTGAAATATTAGATATCAATCCCTCAGCTGTTTCAAAACATTTTGATAGGCTGAAAAAAATGGATATTATTGAAAGAATTGGAGGAACCAGAGGATATTGGTTTGTTAAGATTAACTAATTTCTTTTATATTAAGTATATAATAAATGGTTGAATAATTTGACTATAAATTCATCCAAAAGTATTGCTTAATGAAAGGGAATAAGAAATTTATCTAAATTGGTCTTGACAAAAGGGGACATTATATATCTTCACTAATATTTAACACATCTACATCATAATATTTTGGTTTTATATAATCTGCAGTGAAATTATCAACGATATTCCATTCATTAGAATTAAAAAATTCTTCTATTATTTTTTTTGCCTTTTCCATCCTTTCCCCTTTCTAAAATTTTAATATTTATTTACTCCATTCATCACTTATTCTTTCAGCCTGTCTTAAAACTGTTTCAATAGCTTGTGGAGTTTTATCTGGTGGGTATTTATATCTTCTAAGTAGTATTCTAATTCTGTTTTTTATTTTAGCCCTTATATTTTCTCTGTATTTCCAATCAATGGTTATATTTTTTCTAAGAGTTTCTGTGAGTTTAACGGCTATTTTTTTTAATGTTTCATCTCCAAGCTCTCTAACTGCCGATTCATTAAGTGCTAATGCTTCATAAAATGCTATTTCATCTTCATTAAGTCCTAAATCATTTCCTTTTTCTATTTCTTTTCTAAAATCTTTTGCCATTGCAATCAATTCTTCAATAACTTGTGCTGTTTGTATTGTCCTATTGTGATATTTGTTTAATGTTGCTTGTAATCTTTCAGAAAACTTTTGCTCTCTTACTATATTAGTTTTACTTTTAGATTTGATTTCATTTTTTAGTAACTTTTCTAACAAATCCACTGCTAAATTTTTATATTTCATTTGAGAAACTTCTTCTAAAAATTCATCAGATAAAATTGAAATATTAGGTTTATCAAGTCCTACTAAATCAAATATATCTTCTAACCCTTCAACTTTTATTGAATTATCTATAATGTGTTTAATAGAAGTTTGAGTTTTTCTTGATGTAACAGAATCAGATTTAGTTAAAATAGATTTAATTGCCTGAAAAAACGCTATCTCTTCTTTATAAGGTTTTGTTTTTTCAAGTGTAGAGCATAAACTATATGCTTTTGTAAGTGCTACTACCTCATCACAAAATCTTTTTTTTCCATCTTCAAGCCCTAAAATATGATTAGCAGCAGGTGCTAAAAGTTTTTGAGGATTTGTTTTATATTCGCTATAATCAAAACCATAAAACATACCTCTTATAATATCTATTCTTTTTCTCATTTCATTAAACGCTTCTTCACTTGAAATTGCCGTTTTACCTTTACCGCCAGCATTTGTATATGTTTTAAGGGCACTTTTAAGTTCATTTGCTATTCCTATATAATCAACAATTAAACCTCCGTTTTTATCTTTAAATACTCTATTTACTCTTGCAATTGCCTGCATTAGATTATGACCTCTCATAGGCTTATCAATATACATTGTATGAAGACTTGGCACATCAAAGCCTGTCAGCCACATATCAACAACAATTACAACTTTTAATTCATCATTTACATCTTTAAATCTTTTTTCTATGTCTTTTTTAATTTTTTTAGAATAAATATGCTTTTGGAGTTTAGGAGAATCACTTGCACTACCTGTCATAATAACTTTAATAAAACCTTTTAACGGGTCGTCGCTATGCCAAGATGGGCGAATTTTTACAATCTCATTGTATAAATCAACGGCAACTTCTCTGCTAATTGCTACAATCATACCTTTACCATCAATTACTTTCAGTCTCTCTTCAAAATGTTCGACTACATCTTTAGCTATGGATTTAATTCTGTTTTTAGCACCTACTATTTTTTCAAGACTTGCCCATTTACTTTTAATTTTTTCTTTCTCTTTGATATAATTTGAATCTATTAATTTTTCAATTTCTTCATCAATTTCTTCTAAACTTTCTAAATTAAGTTTTGCTAACCTGCTTTCATAATAAATAGGAACCGTTGCTCCATCTTTCACTGCATCTTCAATATCATAAATTGAGATATAGTCCCCAAAAACTCTTCTTGTGTCTTTATCATCACTTTCAATCGGAGTCCCTGTAAATCCTATAAAAGTTGCATTAGGAAGGGCATCTCTAAGGTATTTTGCATATCCGTATTTATACTCTCCATTTCTAAGGACTGCTTCAAATCCATAATGGCTTCTGTGGGCTTCATCTGCCATTACTACAATATTATCTCTTAAACTTAAAGTAGGAAATTTTTCTTCATCATCTTTTAGGTTAAATTTTTGAATGGTAGTAAAAATAATACCTCCGCTTGGTCTGTTTTTTAGTAATTCCCTTAATTTTTCTACACTTTCAGCTTGAATCGGTTTTTGTGTAAGTAAATCTTCTGAGAGTGAAAAAGTATTTAACAATTGATTATCTAAATCATTTCTATCAGTAACTACTACAATAGTAGGATTTTTTAAATCTTTATCCCTTACTATTTTTCCTGCTAAAAATACCATTGATAAACTCTTACCGCTTCCTTGTGTATGCCAAACAATACCGGCTTTGCCGTTTTTAGCGTTTTTAATAGCCATAAGGGCTTTTTTTACAGCGTGAAACTGATGATATCCTGCTATTTTTTTAACAATTTCTTCTTCATTTTTTTCAAATGTTATAAAATTTTGAATATAATCAATCACATATTCTTTATTAAAAAAACCTTTAATTAATGTTTCAAGTTGATATGAAAATTTAGTTTCTTTTTCTTCATCAATATATCTCCAATAAAAAAATCTCTCAAAATTACTGCTGAGTGAGCCTATTTTTGCTTCTATTCCGTCTGAAATAATTAACGCTTCATTATAAATAAACAAATCTTCTATTTCGTCTTTGTATGTCTGAAGTTGATTATACGCTTGAAATAAAGTGGCATTTTCATCTGCTGGATTTTTTAGTTCCATTACAAATAGAGGCAACCCATTTATAAAAATTATAATATCCGGTCTTCTTAATTTTTTACCTTTAACGCTAAATTGATTAACTACTAAAAAATCATTATTTTCTGAATTTTCAAAATCGATCAATTTAATTACTTCCGTTTCACTCTCTTCTTTTCTGACTTCTACTTTGATTCCTTCAATAAGCTTTTTATGAAATTCTTCATTGTTTTGAATAAGAGTTGTGAAAGAGTGTTTTTTAACATTTTCAATTGCTTCTTCAATTATTTTTTCATCTAAATTATTTATTTTAATTAAACTATTTTTTAATCTATCTTCTAATAAAACTTCGCTATAATCTCTTTGAATTTCACTTCCTAAAATATAATCATACCCTAACTCTTTTAGCCAATTTATAGCTAATTCTTCTACTTGGTTTTCAGTTATCATTTTTATGTCCTTCTATTGCAAGAATCAAAAAATTATTAATTTGCTTAAAATTTTCATTTTGTTCATATAATTTGTCAACTTTTTTTATACCATGATATAAATTATTTCTTATTCTAAAAGCTATGCATAAAATTACTTCAATCTTTTCAATATCATCAATTTTAGCTTTTTTAAATCTTTTTATTATCTCTTGTTTAATATTTTGTTCTGTTTGTATATCCTTTCTAAAACTTAAGCTTAAAAAGCGATCTTTATTTTTAATATATCTATTCTTAAAATAATCATAAATTTGATTTATTTTATTTATATCTATTTTATTGTTATATATTGTTTGACTTATTATTTTATATTTTCCAATTTGAATCTTATTTTCGCAAATTTTGCTAAAGTTTTTTTCAAAAATATTCCATAAAATGGGAAAATAAAAAACATGTTTTAATTTATTTTCATCTAATTGTGAATAAAATATATTTTGTTCTAACCATTTCTTTTCAAATAATTTATTCATTCTAAACCCCTAATATCCAATTCATCAACTTTAATTTCTCCATTTATTAGTTTTGGAAGGAGTGTATCTCTAAGATTTTGGAGGATTTGGATTTGTTTAGCATTAGATAAAATAGTTTTAAAAATAGGAATTATAATTTTTTCATATTCTTTAATGATTTTATTATTTTTAACTAAATACAAATAATTAATAGATTTACCAGCATGTAGTATGGTTGTTCCTGTTGCATATTTTCTAATTAAATCTTGAATATAATCACTTTTCATTAAAAAATAAATAAATGCATTTGAATAATTAGTAGCTTTTATTTTTCTAATACCACTTGAATATGCACCTTCTAAAAAAGCATTTACCCTTCCTATTGTGCCATCAAAAGATACTAATACATCTCCAAATTTAGATATTTTACCTTTGCTTATTTCATTTGGAATATAAATGTTTGCTTTTGTTTCTAAATCTTTTACTCTATAAAAAGGAATTAATTTATCTTTTTGTATTTCATAATTCGTAGGATTTTCAATATAAAATTTACTTCCGGGTTCAACTCCTCTTTCAAAGTCAAACACATCTTTTAAATAAACTATTTCCCACCCCTTAGGAATTTCGCCTATTTCACTATCTATAAATTCACTTGGAAATAATTTAACTATTTCTTCGTTTATTCCAAATTCCTCTGCTATTTCGCTATCGTTTTTACCGCTTGCTTTTGCCTTTACTATCTCAAAATCAACAAACCAGGATTTAAAAATAGCCTTTGCCATCTCTTCAAGTGTTTCATTTATATTTTGCAGTGTTTCTATTTTTTCATCTATTACTGATAAAATATCAGCGATTTTTTTTTGAATTGGGAGAGGTGGAAGGTTGATTGATAATTTTTTTAAATTAGTTGCTGATATTTCTTTAAATGTTGAGCCATTAGCTAATTTAATAATTTCATTAGTTTTATATTTCATTAAATAATATAAAAATTGGTTATACATTTCTTTTTTACAAATTAAACTTTTAAAACCTTGATTAGTGCATAATTCTTTACCAGCAATAGCTATATATCCAATAGGTGCTCTTGAAGTAAAAAGTATTGTCCCTTTAGGTAAAATTTTTGTAGATGAATTTTTTAAACCTTCTTCAGTTATATTTCTTTCTCCACTAAAAATATATTTTTTTTGATAATTAGATAAATCTTTAGGAGTTATCCAACTAATATCACCATTCCAATATTCAGGCTTTTTTGTAGATGGGGTTCCTCCTCCTACAATCTCACACACATCCCCCAATTTAACCTCTTTCCATTCACTCATTTTCTTTCCTTTTTATTATTAATCAAACAACAATTAAACAAATTTTTATTGTCAATGAAGCAACAATGAAGCAAATTGTTATTGACAAAAGCCCTTATTTTCGGGAATTTAAAAAATATATTTAAAAAAATAATTGATATCAATGAAGCAACAGTGAAGCAAATTGTCAAACAACACTCAAAGAAATTTATATTCATTTTGCCCACCATGGAACATACTCCCTTGCTTTTGTCCCTACACTTTCATCAAATATTTTAATTTTTCCTGATTCTAATGCTTCATTGATTATTTTAGATGCCATAGAACGATTTTTAACTTCAATACCAAATCTTTCTCTTAAACTTGTATTTGTCATAAATTCATTTTGAATATATTTTAAACTTGCATGCAAATAAGTTGCCCATATTCTATCTTGTTTATTCATTTCTTTTAATTCTTTATGAGCAAACAATATGCTTATAGTATATCCGTTGACAACTCTAAAAACAGGGGCTGGAAGTTGAAATATTTCTGTTTGCAATACAACCTTATCTATTCCACTTCCTCTTTCTTCACAAATATTTATTCTTCTCATAAATGAAGCTAAAATTTCATTTCTTGATTTTGGAGGAGTATCTAAAAATCTTTCAGTATCTACAAGAGGTTCACCTGGATTAGTAATTTCTATTCTGTTTGAATATATTTCAATCATTACAGAATTTCCTGTTTGAAAAAAATCTTGATGAATAATAGCATTAGCAACTAATTCTCTTATAGCAAGTTCAGGATACATTTTTATTGTTTTTCTAAATGCTTTTCCTATAATCTCGTTAGATGGTAAAAGATTATTAATATATTCAATAAGTCCTTCAAATCCTACTGCATATCCTTTTTGTCCTTGTATCTCTTTTATTGTATGTAATTTTGTATTGTCTTTATATTGAATTACTCTTATAGCTTTTCTTTTTAAATGATTAAATTGATTTAAATTTTTTGCAAATAAAATAGCACCAAGATTTGTAATTGAATATTGATTATTATCTTGTTTTTTTATAAGTTCATCATCTTCTAATGCTTTTAATATAGCATTTCTATTTTCAGGAAGTGGTAAATCTAACAATTCAAAATATTTTGTATAATCTAAATATTTTAATACTTCACTTTCATTTAAGTTATGAGCAGCTATTTGTTTTTCAAACGGTATATTGTCAAATATTCTCCAAAGAGACCTTTCTTTTTCCGGTAAATCTTTTAGCTTTTTTTTATAAGAACCAACTCTTATATATTCTATTCCGTCAAATCTTACAGGATGCCTATGAGCTGGGGCTATTTCTAATAATACAACTTTTTTATTTTCTATTTCTACTTCATAAAATTTAAATTCTATTTTTGGTTCAAGTAATCTTAAAATCCAATTCTCTAATACTTCATTACCTACTTTTTTATTAGAAGGAGAAAAAGTTGTCCCTATTATTTTATGTGTATTATCATCAACTCCCCATATCATATAAGCGTTTATTTTTCTATTAAGGGCAGCAGAATTTGATAATGCACTTATGTATTCTCCTATTAAGTGAGGCTCTTTGTTATTATGTTTAAATTCTAACCATTCAGTTTCTTTTGGTTGTTTTATTAATTCTTTTATTAGTGATACTATATATTCTGTATCTCTATTTATACTCATTTATATCCCCTAATTTAAATCCCAATTCCCCTAAATTATGCCTTAGCAACTTTTCAAGTTCTTTGTTTTTTTCAAGTTCAGTGGATAATTTTTTAGTTAATTCTTGCATCTTTTCATTAAATGGTATTGAATCTGTTTCATCATCTTTTATTCCTACATATCTTCCGGGAGTTAGAATATAATTTTCTTTTCTTATATCATCAGTTGTAGCTACTTTATAAACTCCCTTTTTATCTACATCTTCACCTTTTCTAAATCTATCAAAAGTATCTACTATTTCTTTTATATCACTATCTCTTAAAATTCTTTGTTTTCTATCTATCATTTCCCCAAAATCTCTTGCATCAATAAATAGAGTTTTATTTTTTTGAGATTTATTTTTATTTAGTATCCATATTGAAGCTGGAATTTGAGTATTGGTAAATAGTTTATCAGGAAGTGCTATAATTGCTTCTACTAAATCGGCTTCTATTATATTTTTTCTTATTTCATCCTCCCCTCCTGTAGTTGAACTTAAACTTCCATTTGCTAATACAAGTCCAACCACTCCATTAGGTGAAGTGTGATATAACATATGCTGCATCCAGGCAAAATTTGCATTGCCTTTTGGTGGTGTGCCATATACCCATCTTTTATCATTTTCTAAACTTGGATGCCACCAATCTTCTTCTTTTTGATTAAATGGAGGATTTGCTAATACAAAATCTGCCCTTAAATCCGGATGTTGGTCTTTTGTGAAAGTATCTGCTGGTTCTTTTCCAAAATTAAAATCAAGTCCTCTAATTACCATATTCATTATTGCAAGTCGCCAAGTTGTAGGATTTGATTCTTGCCCGTATATTGAAATGTCTTCTATTTTTCCTCCGTGTGCTTCGATAAATTTTTCACTGCTTACAAAAAATCCTCCACTTCCCATTGCCGGGTCATATACTTTACCTTTAAACGGTTTTATTATCTCTACAATTAAATTTACTATTGATTTAGGAGTATAAAATTGACCTCCTCTTTTACCTTCTTTTGAAGCAAATTGTCCTAAAAAATATTCATAAACATGACCTAAAATATCTTTTGCTTTTAAACTTTCATGTTCAAATGGAATAGTTGATATTAAATCTACTAAATCTGCCAATTTAGTATCTATTTGAAGTCTTGCATAGTCTTTATTTAAAACTCTTTTTAATTTAGGGTTTTCTTTTTCTATTGCTGTTAAGGCATCATCAATTAATTTTCCCGCACTTTTAAATTCTCTGCCATCAGGCAATTTTGCTCCAATAGAAAGTCTTATATTTTCTTGAATGTATTTCCATCTTGCAATTTCAGGCACCCAAAAAATATTTTTTTCAGTGTAATAATCTTTTACTTCAAGTTCTTCTTTTATAAGTTCTTCGTCATCTCCTAAATATAATTCACTATCAGGATTTCTAAATTCGTTTTCTAATTCTTTTCTTCTGCTTTCAAATGCATCAGAAACATATTTTAAGAATATCAAGCCTAATACTACGTGTTTGTAAATTGAAGGGTCTAATGAAGAGCGTAATTTTTCAGCACTCTTCCAAAGTTTTCTTTCAAGGTTATATAAGAACTCTTTTTCACTCATTTAAAAGCCTTTTTTATAATAATGATATCACAATTCCTGCGAAAAATCCATACTTTTATTGTTATATATAAATGACTAAAAAACACAAAGGAGTTACTATGTTTAGAAAAATTTACAAATTTGTAAAGGTTACAAAAGAGGTAATTGACACTGCTTCAGTTGTTACTGATTATATTATCAATACAAAGGATAAAAAATGAAGATGACACTAAGTAATGAAATACTAAAAGAAAAAGCAGGAAGTATATTTGCTATTTCTCCCTCATTTGAAGTAAGTAATAAGTATGCTTTTATCCCTACTATTGAAGTTGTTGATATGTTTAGAGATAATAATTGGTATCCCGTAGAAGCAAAAGAATCTTTTGTAAGACTATCTAAAAACAAAGGCTATCAAAAGCATTTAATCAGATTCAGACACATCAGTGATTTTCTTTCTAATCAAGACGAATCTATTGAGATTGTTTTAACCAATTCTCATAATAGAAGTTCATCTTTTATTATTCAGGTTGGAGTATTCAGGTTTATATGTGCTAATGGATTAGTCGTTGCTAATAATCTGTTTGAAAAAATAAGTATAAGACATATTGGCTTTAAGGAAAGTGAAGTTAAAAAGGCAATTGAAACAATAGTTGCAAGTATTGATAAAATCAATGAAAGAATTAATTTATATAAACAAATTGAACTATCTAAAGATGAACAAATTTCACTTGCAAGGGCTTCTAAAATAATCAGATTTAAGCCTTATCAACAGGTAGATATTGAAGATTTACTAAAACCACATAGAAAGGAGGATGAGGATAATGATTTATGGAGAGTATTCAATAGAATTCAGGAAAATGTTATCAGAGGAGGGATTAGAGGTAAAAACATATTTACGGACAGAAAATTTACCTCAAAACTTGTTAAATCAATTGATAACATAATTTCAATTAACGAAAAGTTATTTGATGTAACAGATAAATTTGCTTCTATTAAATTGTCTGCTTAATTAAATGCAATTTAAAACTGCACCACTTAACAATTAAAATCAATCAAAGGAGTAATTATGAAACTAATCAATAAACCGACACAACTATTATATTCTCTTCATACCGACAATGAACAGACTAAACTTTTATTTAAACAGGACATTAAAAATTTACTTGAGGATACAAGTAAAAAAGAATTTCAAAAGGCAGATTCAATTGCTGAAATATTTTTAAATTTAGAGGAAAAAATTGATTATCTAAAATATCAGATTGAGACATACCAAAAAAGTTGTGTCTGAATGCTAAAATTATAGCAAAAAATCATAGAATATTTTCCTGAAATTTAATAAAAAATAATTGATTTAATTCATAAAGTTTGGATTTAATTAAAGGATTAGCTTTCCAAATTTTA
>JAUUDM010000039.1 GCA_030826765.1 Nautiliales bacterium
AATTTTATATATATTTATATAGAATAATTATTTGAATATAAAAAGAAATAATTAAAATAAGCTTTTATTAAAAATTTATACTTTATAAGTTTGGGAAAATTTTAAATATTAAGGAATTTTTTTTAGAAAAAGAAAAAAGAAGAAACTTATTATAAAATTAATTACATAAATAAACAAAACCAACTTTTGGAGTTATACAAATATCTATTTTTTTATTACAATTTTCATCTTTACATAGACTAATTGTTGCTGTAGAAGTTAATGGCTTTCTCTCTTCTTTGTCATATGGATTTGTATCTCCTTTATCTGCAGTATCTCCTTTATATTCTTCTGTATAAACATTTCCATAATTATCAAACATAAATCTTTTAATAGATCCTGAATATTTTACACTTTGTCCATTTATTTCTATTTTTTTAATATCATAACTTTGAGTAAGGTTTAATTTTTTATCACTAATTTCTGGGAAATTACTATCACCACTATTTTCTTGATTCTTACCAACTAAATATAAATTATTTACAGGATTTTTAGCATAAGTTTTTGCCCAAGCTTCTTTCTTATTTGGTAAATTTCCAACTTTTGAAAAATTATGTGTACTATTATATGGAAGATCTGAAAATATTTCATAAAAATAATAAGTTTTATTATCTTTAGTATAATATGTAAATCTAATTTGCCACCACTGTTTAAACCAATATTTTGTTCTATTTAATTCTACTACAGAATTATTAACTGGATAATATTGAAACTTATTATCTTTTAAAGCTAACTCTCTAGTAAAATTTATATGATCTATAACTTGATCAGCTGCTTGATTTAATGAAGTATTTGATAAAGTAAAATCTGTTTTTATAATTAAGATAGAAATAACAATTATAACTACAATTAATTCTATCATTGAAAATGATCGTTTTTTCATATATAACCTTTATAAGGGAAAAAGTTTTCCCTTATTATATCAAAGGTTTAAGTAGTTTAGAAATTATTTAATTTCTTCTGCTTCTTGAACATCATAAAGGATATCATCCCATGGATGTCTATACATTGGCATAGCAAGTCTTTTTTCATCAAGAATATGACCAATAAATCCAATTGTTCTACCTGCTATAAAAAATGCATTTAGAGTTCCACTTTCGATAAATTCATTAATTTCTTCTTCTGTGTAACCTAATGCTCTCCACATATCAACCATTAAAATACCAATAGTTCCATCAACATTTAAGATTAAGTTATCTTTTTTAGAAGTTGTAAGTTGTTCAACTTCAAGAGCATAATCTAAAAGTGGAGTTGCTGGGAAAAATTCTGCTGCGAATTTTTTAAGACCTTCAACTCTTTTATCTGGATTTCTTAATGATTTAATTCTATGACCAATACCAGGAATTGGAATACCTTGTTTTTTCATATAATTTAAGAATTCTGCTGGTGTTAATTTATTATCATCTGCATATTTGAAATATTTAGCAGCACCATCAATCGCTCCACCAAATCTTGGTCCAATTGTAAGTAAACCAGTTACTAAACTCTCAACTACACTTTTTCCAGCTCTTGCTGTAACTTTTGCATTGTGAGCACCACTAACTGCTGGACCATGGTCAGCAACAGTTTTCATTACAGTTTCAATAAATTCAGTAGCCCATTTTGGATATTGTTTTTTGAACCATAATAATGAAATAACATCACCAATAGATTTACCTGTATCTGGAGTTGCAACTGAACTAATTGGGAATCCTGCATAAGTTGCTTCTTCACCTCTATCATCAGAAATTGTACAAATAAAGTTTTTAGGTCTTCTATTTTTAGGAATAGTTGGAACAACTGGTTCTTCAATTTCACCAATAACACCATCTTTTTTAAGTTTTGTATAAACTTCATTAATTGTAGCTGGTAAATCATTGAAACTATTAGGCACATAAATTCCAGCTTCTCTCATTGCTGCATTTTTAGCTGCTGCTGTTTCTCTTTCAGCATTTGCACTTGCACCTGCATGACCAAATTGAACACCTGAGCTAAAATGTTTAGCAATTGTCCCTATACACCAAGCAATAACAGGTTTTGTAATTTTACCTTCTTTAATAGCATCAATTACTTTATATTCTTCAGTTCCACCAACTTCTCCAAGTAAAATCATATATTTTACATCTGGATTTTTTTCCATTCTTAATAAATGGTCAATAAAAACTGAACCAACATATCTATCACCACCAATAGCAACACCTTCGCTAATTCCATCAGCATTTAATGAAATAATATTTGAAAGTTCATTAAATAAACCTCCACTTCTTGTTACTAATCCACAACTTCCTGGTCTATGAAGTTTTGATTTTACAATATTATCAATTGTACCACCAATATTTGCAACTTTAAAAGCACCTGGAGCAATAGCACCAACAGTAGCAGGTCCAATAATTGTAACACCTTCAGTTCTTGCTCTGTGGTTCATAACTCTTGCCATTCTTTCAGGAATACCTTCAGCTGTAATCATAATTACTCTGAATTGTTTTAAGTCAAGTGCTTGCATAGTAACATCATAAGCTGTTCTAAATGAACCAAAGTTCAATAAAACATCAGCATTTTTATGTTTTTCTGCTGCTTCTGGTGTTGATTTATAAACAGGAATCATTACTTCATCTGGACCATAAAAGAATTTTTCAAATTTATTATTACTTGTAGGAGCCACGATAGCTGCTACCGATGGAGTTTCTCTTTGAATCACATAATCATAATCCAACATTCTTTGGATAGCAGTTTTATTGTTGTTCCAAAAAATTGCTTGTGTATCTTTTGTAAATAATTTATTCATTATTTTTCTCCTTCTTTATCTGCTTCTATTGCAATTCTTACGATATCAGTAACATGAGTTTCTGGTCCATAAACTTCAATATAAAGTCCTAATTGTTTTGCTGCTTCTTCAATATCTTTTAGACCTTTTTCATAGTTTGGTCCACCACGTCTTACATAAATTTTTGTCTTATTTTCTTTTAATTTATCAGCATATTTTTTGAATGAGTTAATAATTCCTGTAAATGTTTTTGCAACATCTGTAAAGTTTGCAATAGCACCACCAATAATTAAAATTTTACCTCTTGGGTCTTTATGTCTTGTCATTAAATCAAAAATAGTATCTGCATAAAATTCTGTTTCAGCGGTTGTCGGACCACCTGAATATTCTCCATAATTTGCTAAATCTTTAACTCCTGCTAAATCTGCAATAGTATCAGCATAAACAACTGAAGCACCACCACCAGCAACCATTGTCCAAATTCTTCCCATTGGATTAAGGATAGTAAGTTTTAAACTTGCACCACTTTTAGCATCAGCTTCTGCGATAGCTTTTTCTTCTGGTGATTTTTCTTCCATTCCAAATGGTGTTGGGAATTCAATATCTCCCCATTTATCAGCCATTAAAAATCCTGCTGTATCATCAAGTCTTGCAACTAAATCTAAAATTGCCATTTTATTGTTATCTAACATAACAATTGGATTGATTTCTAAATATGCAAAATTTAAATCTCTATAGAATTTATAAAATGCAAATGCAAATGCTCCAAACTCTTCTTGTTTATCTGCTGGGATATCTGCTGGAATGTTTGCTTTGATTACTTTTTCAATATCACTATCACTCAAATCAATAGGAATATGAACTTCATTTACTTTATCCCAATTTTCTTCAACTTCCATTCCACCTTCTGCTGAAAGATATAAAACATCATCTTCACCAACTGTTGTTGCTGAAATATAATATTCTTGTTCTTGTGTATGAGGAGTGAAAGGTTCAACTATAAAATGAGTAAGTCTTCCTGTTTGTCCTGAAAGAAGTGTAACATCATGAGAAGATTTTTCATCAATCCATTTTGCAGCATCTTCAAGTGTAACATCACCTGGTTTATTTACTCTAAATAAAACAAGGTCATTTTTACCTCTTTTACCAAATAACATATCTGGTTTTGCTACTAATGGTTCTTGATTTAACCATTCAAACCCATGTTCTTTTGCTTTTTCTCTTAATTCATCTCCACTTGTAACTAATACTGATTTAAAATCATAGTGGAAACCGTCAAAATATTTATTCCAATGTTTTGCGAATAATGCTTTTCCATCATATTCACGTATCGCTCTTTGAGCCATGAATTCTCCTTTTTGAAAATTTTTAAAATTTTATCATTTTTTGTAGAGATTTGAAACATATTTATCATACAATTTAGTTTTATTGTGTAGAATAGAAACTTTTTTATTTTTTTTATCAAATTCTATATAATAAACAGTTCCTTTTTGTAATCCATAAAAATATAATTTTTTACAAAAAGTTTTATCATTACAATAAATATAATTTATATTTTCTTTTTTCAGAAATTTAGCTACTTCTTGTGAATAATTAAACTGAAAAAATATTTTTTTATTAAAAAAATATTTACTTGATAATAAAAATAAATCAAATAATATTAAAGATGAAAATAGAAAAACAAATAAAAGCTTAAAAGGTCTTCTAAAAATTTTTAGTCTAACTCTATAATCATTTAAAAATACTTTTATCATAAAAATAACTGAAATTATTACAAATGGTGCATAATCATCAATTCTAATTTTTTGTCTAAATGATAAAATAATAGAAAATAAAAGTGCAAATGTAGAAATAAACCATAATAAATTTGGTTTTTTAAATGTTTTTAAAATTGCATACAAAAAATATACAAATACAAATGGTGAAAAAATAGCTAAATAAACTATAAATAAATTTAAAAAGTGTCCTTGCGGATGTCCATTTATATCATAATGAAAATAATTTGCATTTATCATAAGAAATAATAAAGAGTATATTAAAAATCTTGTATCTTTTTTATAGATTGAATAAAAAACAAGCCCAAAATAAAGTGAAATAAAACTATAATCTAAAAATGCATATAAAGCTAATAAAATATAACTAAAAAAACGATAATATAAAAATGAATAGATAAAAAGTAGAGTTAAAAATATTAAATATATTGATTTATTGTATAAAAGTGAAGCTATAATAAAACCTGGCATTAAAGAGAATATAATTAAAGTAAAATTAATTTCTTTTGTGGATTTAAAATAGTGTTTAGCTATTTTTGCATATAAAAGTATAGAAAAAAATGAAAAAATAAGACTTAGTAACCTTAAACTAAAATTACTTTTACCTAAAATAGAGAAAAAAAAGTTAGAAACATAATTAATTAAATTACTGTTTTGTAAATATAAAACTTCAAAATCTCCAATATTTAAATGAATAGCATACCAAAACAGAAAAATATAATAAAAAAGAAAATAGATTCTTATATTCATAATTTCAAAAAGTTATCTATAATTTCATATCCAAATTCACTCATAATCGATTCTGGATGAAATTGAACTCCATAAATTGGTAGATTTTTAACTTTTATAGCCATAATTTCATCATCATCCTGACTTTTTGCTAAAACTTCAATAGTATCAGGTAAATTATCTTTATTTACAGTTAAAGAGTGATATCTTGTAGCTCTAAAATTATCTGGTAAAGCTTTAAAAATATCATTATGTTTAATAACATTTATCTCGGAAGTTTTACCATGCATCATATTTTTTGCTCTAATTATTTCACCACCAAAAGCTTGAGCAATTGATTGATGACCTAAACAAATACCAAAAATCGGTTTTTTATCTTTGAATTTTTCTATAACATCTAGACTAATTCCAGCTTCATTTGGAGTGGCAGGTCCTGGAGAAATTATTATTTTTTCTGGATTTAATTCTTCTATTTGTTGCAGTGTTAATTCATCATTTCTAATTACTTTTAGATCAGCTCCAAGTTCTAAACAGTATTGAACTATATTATAAGTAAAAGAATCGTAATTATCAATCATTAAAATCATTTAAGACCTTTAAATTTTTAACCTATTATACCAAAAATGAAGAAAAATTTTATAAGTTTAGAAGTAATTCCCAAAAGGGAAAAGAGATTAGAAGCTATATTTAAATTCTACTCTTGCTTCTGTTGTATCATTTGCTGCACTACCATCATTATCTAAATAATCAACATATCCAGAAATTCCGAATTTTTTATTTACTTTATATTTTGCACCAACTTGATATTCATTACTATCACCTTCATCAGCTGTAATATTATCATAAGCTACAAATACATTTGCTGCTTTAGTTACATTATATCCTGCCTTTGCATAAACAGCAGTTGCATCAGTTAAGTTAGCAACATTATGTCTTAATTCCCCAGCAGTTGTACCGATTTTTGAATCATCACTTGTATTGATTACACCTTTTTTATCATTAGTTGCAGCATATCCAATTTTTACATCAGCACCAGATACTTTTCCTGTGAAAGAAATATTAAAGAAGTTATGGCTATCTGATCCTTTTTTAGACTCTTTAGATTGAGCTATATCAATATTTACACCAATTCCTTGATCTTTTAAAATATTTAAATTAGTCATTAACATAACATCATAATCAAGTACATCTGTTACTTGTGCATACCAAACTTGAGCAGTTCCTAAATTTTTATCTTTATAAATAGCACCTACAGTATAAACATCATTTGCACCAGTAATAGAATTAAACATTTGATCTACATAACCAGCTGCTAAAGTAAGATTATCATTTAATGTATAAGTAGCGTCAGCACCAGCACCATGTGCAGTTCCCCATGAATCACTTGAAGCATATGGTAAGAATCCTAATGGAACAATCCCTACATTAGCTGCAACAGCATCTTTTTTATAGTTTAAGAAGAAAAGTGAATTTGTTACATTTCTATTGAAACCTTTATCTCCTACTTTTTTATGAGGATTTAATAATTTTTTATTTGTTGTCTTTGCATCTTGTTGAGCATTAACTCTCCACACAATTTTTGTATTATCTGCAACAGGTACACCAAATACTAATTTAGCATTTGTTCTCCATCTTAAATAATCTTGTTTTTTACTATTTTTATCAGCATATGCTCTAATTCTTAAGTATCCATTTAATTGAACACCTTGGATTGCACTACTTAAATCTGTAGCACCTGCGAAACTCATTGACCCCATAGCAACTAATGCTGCTAAACTTAGTTTTTTTAACATTTGCATGTCTCCTTTTTTATAGTTTAAACTTTGTATCGTCATTATACATAAAAATTATAACAATTTGCAAATTTTTTTGTATAAAATTTATACAAATTGTAAATTTTACACTTTTTTCACACTTTTATTCAACTATTGGCATACCTGTTACATTGTATCCACTATCCACATAATGAACTTCTCCTGTAACTGCACTTGATAAATCACTTAGTAAATACATTGCACTATTTCCTACTTCTTCTATAGTTACATTTTTTCTAAGTGGTGAATTTTCTTCATTATAATTTAAAATTTTTCTAAAATCCCCTATTCCACTTGCTGCTAATGTTTTAATAGGTCCAGCACTAATAGCATTTACTCTAATTCCTCTATCTCCCAAATCAACAGCCATATATCTTACACTGGCTTCAAGAGCTGCTTTTGCTACTCCCATTGTGTTATAATGAGGAATATATCTAACTGCACCTAAATAACTTAGAGTAAGTAAACTTGCATTATCATTTAAAATAGTTTGAAATTTTTGTGCTACTTCTATAAATGAATAAACACTAATTTGCATAGCTATTGTAAAGGCTTCTTTGCTAACATTTAGGAATTTCCCTGTAAGAGCATCTTTTGGAGCAAATGCTACTGCATGAACTATAAAATCAATTTTTCCATAATCTTTTTCAATATTATCTCTTAAAGCGATAATCTCTTCTTCTTTTGAAACATCTAAAGGATAGATGTTTTTTACATTTAATTCATCTGCAACTTTTTGAACTCTACTTTGTAGTTTTTCATTTTGATAAGTCAAAATTAAATCAGCTCCTTGGTCTGCACACGCTTTTGCAATTCCATAAGCAATTGATTTATTGTTTGCTACACCTATTACTAAACCTTTTTTACCTTTCATTAACATATTTTATCCTTTTACTTGATTTATCATTTTTATAAAGTTTTCTACCTGCCAACTTGCAGTCCCAATTAATACTCCATCAACATTTTCAATATCACAAATTTCAGCAATATTTTCAAGTTTTACACTTCCACCATATAAAAGAGATGATTTTATAAATTCTCTAAGTTTATTATGAGTTTCTTCTATTTCTTGGATAGTTGCACTAATTCCTGTACCAATTGCCCATACCGGTTCGTACGCTACAATTAATTTATCATAATTTATATCAATTCCGACTAATTGAGCTTTAAGAAATTTAATAACTTCATCAATACCTTTTTGTCTAATTTCCAAAGGCTCACCGATACAATAAGTTATTTCAAAATTTTCATTTTTATAAAATTCAAATTTTTTAGTAATTAATTCTTGAGATTCTTTTAAAAGATTTCTTCTTTCACTATGACCAATTAATATTTTATCAATATTAAACTCTTTAATTTGTTCTAAACCAATTTCTCCTGTAAATGAACCATTAATAGCTGGGTATCCATTTTGAACTCCAACTATTTCATTTTCGAATAAAGCAGTAGCAGGAGGAAAAACTCTAATCGTGTGATTAGTTTTTACTTCTTTTAATTGATTCAAAAACTGTTGTGTAGATTTTCTTGTGTGGTTCATTTTAAAATTACTGGCAATTATCATTTTAGCTCCAACGCTTCAATTCCTGGTAATTTTTTACCTTCAAGAAGTTCTAAACTAGCTCCTCCACCAGTTGAAATAAATGTCATCTCTTCATCATCTCCAGCTCTTTGAACTAAATCAGCAGTATCTCCTCCACCTACAACTTTTGTTCCGTGAGTTCTAGCTATTTCGTGAGAAATTTTAAAGCTTCCATTACTAAATCTATCCATTTCATAAACTCCCATTGGTCCATTCCATAAAATAGTCTGAGCATCTTCTATAACCTCAGCAAAAAGTCTAACAGTTGCCGGACCAATATCAAGTCCCATCCAATTTTCTGGAATTTCTTGGAAAGTTACATATTTAACCATTGCATTTTCTTCAAATTTATCAGCCACAACTATATCAACCGGTAAATAAAGTTTAACTTTAAGTCTTTTTGCTTCATTCATAATGTGAAGTGCTTCTTCAATCAAATCATCTTCTACAAGTGACTTTCCAACTTCATATCCTTGTGCTTTTAAAAATGTAAAAGCCATACCTCCACCAATTATCATTTTATCTACTTTTGGTAACAGATTAATTAGTGCTTGTAGTTTTCCACTTACTTTGCTTCCACCTACAACTGCTACAAAAGGACGAGCCGGATTTTTAAGAAGTTTATGGAAAAAATTAATTTCTTTTAAAAGTAAAAATCCTGCAGCTTTGTGAGAATCATCAAAATTTTTTGTAATTGCATGAACACTTGCATGAGCTCTATGACTTACTCCAAAAGCATCATTTATATAAAACTTACCAAAACTTGCTAATTCTTTTGCAAATTCATCATCATTTTTAGTTTCATTTGGATTAAATCTTAAATTTTCAAGAAGTAAAATTTCTCCATCTTTTAAAGATTTTACTTTTTCTTTGGCATCTTCACCAATTACATCATTTGCTAAAACAACATCTTGATGAAGCAAATGAGATAATCTTTTAGCTACTGGTTTTAGTGAATATTTTTCATTAACTTCACCTTTTGGTCTTCCAAGGTGAGAAGCCAAAACTATTTTTGCTTCAATATCAATAAGATATTTTATGGTATGAAGTGCTTCTCTAATTCTTCTATCATCTGTAATATTTCCAAATTCATCTAATGGAACATTAAAATCACATCTTACAAAAACCTTGTCACCTTTTGAAATTTCTAAATCTTTTACACTATTTACATTCATTATTATCCTTTATGATGATTTCCAGCAATTACAGCCATATCAACTAATCTATTTGAATAGCCCATTTCATTATCATACCAAGCCATAACTTTTACCATATTTTCTTGAATCACTTGTGTTAAATCAATAGCAACAATTGAAGAGTATAAACTTGAAGTAAAATCACTACTTACACATTTATCTTTATCAATTGCTAAAATATCTTTTAGTTCATTTTCACTTGCTTTAATTAAAGCTTCATTTACTTCTTCAATAGTTGTATTTTTAGAAACCACAACATTTAAATCGACTAAACTAACATTTGGAGTAGGAACTCTAACTGCTTGACCGTGAAGTTTTCCAAGTAATTCTGGAATAACTTTTCCAATGGCTTTAGCTGCTCCCGTAGTTGTAGGAATCATATTAATTGCAGCTGCTCTTCCTCTTCTTGTATCTTTATGGTGTTTTACATCGAGGATTTTTTGATCATTTGTATAACTATGAATTGTAGTCATTAGCCCTTTTTCAATTCCAAAATTATCCATTAAAACTTTTGCAACAGGTGCTAAACAGTTTGTTGTACAACTTGCATTTGAAATAATTTTCTCACCTTTATATTTATCAGCATTTACACCAACTACAAATGTAGGAGTATCATCTTTTGCAGGAGCACTCATTACTACAACTTTTGCACCTCTATCAATATGAACTTGAGTTGCTTCTTTTGTTAGAAATTTACCAGTACATTCAAGCACTACTTCAGCACCAACACTTGCAAAATCAAGTTTTGAAGGGTCTCTATCTGAAAAAAGTGTAACTGTATCGTTTCCAATTTTAAGATGTTTTTCATCAATAACTTCTACATTTTCAAATCTACCGTGAACTGAATCATATTTTAAAAGATATGCTAATTGTTCAGCACTTCCACTATCGTTAATTGCTACTAATTCTATATCATCTCTATTTGCAATAATTCTTGCACTACTTCTTCCAATTCTACCAAAACCGTTAATCGCTACTTTTACAGCCATAAATTCTCCTTTTTTTTATATTCGTAATTTTAACATAATTTATTTCAAAATATATTTAGCCATATCACACATTCTATTTGAATAGCCCCATTCGTTGTCATACCAACTCATTATTTTTACCATATTTCCTTGCACGACTAAAATTTTATCAAGAATTATATTTGAAGAATAACTATTTTCTAAAATATCCGTGCTTACTAAATTTTTATCATCAATTCCTAAAATTCCTTTTAATTCATTTTGAGAATAATTAATAAAAAGTTCTCTTAATTCTTCTAAAGAAGTATTTTTATTAAGCTCTACATTAAAATCCACAATACTTACATCAGGAACTGGAACTCTAACAGATTGACCATGAAGTTTTCCTTCTAAACTTGGAATAACTCTATGCATCGCCTTTGCTGCACCGGTTGAGGTAGGAATCATATTTATATTTGCAGAACGGCCTCTTCGAATGTCTCTTTTATGTTTTACATCAAGTATTTTTTGGTCATTTGTGTAACTATGAATTGTAGTCATTAGTCCCTTTTTAATTCCAAAATGCATTTCTAAAATTTTTGCAATAGGACCTAAACAATTTGTAGTGCAACTTGCATTTGAAATTATATTTTCGCCACTATATTTATCACTATTTACGCCTAAAACAAAAGTAGGAGTATTATCTTCACTTGGAGCAGAAATTATTACTTTTTTAGCACCCTTTTTTAAATGATGAGCCACTTTTTCAGTAGTTAAATTTCTCCCACTACATTCAAAAACAGCGTCAACTTCACCAAAATTAAGTTTTGAATTATCAATTTCATTATAAATCGTAACATCTTTTAAATTACAATTACAAACTCCATGTGTGGAATCATATTTCAAAAGATATTCTAAATCTTCTTTTTTTTCAAGGTCATTGATTGCAACTAATTTTATATCGTTTCTTGAAAAAATAACTCTTGCAATAGCCCTACCTATTCGACCAAATCCATTTATAGCCACTGTTATCAAAATAGTTTCCTTTTTTTTAGCAATTATATCAAATTTTAATTATTGACAAATAAAAATAGAGATGATATATTTTTAAGAAAGGAATTTAGTGAAAACAGCAATTTTTGGTGGAAGTTTTGATCCTATCCACAAAGGACATATCGAAATTATCAATAAATTATCACAAAAATTTGATAAAGTTATAGTTTTACCAAACTATCTAAATCCTCTAAAACATAATTTTTCCGCACCTGCTAAGAAAAGATTTGAATGGATACAAAAAAGTATAAACAATCCAAAAGTAGAAATTAGCGATTATGAAATAAAACAAAACAAGCCTTGCTATACAATTGATACAATTCAACATTTTTTGCAAAATTATGATAAAATTAGTTTTGTAATAGGAGCTGATAATTTATCAACTCTTAGTAAATGGAAAAATATAGATGAGCTTAAAAAGTTAATCAATTTTATAGTAGTTTCAAGAGATAATCAAAAATCAAACATTTATGAAACTATAAATTTAGATATACCAATAAGCTCAACTCAAATTAGACAAAATCCAGAAAATTACAAACATTATCTGCCTAAAACAGTGGCAGATGAAATAATTTCATATTATAAAGGAAGTAAATGAAAGAAAGAATAGAAAAAATAACTAAAATTTTAGATGATAAAAAAGCACTTGATATAGAAAGTTTTGATACAAAAGACAGCGATTATTTTACTGATGCAGTTATAATTGCTACAACTATGGGTGAAAAACACGGATTTGCACTTTTGAATGAACTAAAATCTAAACTAAAACCCCAAGAACAATTTTTAGCAATTGATGAAAGTGACGATTGGACAGTAATTGATTTAGGAGATATTTTAATTCACTTAATGAGTGAAGAGTATAGAGCCAAATATAAATTAGAAGAATTTTTAGAAAAATATGGTAAAAGAGAAAGTTAATTCTCTTTTACACTTTTATACAATCAGTCTCTTTTTGTTTATCAAATTCTACCCACTCTTTTTGATTCCAAGCAGTTAAATTATCAAGTTTTCTCATTAAATATTCAAAATCTCTAGGTAATAATGCTTGGTCACCATCACTTAATGCTTCTTTTGGACAATTATGAACTTCAATAATTAATCCATCAGCTCCAACTGCCATTCCTGCATATGCTAATGATGAAACAAATGGTCTTTTTCCTGCTGCGTGACTTGGGTCAATAATTACTGGAAGGTGAGTTAATTGTTGTAAAACTGGAACAAGTGTAACATCAATTGTATTTCTTACTGCTGTTTCATAAGTTCTTGTTCCTCTAAGACATAAGATAACATTTTCATTACCTTCACTCATAATATATTCAGCACTCATTAAATGTTCTTTCATAGTTCCTGCAATTCCATTTTTTAGAATTACTGGTTTATCAAGTTTTCCAATTTCTTTAAGAAGTGGGAAATTTTGAGAATTTCTAGCACCTATTTGAATAACATCTGCATATTTATAAACTGTATCAATATCACTTATACTCATAAGTTCCGTAACAATTGGAAGCCCTGTTTCTGCTCTAGCTTCGGCTAACATTTTTAGACCTTCTTCTTCGTGTCCTTGGAATGTATATGGAGAAGTTCTTGGTTTGTATGCACCACCTCTAAGCATTTGTGCACCACTTTCTTTTACTTTTTTTGCTAAATAGATAACATTTTCAAGTTTATCTACACTACAAGGTCCTGCAATTACACATCTGTTTCCACCACCAACTTTTACACCATTTACATCTACGATAGTATCTTCTGGGTGAAATTCTCTACTTGCTCTTTTATATGCTGCAGAAACTTCTAAAACTTTTGCAACTCCTGGTAAAGTTGATAATGGTCTTCCACCTAAATCACTTTTTTCACCAATAATTCCAATTACTGTTTGCTTTTCACCTGGGGCTAAACTAACTTCATGCCCCCACTCTTTTATTTGATTTATTGTTTTGTTGATATCTTCTTCACTTGCACCAACTTTCATAACAAGTATCATTTATTATTCCTTTTTGTTAAGACTTTGTCTATATTTTTATTTCGTAAGTCAATTATAACAAATTTTTATTACTTTTTTTGATATAATTGCGAAAAATTCATTTAGAAAGATGCCAAGTGAAACTACAACAACTTACAGAATTATTAAAAAAAGGTGTGACTCGCTCCATTTTAAAGAAAAAATTATTTGAAATATATCCAGATTTAGATTTTGATACTGCATTAGAATTTATCCAAGCACAAGGACTAACTCTAATAGAAAAAAATGGAATATTTTATCCTGCTACAAATTTTAGTGATTTTAAAGATGCAACTTATTGTATAGTTGATATCGAAACTAATGGAAGCAAACCTGAAAATTCACAAATTATTGAAATAGGTGCTGTTAAAATCAAAAATGGTGAAATAATAGATACATTTAGTGAATTAATCCGTGCTAAATTTATACCTCCTTTTATCCAAGGAATTACAGGAATAACTGAAAAAATGGTAAAAAACTCAAAAACTCAAAAAGAAGTTTTAATGAAATTTAAAGAATTTTTAGGAGATGCTATATTTGTAGCACACGATAGCTATTTTGATTTTAATTATATCAAAGCTCAACTAAAAAAAGAGGGACTTGGAGATTTACTAAATCCTGAAATTTGCACACTTACACTTTCTAAAAAAACTATAGAAGCGTCAAGATATGGGCTTAAATACCTTACAGAAGAACTAAATTTACCAAAAGAAACACTGCATAGAGCGTTAGGAGATGCCAAAACTACAAGTAGAATTATGCTTATGGGATTTAATAAACTTCCAAATGAGATTCAAAAAACAAATGATTTAATAAATTTTGCAAGAGGAAGTAAAACTATAAAAAATAAAATTTTAAAAAAACAAAAGACAAAGCCTAAAACAAATAATAAAAGAAAGTGAAGTTTTATTTCTTCACTTTAAAAAAACTACTTCCACTTCCACTAAAATATCCAAAATCTTTATATTTAAAAAGTTCACTATATCTTGCAAGTGCTGGTCTTAGAAGATCGTTGAGTTCTTCTGGTGTTTTATTTTCTAAAAGTTCTTTTGTTGGAATTTCATCAAAATTACTTTTTTGAGGGTTAAAATATTTTTCTTTATACATTTTAAAAACTTCTGGAGTTGAGCATTCAACAGGTGGTACTCCTATTTCTACTTCTATCGGCTTTTCATCATAAGGAGTAACAATTTCTCCTCTTCCATATACATTTGCTACATCAAAATCATAAATAAAAAAAGGTACATCACTTCCTATCTCTGCACCGATTTTAGCTAATTCATCTTTGCTTAAATTTAATCCACTATCTTCATTTACCATATTTAAAAAAGTAGCTGCATTACTACTTCCTCCACCAAGACCAGCCATTGCTGGGATGTTTTTTGTTACAACAATCTCTTTTCCTATAAAATAATCCCTAATATCAGGAAAGTTTGTAATTAATTGAAGATATGCTTTGAAAATCGTATTATCTCTTAAAGCACAATCAAAGTTTCCAATAATATCGAATTTTTCAGCTTCTTTTATCTCTATTTCATCATAAACATTTTTTACTTTCATAAATCTTGAATTTAACTGATGATATCCATCTTTATAACCTTCTATTTTTAAAAAAAGATTTATTTTTGCATAACTTTTTGCTTTTAAACTCATTTATTTCCTTTTATCATAGAATTTAATGAATGAATTATATTCTCATCAGTATCTTGATTTGCTAATCTGTTTTGATTTGTAATCTCCTCTACAAGCTCCATTCTAAGTATTGATACACTTCTTGGAGCATCAACTCCTATTTTTACTTGATTTTTATCTATAGAAATAACTTTTATATAGATATTATCTCCAACTTTTAATTCCTCACCTACTTTTCTTGTAATTACTAACATTTTTCTACCTTATTAAGTAAATATTTAACCTCATCATCTATTTCAATAACCGCAAAATAATTTCCATATTCTAATAAATATATACCTTTTTTTTGAATTTTAAACTTGTTTATATCAAGTTTTCTACCTAAAAACAAATCTTCTTCGTTTTCATATTCATTTTTTTCTAAATCTAAATATTCAAACGGATTAAGTGCTTTTTCATCTTCAAAATAAAATTTACCTTCATTTAGTCTTTCTAAATATGTTAAACTTCCTTCTACTCCAAGTTTTTTAGCAATATCAAATCCCAAACTTCTAATATAAGTTCCTTCGCTAACTTTAGCTTCAAAACTCAAAAATGGATGACAATAATTTGTAACTTTAATATCAAAAATTTCAATATTTATCTCTTTAATATCTACTTCTTCACCAGCTCTTGCTAAATCATAAGCACGAAAGCCATTGATTCTTTTAGCACTATATTTTGGTGGTATTTGAGTTTGTTTACCTTTGAAACTTTCAACTACTTCAATTACTTTTTTTTCATCAAATTTTTCTGGAATTTCAATTTTTTCTATCTTTTCTACATCAAGAGTAGGAGAGTATGCCCCAAGAAATAGAGTTGCTTTATAAGTTTTAGGAGTTTTAGCAAGAAATCTAAAAAGTTTGGTATATTGCCCAAACGCAACAATCAAACACCCTTTAGCAAAAGGATCCAGTGTTCCACTAAAACCTGCTTTTTTAACTCCATATTTTCTTTTTATTTTTCTTAAATAATGATTTGATGAAATAAAAAGCGGTTTATTTACTACAAAAAGTCTATTATTCATATTTTCTCCACAAAATTATCTAAAATTTCTCTAATATCTCCACCAAAATTAATTTTTAGTTTATACTGTTTTCCAACTTTCGTACTTCCTATAACTTTTCCAATTCCAAAAACTTTATGTTTTACTAAATCATTCTTTTTAGTTTCTTTATTGTGAGATACAACAGCTTTATCTTTTACAAGTTCCATTTCCGTCAAAAATCTACTTTTATTTAGAAAATCCCTACTTCCTCTGTTGTATCTACTTTTTGCATAACTTAAAACAAGCTCTTTTTTTGCTCTTGTAACTGCAACATACGCAAGTCTTCTCTCTTCTTCGATATCTGCATCTCCTAAAGGGAAAAATCCTTCTTCAAGTCCAATCACAAAAAGATGATCAAATTCAAGTCCTTTACTTGCGTGAATAGTCATAATATTTATAGCTTTATCTTCGATATTATCTGCGTCACTTTGTAAAGAAAGTTCATTTAAAATCTCTTCTAATTCCAAACCATTTTTGGCGTGTTCTCTAATAAGTCCATAAAATTCTTGTAAATTTAGAACTTTATCTTCATCTTTGTAAAATTGTAATAACTCTATTTCATCTTCTATGCTAAAAAATAGATCCATAATTGGCTTATCTCTAAGTCTTTCTATCATTTCTACAAACTCTTTTAAAGATTTCTCTGCTTTTTTAGTTACAAAAGAGATATCTTCACTTTTTACATATTCAAAAAATGATTTATCACCTTTTATATTTACTATTTTATCTAAGCTTGCTTTTCCAATACCACGACGAGGTTTATTTACAACCCTTTTGAAAGAGTAATCATCATTTGGATTTACTAATAATCTTAAATAAGAGATAATATCTTTAATCTCTTCTCTTTCATAAAACTTCATTCCACCAACTAATTTATATTGAATATTACAACTTCTAAGCCCATCTTCAATAGCACGGCTCAAAGCATTTACCCTATACAAAATAGCTATTTTATCTGGACTTACTCCAGATTCTATTAAACTTTTTACTCTTTTTGCAATTGTTTCACTCTCTACCATTTCATTATAATTTTGTAAAATATCTACTTTCTTACCACTTGGTAAAGTTGGTTTTAAAATTTTATCGTGTCTTGTTTTGTTGTATGAAATTAGTTTATTTGCAAGTTCTAAAATCTCTGGAGTTGAGCGGTAATTTTCTTCAAGTTTTACAATTTTAGCATCAAAAACCTTTTCAAATTCAAGTATGTTTTTGATATTTGCTCCACGGAATCCATAAATTGACTGGTCATCATCCCCTACTACACAGATATTATTGTGGGTGGTGCATAGCTTTTTTAATATTTTCATTTGTATATCATTTGTATCTTGATACTCATCAACCATAATGTATTTATATTTTTCGCTATAACTTTTAGCAACATCTTCAAACTCATCTAATATTTTGTATGTTAAAAGAAGTAAATCATCAAAATCAACTAAATTATTTTTATCCAAATATGAAATATAGTGTTCATAAATATGAGAAAGTTTTCTAGAATTTTCATCTTTTGCCATTGCAAGTATTTCATTTGGAGTTAGGAAATTATTTTTGAATTTTGATATCTCTTTTGCTACGAAATTCACTGGTAAATCTTGTGAAATAGATTTTATTATTCTTTTTTTATCATCAGTATCAATAATTACAAATGTATTTGCTCTACCTAAAAGATGAATATTCATTTTAAGAAAAATAAGCCCAAATTTATGAAAAGTTGATAAAAGTGGTGGATAAGGTGCATTGATAAGCCTCATAGCTCTTTCTTTCATTTCACTTGCAGCTTTATTTGTAAATGTAAGAGTAAGAGTATTTTGAGGATCAATCCCCAGAGATAATAAATAAGCAAGTCTTGCTGTAATTGTTTTAGTCTTACCACTTCCAGCACCTGCTAAAATAAGCATCGCTCCATCAATATGAGTAGCTGCTTCATATTGAGAAGGATTTAAGTCTTTTAAAAATTCCATAATTTCTCCATTTTTTAGTATAATATATTTAATTATATCAAAAAAAGGAAATTTATGAAAATAGCAATAGTTACAATGAGTGATAGAGCAAGTGCAGGAATTTATGAAGATAAAAGTGGAAAAGAGATTGAAGCTTATTTAAGTGAAAATGTGGAAAATGAGTATGAAATTGTATATAAATTAATTCCAGATGATTATGAAAAAATAGTAGAAACTTTAAATGAATTAATTGATATGCAATGTGTTTTGATTTTAACAACAGGTGGAACTGGTCCAGCAAAGAGAGATGTTACTCCTGAAGCTACTAAAAAGGTTTTAGATAAAGAATTACCAGGATTTGGAGAACTTATGAGAATGCATTCTTTAAAATATGTTCCCACTTCAATTTTGGCAAGAGGAACTGCGGGAGTTGCTAAAAAAAGCTTTATTTTAAACTTACCAGGAAGCCCAAAGGCAATTAGAGAAAATCTTGAAGCAGTATTTCCTGCAATTCCATATGCAATTGATTTAATTGGTGGAGATTATATAGAAAGTGACATAGCTTTTAGACCTAAAAAGAAAAAATAAAATATAAATATTGTCTTAATTTAAAATTTATGCTAAAATAAAATAAAAAAGGAAAAAAATGTTAAAACCATTAGATATGCAAAGTAATGAATTTAAAACAGAACTTGAAAAAACAAAAAAATTTACTCAAAAAGTAGTAGAAAGCCAAGGTTGGGGTTTTAATCCTGATAAAGAAATTGTTGATACTGTAACATTAGGGCTAACAAGAAATAAAGTTTTATATGGAAAAAGATTTTGCCCTTGTTTTATGGTAGAACAAACAGAAGATGGAAAATATAAAAGTTCAGACGATAGAGTTTGCCCTTGTAAACCTGCAATTAATGATGAAATTCCTAATAAAGGAATGTGTCACTGTGGAATATTTATAAAAAAGGAAGATAAATAACAATGACTGAAGAGCAAAAATTTCAAGAAGAATTTGTAAATACAGAAAAATTCGTAAATAAAGTAATAAAACAATTCAACTGGACACTAAATCCTGATGAAGCAGTTGTAGAAAGAGTTATAAAAGGTCTTACAAATAACAAATTAATTCACGGGAAAAGATATTGCCCTTGTTTCGTGCCTCAATTTAACAAAGAAGATAGAATTTGCCCTTGTAAACCAGCTATCAATGAAGAAATACCAAATGATGGTGTATGTCATTGTGGAATTTTCTGTACTGAAGAATATGCTAAAAAAGCATTAGAAAAAGAAGAGAAAGAAGAAACTAAAAAAGTAAGTGATATTGATGAAAATGTAGCAAAAGAGATTCTAAAAAAAGACCAATTAAGTGGTGAAGAACTTGAACTTCTTTTAAAAGCGAGAGTTGATGGTCTTGTTAAATTTAAACTTTTAGACATTAGAGAACCTTTTGAATGGCAAATGGGTAGAATCAAAGGTGCAGACTTTTTAGTACCTACAAGTAATTTTTATGCAGAACTTGAAAAAGTAATGCCTTATAAAGATGAACCTTGGATAGTGTATTGTCATGTTGGAAGTAGAAGTGCATATGTTCAAAGAGTATTAGCTTCACAAGAAGGATTCCCTCATATTGGAAACTTAACTCACGGAATTGCAGCTTATAGAGGCGAAATAGTAAGATAATTAAGAGGTTTTTACCTCTTTTAAGGAGAATTGATGAAAATAGCTATCCCACAAAAATCAAAAGTAATTTCAAAAATAGATGATGCTGAAAATTTTGCAATCGTTTTAGTAGAGGATGGTTCTATTAAAAGCATAGATTATGTAGAAAATTTAGATAAAGTTTTAGGAAAAGCAGAATATTTTGTTGTAAATAATTCAGATGAAGAAGTTGATGAAATGTATGATTATTCTATGCAAGTTTTGAAAACTCCTATGCCTGAAATGAATATAGATGAAATAATAGAAGCATTTATGTTTAGGGAGCTTTACGAATTATGATAAAACAACTTATAATGAATGAAAGATTTATCCAAGTAGCAATAATTGGAGATAAAAACTTAATCAAAGAAATAGAAGAAAAAATTAAAGAAGTTGAAGGTAATGTAATTTATTTCGATAAAAATGAAGAATTTAAACCAAAAGTAAGAGAGTTTGACATTTTTATAGTTGATGAAATTGTAGATGAAGATGAAGAAAAATATTTCAAAAAAATATATCGCTCATTAGAAAATAGCGGATATATGATTTTAACTCCAAAATTTTATAATAAAAACAGAAAACAATTTTTAGAAGATATCGGATTTGTCGCAGTAAATGAAACAGACAAATATATTACTGCAAAAAAAATGCACGGATGGGGAAGTCTTTAATGAAAATAGACTGCCCATCCAAGTGTTAAACCTGCTAAAACAAACAAATTTAATACAGCTTTTTTCATTTGCCATTTAGAAAAAATCCCTGCATAAATTGCTTTTAATATGTTATTACTTGCTACTGCTATTAAAATAGCTTGAACTATATCACTTTGTGTAACTGCATATTTTCCTTGAATTAATGACAAGATAAAAGGGTCAATATCTGTAAATCCTACAATTGCTGAAAGTATTTGAAGACCAGTATTTCCAAAATGAGAAACAACTAATTCTGTAATAACAGCCATTACAATAAAAAGTCCTGCAAAAATAAACGCAACTTGAAGTTCAAGGGGATTTGATTCTACATTTGACTCTACATTTTCGCTATTTTGTTTTAAAAAATAGAATATTACTAAACTTATCAAAAATAGACTCGTAAAAGGTATAAGTAATTCTTTTGATAAACTAAAATTAAAAATTGCTACGATTGCAAGAAGTCTAAGATACATCATCCCAGTAGCTACTACGATAGAACCTTCTACCAAATTAGTAGCACCTTTTTTAGCTAAAACTACTGTCGTAGCAGTTGAAGAATAGATACCACCTAAAATTCCTGTAACCATTATTCCAGCTTTTGGTAAAAAATATTTTTGTAAAATATAACTTATATAACTAATTGAACTAACAACCACAACTGCCATCCAAATTTTAAATGGAGATACACTCACATAAGGAATTACATTTTTATTTGGTAAAATTGGTAAAATAATAACTGAAAGTATTAAAAATTTAGAAAGTGTAACTAATTCTTCATTATTTATTGTTTGCATAAGTTTGTTTATTTTCGTTCGCGAAGAAAGAATAAAAACAATAGAAACATAAATTAAAGGAATATAATAAACTGATTTATCTTCAATTGCTGCAAATGAATAGGTAATAAGTGCTATTAACATAGCAAGAATTCCTTTTTTACCCATTTTTAATTTATGTATATAAAATATAGATAAAAAAATACTCAATATAAAAAGTCCAAGCATATAAAATTGAATATTTATTAAATATAAAACAAATCCAAGCATAGAAATAAAAGTAAATGTCCTCGTTGTCCCTACACTAAAAACTTCCTCTTTTTGTGAATAATATTGCCTAAGTTCTAACCCTGTTAAAAATCCAAAAATAACTATTACCAAAAATTTAACTAATAGAGCTATATTTAATGTTTCATACATAAATTCTCCTTAACTATCGCTATTAAATATATCTCTTGTATATACTTTCTCTTCTACATCTTTTAATGCTTCACTAAATCTATTTGCCACAATTACATCTGATATTTTCTTAAATTCATCCAAATCTCTCATAACTCTTGAGTTGAAAAATTTATCTTCTTTTAGAGCTGGTTCATAAATCACTACTTCAATTCCTTTTGCTTTTATTCTTTTCATAACTCCTTGAATAGCACTACTTCTAAAGTTATCACTTCCTTCTTTCATAACAAGTCTATAAACACCTACTATTTTTGGATTTCTTTTTAGAATAGAATCTGCTATAAAATCTTTTCTTGTAGAATTTGATTTTACAATCGCTTCCATTATATTATTTGGAACATCTTTATAGTTTGCTAAAAGTTGTTTAGTATCTTTTGGCAGGCAATATCCACCATAACCGAAACTTGGATTATTATAATGCATTCCTATTCTTGGGTCAAGTCCAACACCTTCGATGATTTGTTTTGTATCTAATCCGTGAGTTTGTGCGTAAGAATCAAGCTCGTTAAAAAAAGCAACTCTCATAGCTAAATAAGTATTTGCAAAAAGTTTAATCGCTTCTGCTTCAGTTGAATCTGTAAACAAAACAGGAATATCTTTTTTAATAGCCCCTTCTTTTAGAAGTTCTGCAAAAATTCTCGCTCTTTCGCTTTGTTCACCCACTACAATTCTACTTGGATATAAATTATCATATAAGGCTTTTCCTTCCCTTAGAAATTCAGGCGAAAAAATTATATTTTCTGTATTAAATTCTTCTCTTATTTTTTTTGTATAACCTACAGGAATTGTTGATTTTATTACCATTGTTGTATTTGGATTAATTGATAAAACATCTTTGATTACAAATTCTATACTTTTAGTATTGAAATAATTAGTCTCAGGGTCATAATCAGTCGGAGTTGCTATTATTACATAATCAGCATTTTTATATGCTTCTTCTTTATCAAGTGTAGCTTTAAATTTTTCTTCTTTTACAAGTTTCGGTAAATACTCTTCTATCTCTTTATCTTCGATTGGAGATATTCCTTTTTGTAACATTTCTACTTTTTCAGGAATAATATCAAGTGCTACAACATCATTATTTTGAGCCAATAAAACTCCATTACTAAGTCCTACATATCCTGTACCTGCTATTGCTATTTTATATTTTTGTCCATTCTCTTTTAACATTAAAATCCTTTTTATTTAAATTATTTTAAGATTATATCAAATTTTGTTATAATCAAATAAAAAAAGGTAAATGATGAATTTAGAAAAAATTTATGAAATTGTTACTAAAAGAAATGAAAAAATAAATTATCTTTATAATGATTTAGGTGAATATAAAGAACTTTTTGAAAATATTTTAAAAGAGATAAATTTAGAAATAAATGAAGAAACTATGCATTCTATTACTCAAAGATTTGTAAATTTAAGAGAAGATGCCCTTTTAAATATGATGAAAAAAGCAAACTTTTCAAATGAAGAAATCATAAAAGCACAAATCAGAGTTTATAACTATGTAAAAGAGTTTTGGCTAAAATCTCATCAAGAAATGATAGAAGAGATGAAAAAGTATTTAACACCTTTTTATTATGAACTATTCAAAGGTATTCACAATGTAGGAATTGTATTTAGTGACTGGCAAATAGAATGGACAAATGCAATTATAAATGGAATTAATCAAGATTTACTAACAGAATTTAATGGAGATGAAGCTAAAATATTTGAAATGCTAAGAAGCAAACAACTATTTGACTTAGGACATAACTCAGAAGCTGATAGATGTTATACTGTTTTAGTAAAAGAAGATAATGAATATAAAGTAAAAACTTACCCAGAAATATTTAAAAATGAAATCTATTTAGCAACAAAACATCTTCAAGAACTTATTTTAAAACTAAATAATTATGAAGATGAATATAAAAAAGAGTGGATAAATTATCTGAATAAGATAAATGACGCCCTTTTATGTGATGAAAGAGATAATTTAGTAAAAAAATGGAGCGAAGTAGATATTGCTTGGATGGATGTAAAAAGCCCTATTCAAGTAGGACATCCTTTGGAATATTATGAAGACCATTTTAGAAAAACAGTTGCACTTGAACTTGATATTAGAGTAACAAATCCAAACAGAAAAAGTGAAGTAAAACAAAATATAATCAAAATGTATAAACAACTAAACAAAGATAAAAAAACTCTAAATTTTGCACTTAAAAAAATAGAGGACACTCAACTATATTTAGGTCGCCCTGCTACTTTTTATGGTGCTGAATTAAATGGACTATTTTCAGCTCAAGTTGTTCCAAATGATGAGGTTGCATCAAGCATGAAAGGCAAAAAAATATTTGCCTTTGCTGATAAAATTTTAGAAGATGCAAAAGCTAAGCCAAAAATGAAAATAAGTTATGAAGTTTTTTCAAAAGAGTTTATGGATAAACAGTATGAATTTTTAGAAAATAGTGAATTGTGGCATAAAGTTTATGACATCACTACAATTGGACACGAATTTGGTCATATTTTGTGGCTTGATGTTGATAGCGAATCTGTAATGAATGAAACTGGAAGTTTTAAAAATGTAGAAGAGTTTAAAGCAACAACTGGCGGACTTATAGCATTTTTTACAAATGAAGAGGAAGAATTAAAAGAACTAATCATAAATGACACAATAAAAAGAGGAATTGGATTAATTGCTTGGATGGAAGTTGGAGAAGTTTTACCTTATTACTGTGAGGGGCTAATTCATCTTACTGGACTTTTTGAGTGTGAAGTTTTAGAATTTAATGATAAAAAATTATCAATTAATTACAATGAGGAAAATTATCAAAAATTAAAAGCTTGGTATAAAAAAACTTATCTTGATTTAGCTGAAAATTATTATCTTAAAAAAATTGACCCAAAAGGATTTTTGGATAAATTCATCGAAAAAGAAGATAATAAATATTTACCAAAAGAGGCAAAAGTAAAAGAGTTTGTAAATTGGTATTATGAACTTTATAAAGAAATCGGACAGGTGACATTATGATAATTTTATTTGATTTAGACGGAACTTTGATTGATTCAACTGAAGCTATTTTGGAAAGTTTTTATGCTTCTTTTAAAGCATTTAATTTTCCAATCCCAAGTGATGAAAAGATAAAATCTTTTATCGGACTTCCTCTTGATATTATGTTTGTAAAATTAGGAGTTTCTCAAGAAAAAAAATGGGAATTTGTAGATGCGTATAAAAAACATTACCGCCCTATTTCTAAACAAAAGACAACTCTTCTTCCTTTTGCAAAAGAAGCGATAATTAAAGCAAATGAAATTGCAACTTTGGGGATTGTAACTACAAAAACTTCACTTTATTCAAAAGAACTGATGGAGCATTTTGGAGTTATGCAATATTTTGAAGTTTTAATCGGTCGCGATGATGTCGAAAACCCGAAACCTCATCCTGAGCCTATTTTTAAAGCACTTGAAAAATTAGATACTCAAAATAAAAAAATTTATATGATTGGCGATACTTGTTTAGATTGCATAAGTGCAAAAAAAGCTGGAATTAATTCTATTGGAGTTCACAGTGGTTATGGAGATAGAAAAGATTTAAAAAATTGCTGTGAAATTGTTAAAGTTAATGCCTTAGAAGCAGTAGAATTTCTTAGTAAGGAGAAATAAAATGACTATAAATAGTACTTCAATGATGTCTCATCAAAATTTAATGAATGTTACGGCAAACAATGTTGCAAATGTTAACACTGAAAAATTTAGTGCAAAAGAAGCAAAAATAGAAAATAATTTAGAAGTAAATATTAGAGATACAAACAAACCTACAGATTTAACAAAAGAGATGACGGATATGATATCAACTCAAGACGGCTTTGAAGCTCAAGCACCAGTTATCAAAACAGAAGATCAAATGATGGGCACTTTACTTGATATGAAAGCATAAAATTTCATTAACTTTTCATTAACCTACACTTACTATAATTCCTCCATCAAAACAAAAAAGGAGAAATTATGCAACTTAATTCTTTAATTATAGATGAAAATAATATGGGATTCATCCCTTCTACAGGAGCTACTTTTCAATTAAATGAAACAGGAAAAGAGATTTTATCTTTACTAAAAGATGGAGTTGATAAAGACACTATAGTTGAGACACTTTCTAAAAAATATAATATCGATGAAAAAGAGCTTTTTATTGATGTTAGTGACTTTTTATATAAACTTAAAATTTATGGATTTGAAATATGAAAATAGCAATAAGTGGGCTAAATGCAACAGATAATCCGGCACCTGGTTTGCCAGTTGCTAAATCATTGATTAACCACGAATTAATTGGATTTAGTTATGACCCAAACGAGCCAGCAAACTATTTAGATAATTTTAAAAGAAAATATTTAATGCCTTATCCAGCACTTGGATTTGAAGAATTGAAAAATAGATTAGAATATATTACTCAAAAAGAGGGACAAATTGATTTAATTATACCTTGCTTGGATGCTGAGCTTCCTTTATACATTAAATATCAAAAGGAACTTGCAGAAATAGGAATTAAAACATTTTTACCAGATTTAGAAAGTTTTGAACTTAGAAACAAAAATAGACTTGCAAAACTTTCAAAAGAATTAAATTTGAAATATCCTAATACTTTCGAAATAGGTTCTATTAAAGAAATGACAGATTTACTAAGAGAAGAAAAAATAAAATTCCCTTTTATGGTAAAAGGAAACTATTATAAAGCTTACAAAGCAAACACAATTGAAGAAGCAATTGAACACTTTTATACTATTTCAAATGAATGGGGATTTCCTGTATTACTTCAAGAGAGCGTAACTGGAGAAGAAATCAATTTGGTGGGAGTTGCAGATGGAAAAGGTAACTTAAAAGGTGCCGTTTCAATGAAAAAACTTACAACCACAAGTCTTGGGAAGATTTGGAGTGGAATTACAATAGACAATCCAAAACTATTAGAAGTTGCCAAAGAATTCGTAAAAGCAACTAAATGGAGAGGTCCATTTGAACTTGAATGTATGGCAAATGGAAATGAAGTTTATATGATTGAAATTAATCCAAGATTTCCAGCTTGGGTATATTTCGCAACAGGTGTAGGAATCAATCTTCCTGAAATGGTTGTAAAATTAGCAAATGGTGAAGAAGTGGAAGAAAATTTAAATTTTCCAATTGGAAAAATGTATATGAGATTTACAGATGAAGTGGTAGTAGATTACACACAATTTATGAAATTATTAAGTACTAAGGAGTTATAAAATGAGTTATCAAAAACCTACAATAAACAGAGTTGATTTTGCAATGGCAAGTAAATATGGAAGCCCTCTTAAAACACAAAAAATTAGAGAAAACATAAATGGAATTAGCGTTAGAGAATTAACTGAAAAATATGGTAGTCCTCTTTTTGTCTATTCACAAAAAGAGATTGAAAATAAATATAATACTTTATATAATGCATTTTCTAGTAGATATCCAAATATTCAATTTGGATGGAGTTATAAAACAAATTATTTAAATGCAATTTGTAATATTTTCCATAAACTTGGAAGTATTGCTGAAGTTGTTAGTGAGTTTGAATATGAAAAAGCAAGAAATTTAGGAATAGAAGGTAAAAACATTATTTTCAACGGACCATATAAACCAAAAGAAGCTCTAAAAATAGCAGTTCAAGAGGGTGCAAAAATACATATAGATCATCTTTTTGAAATAAATGATTTAGAAGATATTGCAGATGAATTAGGTGTTACAATTCCTGTTGCAATTCGTGTAAATATGGATACTGGAATTTATCCTCAATGGAGTAGATTTGGATTTAATTATGAAAGTGGAGAAGCTTACGAAGCAGTTAGAAGAATTCACAAAAATAAAAAACTATATTTAACTGGACTTCATTCACATATCGGAACTTTTATGCTTGACGCAAATGCTTATAAACTTGAAACTGCAAAACTTATGCAATTAAAAGCACAAATTGAAGCAGATTTTGGATATGAAATCGAATATATTGATATTGGTGGTGGATTTGCAAGTAAAAATCACTTAAAAGGAGTTTATCAATCTCCAGAAGTAATTGTACCAACTGCGGATGATTATGCAGAAGCTATTACAAGTGCAATTTATGAAAATAATAAAAGTGAAAAACTTCCAAAATTATATCTTGAAACTGGAAGACATTTAGTAGATGAAGCGGGATATTTACTTACAAGTGTTTGGGGATACAAAAGATTCCCTGATGGTAAAAAAGGTTATATTTTAGATGCTGGAGTAAATCTACTCTATACAGCAACTTGGTATAATTTCAATATCGAACTTGATAAAAGATATGAAGGAATTAATGAACCAAGTATGTTAAATGGTCCGTTATGTATGAATATTGATATTATCAATGAAAATATTATGCTTCCAGCCCTTGAGAGAGGAACAGTTTTAACAATAAGTCCGGTTGGAGCTTACAACTATACACAATCAATGCAATTTATTAGATACAGACCAAAAGTTGTATTAATTGATAATGATAGTAATGTTCACATAATAAAAGATGATGATGATTTAAGCACAATTAATTATAAAGAAAGATTACCAGAATATTTGGAGTTAAATAAATAATGATAAAAAAAGCAACACTAATTTTTAAACCTTACTCGGCACTTCTATTTTTAGATAATAAAATTGCAGGAGCAATCCTTTTTGCTCTTAGCTTTTTAATACCAAGTGTCGGAATCAGTGGAATATTTGCTGTTTTTACAACTATTATTTTTGCTGAGCTTATCACACTTAGAGAAGAAGTATTAGAAAACGGTTTTTATCTTTATAACTCGTTATTAGTCGGTATGGGAATTGGATATATATTTTCACCAACACTTTTAAGCTTTTTTCTAATACTTATTTTATCATCTTTTACATTTCTACTCTCATTTGTTTTGTATAGAATTTTTTCAGTTTATAAAATCCCTATTTTATCACTTCCATTCTCAATCATAACAATGATTGCATATCTTGCAAGTCTAAAATATTCATATCTTTATTCTAATTTAATTAATTCACACAATACTTTTGACATGCATATATATTCATTACTTGACCCATTTTTTAGGTCAATTGGCACTATTTTCTTTTTACCAAATGTTTTAGCTGGTTTAGTAATTAGTTTAATAATTTTATATTTTTCAAGAATTATATTTTTTATGGGAATAATAAGCTTTTATTTAGGAATTTTTATACACTCTCTTTTACTTAGCAGTTTTACTCAAGCGCTAAATGACCCTTATGCATTTAACTATATTTTAGTTGGAATTGCACTTGGAGGGATATTTTTACTCCCAACTTTAAAAAATTATATTTTGGCATTTTTAGGTGTTATTATGAGTGTTGTAATTGTAGATGCAATGGATGTGTTTTTCAATTATTATGCAATTCCAGTTTTTACAATTCCTTTTAATATTATTGTAATGATGTTTATATTTGTTTTATCTTCAATTTATTATAAAGAATTTAATTACAATATCAAAAAAACTCCTGAAAAATCACTTAGCTACTATTTAAGTAATATTTTTAGATTTGGTAAAGACATCAAAATTGCTTTGCCTTTTAGTGGTGAATGGAGTGTATATCAAGCATTTAACGGGGAATGGACTCACAAAGGAAAATGGAAATATGCTTATGATTTTGTAATTGAAAATGATGATAAAACTCACAAAAATGAAGGACTTTATGTAAGTGATTATTACTGTTTTGGCCAAAGTGTATTATCTCCTGTAAACGGATATGTAGTTGCTTTAAGAAATGATTTAGTTGATAATATAATTGGTGAAGTTGATAGAATTAATAATTGGGGAAATTATGTAATTATCAAAAACGATGCTGGATATTTTGTAGAGATTAGTCATTTAATGCAAAATTCAATAAGTGTAAATGTAGGAGATTATATTCATCAAGGGCAAATCATAGCAAAATGTGGAAATAGTGGATATTCTCCTGAACCTCATATTCATATTCAACTGCAAAAGTTTGCAATCTTAGGAAGTGAAACTATTCCTTTTGTATTTAGTGAATATTTAAAAGAAAATAAATTATTTTATAATTCACTACCTAAAAAAGATGAAAAAATAAAATCTTTAATAATCGATAAATCAATGCAACTTAGATTTAATTTTATTTTAGATGATATTTATAGATTTGTAAATGAAAAAAATGAAAAAATTGAGTTTAAAGTAGATATGAATTCACTTGGAGAATTTTATTTTAAAGATAAAAATAACAATAAATTATATTTTTATTCTACTGCTTCTTTGTTTTATTTCTATAATTACGAAGGAGAAGAAAGTTATCTAAAAGAAATATTTAAATTAGCCCCTAAAATTCCATTTATAAATGCAAAAAATATAGAATATAGTGATGTTTTACCTGTTTATTTACTAAACGATAAAATAAAAAGTGCTTTAATTGAATTTATAGCATCTTTTAAACCTTCTATTTATAAAAAAGAATTTAGTTATAATTTCAATTCTTTAATTTTATCTTCACAATTTGGTAACGTTACACTAGAAAGCTATAAAAAAGGTTTTGAAAAAATAGAAACTAAAGAATTCACTTTAAGGAGAATAGATTGAAAAAATTATTATTACTGTTTTTTACTGTTTTTTTAGTAGCAGGAGAAATAGATAATGCTTACAAAAATTCATATAATTATGAAAAAATAGGAGATTATAAAGATGCTATAAAAGTATTAATTCCTATTTATAAAAAATATCCAAACGGATATACTTTAAATTTAAGGCTTGGATATCTTTTTTATTTGAATAAAAATTATAAAAATGCCATTAGTTATTATCAAAAAGCTTCTTTAATTTTACCTAATTCATTTGAGCCAAAGCTTGGACTTATGAGAGTTTATTTAACAATGAAAAATTATCAAAATGTGACTAATATAGGATATTCTATTTTAAAAATTGATTTATATAATTATTATGCAAATTTATATGTAATTAATTCTCTTATAAATCAAAAAAAATATGATGATGCATTAAGTTTAATAAATAAGATGTTAACTGTATATCCAACGGACATAACCTATCTTGTAAAATTAGCAAAAATTTATGAAATTAAAAATCCAGATTATGCTAAAAAAATTTACGAAAATTCTATTTTGATTTTAGATCCAAATAATGTAGCTGCCAAAATTTATTTAAATAGATGATAAAAATATTAATTTATGAAACAAATTCATATTGGATAGAAAATTTAAAACTTCTTCCTTATGAAGTTGATTTTTGTTTTAGTGAAGAAGAAGTTTACGAAAAAACTTATAAAAACAAATATGATTTTTATATTTTTGATTTTAGTGGCTATTCAATTTTAAAAGAATTGAAACAATCAAAAGATAAAACAATTTCAATTTTTTTAAGCGAATTTGAAGATTTTAATTCACAAAAAAAAGCTTATAAAATTGCAGATGATTTTTTTAAAAAATCTTCTACTTATATTGAAGAAATAAAAATTAAAATAGAATATTACATTAAAAAAATATATAATTTATCAAAAATAATAAAATATAAAAACATCTATTTTCACTATAATTCTAATGTAATTTATAAAAATAAACAAAAAATAGAATTAACAGCTTTAGAAAAAGAGTTGTTAATTCTGTTTTTTAAAAACAAAAACAGATATTTAAATAAAGATGAATTATTAGAGCTTTTATCTATTACAAATGGAAGCTTAAAAGTTAAAATAACTAATCTTAGAAAAATTGGTTTTGAAATTGAAAACAAACGAGAAATAGGATATATATTAAAGGATTAAAATGAAAAAATTAGTTTTAGCAGGATTATTGGGATTAGATAGTTTAGTAATGGCACAAACTTATTATTCTGCACTTCCATATGCAGGTGTAATTAATTATTCAGGAGATACTGCAAAAGATAATGGATATGTAGGTGGTGTATATTTTTCTACTTTTAAATCACCTTATAAAGTGGAGTTAGATGCGGAACATACACAAATAAAATATAAGGATAATACACCTACTCTAAATCAATCGGATTTTACTGGTATTTTCCACTATTATCAAGGTTATAATTTAGATTATAAAATTGGTATACATTATATTTCAAGTGATGATAAATTGACAGATAAAGCAAAAATATTTACAGCAGGAATTTTATATTATAAAACTTTAAAATATAATTCTGGAATGGATATTTATTATAGTGATTATTCAAATCTTTCAACTTCTCCAAAATTTTTACAACTTACTCCAAAAGCAGGAATTAATTTTGGAAACTATTATTCTAAAATAGGAAGCTTTTATGCCGAGGCAAAAGTTGATTATATTCATACTTTAGAAAATAAAGATGAAAATAATCTAAAATCAAGTTATACTTCAAGTGAACTTAGTTTATCAAATTATAAAGGTGCATTTACAACTAAACTTAGTGGATGGATTGGTAAAAGAAGTTTTGCAATAGATAATGGAGGATTTATAGTAAATAACCTTAGAAATACTCAAAAATTTGGTGCAAAATTTAGTGAAAGTTATAAAATAAATATAAAATCAAATGTAAAAATTGAGTATTCTTATACTAAATTTGATGGTAATACATTAGGAAATGCCCATAGTAACACTGTTTTAGCAAGTTATAATTATAATTTTTAATTATCAACTACATAAAAAAAAGTAGGATGATATGAATTGTAAAAAGGTTTAACAATAGCTTCTTGATACAATTTCTTTTGTATTATAGAAGTTATTTTTCCTACTTTTACACCTTCATAAAAAATTCTATCTAAACCACTTGTAATTACTAAATCTCCAATATTTATTTTTTTATAATTTGGAATATATTTTATAGTTAATTCAACTCCACCAAAAGCAATTCCTGGAATTTTATTTTTACCAATAAAAACAGTATAACTCGTACTTGGATTTGTATTAAGTAAAGCTAATGAATAATTTTTATAAGATTTAGTAACAATTCCTGCTACTTCTTGATTATAAATAATTCCTTTAGGATGAGATAAATTTTTATCACTATAATTTATATAAATAGAAGACATATCTGGAAGGTTTGCATAAGAAATAGTTTGACTAAAAACTATTTTTGGATTATTTATTATTTTAAATTCTTTTAATTTTTTATAATTTGAAATCAATGGATAAATAGATTCTATATAATCTCTATATATTTTATTATTTTTTGTAAGAATCTGAATCTGTTTTACTTGATTAAAATGAGCAGTTAATTTAAACTTAATAATATCATAAGAAGATATTACTTCTTCTTTGATAAAATTAAAACTAAATAAAATAGATTCTTTAATAGAGTCTTTAAAATAAAAAGAAATAGCTATAATTATAGCTATTATAGTATAAAAAAATTTTTTATTCATTTAAAGCAGATGAAAGTATTTCTATATTCTCTAGTGCTTTACCAGTTCCTCTAGCAACTGCTAAAAGTGGATCCTCTGCAACATATACAGGAAGTTTAACTAAGTCTCTTAAATATTTATCAAGTCCTCTAAGAAGTGCTCCACCACCAGTTAAAATAACTCCATTTTCTACAATATCTCCTGCCAAATCTGCTGGTGTTTCTTCTAAAATCTGTTTTAAAGCTTCACCTATTTCTTTAACTGGTTCTTTTATAGCTTCTCTTACATCTTCACTTGAAATTTCTATTGTATTTAAAAGTCCTGTAATTCTATCTTTTCCTTTGATAAACATTTTAAGTTCTTCATCAAGCTTAGATGCACTTCCTATTTCCATTTTAATCTCTTCTGCAGTTCTTTCTCCAATTTGTAGTGAATAAACTTTATTTACATAATCAACTATTGATTTATCAAACTTATCTCCTGCAACTCTAATAGATTTAGAAACAACTAAACCACCAAGTGAAATAACACCTATTTCAGTAGTTCCTCCACCAATATCTATTACTAAACTTCCTTGAGCTTCTTGAGTATTTAACCCTGCACCAATAGCAGCCGCCATAGGTTCTTCTATCAAATAAACTTCTCTTGAACCAGCACTCAAAGCTGATTCTTTAACTGCTTTTCTCTCTACTTGTGTAAGTCCATAAGGTACACAAATAATAATTCTTGGGGAAATAAAAGTACTTCTGTTATGAACTTTTTTAATAAAATATTTTATCATCTCTTGCGTAACATCAAAATCTGCAATCACACCATCTTTCATCGGACGAATAGCAGTGATATTTTCTGGAGTTTTTCCTACCATTTCTTTAGCTTCTTTTCCAACAGCTAAAATTTTCTTTTTACCATTAGGGGTAGTTTTAAGTGCAACTACACTTGGTTCATTTATAGCTATTCCTTTTCCTTTAATAGAAACAATAGTATTTGCTGTTCCTAAATCTATTGCTAAATCACTTGAAAACATACCTATAATTTTGTCAAAAATATTTGCCATTATTTTCCTTTCATTTCTTTAATCAAAACCGGCTTTGCTTTATTTAAAATCACATCTTTTGTAATAACAACTTCATATCCACTAAGTTCCGGTAAATCAAACATAATATCAACCATAGCTTCTTCTATAATTGCTCTAAGTCCTCTTGCTCCTGTTTTTCTCTCAAGTGCAAGCTCTGCTATAGCTTCAAGTGCTTCATCTTCAAATGTAAGTTTTACATTGTCAATAGCAAATAATTTTTTATATTGTTTTACAAGTGCATTTTTAGGCTCTGTCAAGATTTTAATTAAATCTTCTTTTGTAAGTTCTTTTTGAGTAGAAATTACTGGAAATCTTCCTATTAATTCTGGAATCAAACCATATTTAATCAAATCATCAGGTTCCACAAGTTCTAAAATATCTTCTTCACTCATTTCACCTTTTTTTTCATTTCCAAATCCAATTACATTACTTTTTAGTTTCTTTTTGATAATCTCTTCTAAACCATCAAAAGCACCACCAGCAATAAACAATATTTTACTTGTATCTACTTGAATAAATTCTGCACCTGGATGTTTTCTACCACCGTGAGGAGGAACATTTACCACAGCACCTTCTACAATTTTTAAAAGTGCTTGTTGAACACCTTCACCTGAAACATCTCTTGTGATACTTCTATTTTCTCCAAGTCTTGAAATTTTATCAATTTCATCTAAAAATATAATCCCTTTTTCAGCTCTCTCTACATCAAAGTCAGCAGCTTGAAGAAGTTTAAGTAAAACATTTTCTACATCTTCCCCAACATATCCGGCTTCCGTTAAAGAAGTTGCATCAGCAATTGCTAAAGGCACATCCAAAAATTTAGCTAATGTCTGAGCTATTAAAGTTTTACCACTTCCTGTTGGTCCTATCACTAAAATATTTGATTTTTGAAGTTCTGTATCATCATCTTCAACTACATCTTGTTTAAACAATCTTTTATAATGATTATAAACAGCAACTGAAATTATTTTTTTAGCTTTGTCTTGTCCAATTACATATTCATCAAGTTTTGCTTTTAACTCTTTTGGAGTAAGTAAATTAAAATTATGTTCACTTACTTCATCTACTGCACCCATTACAATTTTATAAGCACTAATTACACAATTTTTACAAATTCTTGCATTTTCACCTTCAAGTAGTGGATTTTCTTCTGTTTCTATTGCACCACAAAAATCACATTTTTCTATCATAAGCTATTCCTCTTTTTGAATTCATTACAAATTCTGCTAATTTTATTACATATTTATTATTACTATTTTCAAGTAAATTTTTAGCACTCTCTTTTAAAGGCTTTCCACTTTCAAAAAGTTCTTTATAAGCTCTTTTAACCTCATCAATATCACTTTTATTCTCAAATTTTCTTCTTAGTCCTGTTAAATTAAGTCCTCTTAATTTTGCACGATTTCCTTCAACCATACAAAACGGTGGAACATCTTGGCTAACTGCACTCGCCCCTGCTATCATGGCTAGTGAGCCAATATGAACAAACTGATGAATAGGAGTCATTCCGCCAACGACAGCACCATCATCTACATGTACATGTCCCGCTAAAGTTGCTGCATTTGCAAAAATACAATTATTTCCTATTACACAATCATGAGCTACATGAACATAGCCCATAAATAAGTTATTGCTACCAATTATAGTTTTACCATTATCTTGAATTGTTCCTGTATTAATTAAAGTAAATTCTCTAATTTTATTATTATCTCCAATAATAAGGTCTGTATCTTCTTTATTATATTTTAAATCTTGTGGAGCTGTTCCAACTGCTGCATAAGGAAAAATTTCATTACCTTTACCAATAGTTGTAACACCTTCAATAGTTGCGTGATGAGCTATTTTTGTATTGTCACCTATTGTTACATTTTTACCAATATAAGCATAAGCTCCTATCTCAACATTTTCACCAATTTTTGCTCCATTTTCGATGATTGCTGTTTGATGAATCATTATTTATCCATTATCATAGCTTTAAGCTCAGCTTCAGCTACAACATTCCCATCAACATATGCTTTTGCATCAAGTTGCCAAACTTTACCTCTATGTTTAATTACAGATAATTTATAAACTAATTTATCTCCTGGTTTAACAGGATTTCTAAATTTAGCTTTATCAATACTCATAAAATATACAACTTTATTTTCAACTTCTTCTTTTGGAACTGATTGAAAAGCCAAAACTCCACCTGCTTGTGCAAGTCCTTCTATAATTAAAACTCCTGGATAAATTGGATGGTCAGGAAAATGCCCTTGAAATACTTGATTTGTAATAGAAATATTTAAATAAGCTTCAATACTTTCACCTTCTTTTATTTCTGTAACTCTGTCAACTAATAAAAACGGATATCTGTGTGGAAGCATTTTTTGAATTTGCATAACGTCAAACATAATTTTCCTTTAATTTTTTTATCTAATTTTATCAAAATTTATAAGTATTTGTATGAGTTTAAAAAATTATTTTAGATTGGAAGAAAATAAAGTAATCAATTTAGAACAGATTAAAAAAGCTAAATTTTTTTCAAAATCTCCTTACTATCCGGATAAATTTTTGCTTCTATTTCAACATCTATTCTTTTATCAAGTGGAATTTCTTCTAAAATAATCAAAGGAGTTAAATTATATTTAGTTTCTAAAAGTTTTTCTCTAACTGAAATTTCTTCTTCAATAGTAGGGGGATTTTTATAAATTTCATAAATATTTTTATAGTTTTTCTTTAATAATTCATTAAATTTTTCTAACGAAATAAATTTAATTTGCATTCTATTTAGATGATAAACACCATTTTCTTCAAATTCAATTCTTCCGCCATTTTTTCTTTCTAAATATGAATAAAACAGAATATAACTTGGAATTACTTGTTTTTTAACAGTAACTTTTCCACTCAATAATCTATAATTTAAAAAATTTTCTTTTACTATTTTAAAATCTATATTTTGTTCTTCTAATTCATCTCTTTTAGCATAAAAAACTAATCTTTCTTCAATGCTTGCTGGCAAAATTTGATTTGTAATTGGTGAATATAACTCATCTGGTTTGTTTTCCCCTCTTTCGGCTCTTTGAGGTAAAAGTCCAAAAATACATCCACAATAATCTTGTCTATAAACTTGATTATTTTTAGCCATTTCTTGCTGTTTTTGATGTCCTCCACCTTTGGAATACTCTTTTACAACAAAATCAATATCATAAACTCTTTTTATCATATTTCCGACATATGCTAACTGCTCATGTGATTTCATAGGAGACATAAGAAGAGAAGTTGAGATTTTTTTATGCCCCAATTTTTTAGCAACTCGTGCAGTTTCTTCTAAACTTACATCAAAACAGATACTACATCGAACCCCTTTTTCAGGCTCATTTTCATATCCACTTACTCTTTTTAGCCAATATTCATAATTATAATCACCCTCTATCATCTCAATACCAAGTTTTTTACAAGTTCTTTTGGTATCTCTCATTCTAAGAAGATATTCATTATAAGGCTGAATATTTGGATCATAAAAAAATCCAACTATCGTTTCAGCAGGGAAATCCTCTTTTAATTTTTTAAGAAAATACCCTGCATCAACAGCACAACATAAATGAACTAACATTAAAGAGCGTCAATTACTTTAATAACAACTTTATCACCCTCATCTTCTACTTCAAATTCATGTTTATGACAAAAAGTTTCATTGAATTCTTCTGTTAATTCTTTTGCTTCTTTTAATGCTTCTTCTTTACTATCAAAAGTTTTAGGAAATTCAATCCCACTTTTTTTAACACATCCACATTTTTTTGTAATATCTAATACACAACTCATAATAATCTCCTTTGTTTTTTTAATTTAAAAGAAGAGGAAAAACCTCTTTTTTTAAATTTCGATGCAATTTTATCACAAAAATTTATTTTTTTTGCTATTATAAATAAAATTTTTAGAAAAAAGGAAAATAATGATTTATAATGAAATGTTAGTTCACGTACCAATGTGTTCTCAAGATAAAGTAGATTTAAATGTATGTTTAATTGCTGGTAATGATGATATTAAAAAAGAACTTAGTTATCACAAAAACATAAAAGTTACTGAAATTGATGATGAAAGTGGTTTGGCCCAAAGTGAAAATGAATTTGATGTTATAATCTCAAATAAACCTGTAAGCAGTGTTTATATGAATAGAAGTCTGACTGAAAAAGGAATAGCTGTTCAACCGTGTGCAAATTTAACTGACACAAAAACATTTGAAGAAGCAGGAAAACTTATGTATATCAATCAACCATACTGGTTTTTTGATGAAAATTATGAAATAAAAACTATTCTGTTTTCAAGCAAAAAATATCACGCTCAAGCTGATATAGTTAGAAATAAATCTGACTTCATCGAACATACAGAATATTACAACACAGATATGCATATTTCTGCATTTAACTACCCAACAAAAATATTTAAACAAATCTTGCCAAGCATCAAAATTTAATGAATGCAATAATTCTCACAGGAAGCATCGCTACGGGAAAATCAACCGTAGCAAGTTTGCTTAAATTGTATGGATATTCGGTAATTAGTGCAGATGATGTAGCTCATAAAATACTAAAAAAACATTCAAATGAAATTGAAAAAATCTTTGGAACAAGTGATAGAAAAGAGCTTGGAAAAATTGTTTTTAATGATAAAAACAAGAAAAAAGAGCTTGAAAACTTTGTACATCCTAAAATAAAAGAAAATATTTTAGAAAAATCAAATGAATTAGAAAAATATAATATACCCTATTTTTTAGATATTCCATTATATTTTGAAACTGGAAATTATAATGAGTTTAAAGACATAGTCGTTGTTTATACTCCTTATGAAATTCAACTTCAAAGACTTATGCAAAGAAACAATATTTCCCAAGATGAAGCAAAAAAACTCATAAATCTTCAACTTCCAATCGAAGAAAAAAAAGAAAAAGCAACTTATGTGATAGATAATTCAAAAGATTTGAAACATCTACAAAAAGAAGTCGATGAATTTATAAAATATTTAAAGGAAACAAAATGAAAACAACAAAAGAAATTAAAGAATTTAAGTTAGCAAATACAAAAGATGGTGTAATAAAAGTTAGTAAAATTGAAGAACCATATGGAGAAAATTCAAAACCAGTAGTAAGTATTGCTGTTAGTTTAAATGGAAATGATGTAGATTGGAAAGCTCATATACCTTATGAAAACATTGATGAATTAATTGAAGCTTTAAAAGAGGCCAAAAATTATTAAAATATTTTTGGTATAATTTCATTAAAAAGGCAAATTTTGGTTTGTATATTTGATTGTGAAACTATACCGGATATTGAGCTTGTTAAGCAAAATTTTGAAATCACACAAGATGATGAAATTTTAATTTGTGAAGAAGCTTTTTTTGCTCAAGAAGAAGCAACTGGCTCTTCATTCCTTCCTCTTCCTTTTCATCAAGTAGTCTCAATTAGCGCTGTAATTGGTGATGATTTTGGAAATTTCATTAAAGTTGGTTCATTTAAAGGTCTAAATGAAGAAGAATTAATTAGTGATTTTTTTAAATTTATAGATACAAAAAAACCAAAACTTATCAGTTTTAACGGTAGAAATTTTGATTTACCTATGCTTATGATAAGAGCTTTAAAATATAATCTAACAATTCCTGCATATTTTGATAATACAAATAAATGGGAGAACTATAGAAGTAGATATAGTGAAAATTTCCATATTGATTTAATGGAAGTTTTAGGTAATTTTGGTGCAGCCAGAGGACTTAAACTTGATGTACTCTCTCAAATGGCAGGACTTCCTGGTAAATTTGATATTCACGGGGATGAAGTTTATAAATTATATTTTGATGAAGAACTCACAAAAATAGAAGAATATTGTGAAAGTGATACTTTAAATACTTATTGGCTTTGGCTTAAATATGAACTTTTAAAAGGTAATATTTTAAAAAGTGATTATTATTCTATTTTAAATCAAATGAGTTCAAAACTTGAAGAAAATAAATCATATACTAAAATTTTTAGAGAATTTATAGCAAAGGAAATTGAAAATGCTTAATATCTTATCCCAATTTAATCAAATTAGAAAACCGGCAAGAACATATCTTTGTTATCTTCTTCAAAGACATATACCAAACAGAATGCCTGAAATTACACCTGAAATTTTAGAAAAAAACTTAGAAAAAGTTATTCACGAAGTGCCTGAAATTGACGCAGCTTATATTTTGGATAAAAATGGAACTCAAATAATTGATAATCTTTCTAAAACAAAAGAGTATATAGAAGGTAAAAATGTAAATAGAAACGATAGAGGATTTTTTTATAGAGCTGTAAAAGAGAAAAAATGTATTTTAACAGACCCGTATCCTTCAAATTTAAATGGAGAATTAGTTGTTTCAGCCTCTATGCCTGTTTATAATGACAAAAATGAACTACAATTTATAGTTATAATTGATTTATCACTTGAGCATCTATTTAAAGCAGTTCACAACACAAATAAAACTAAATATTTTATGAATTTTTCTCAAACTGTTTATGCTCTTTTTTCATTAGCCTTATTTGCAATTGCTTTTATTTTATTTACAAATGGAGTAGCAAGTTTTTTCCATATTACCGATTTTTTTGGCGATAATGCAAAAAAAATGTTTCATTCTACAATTTTATTGACTTTATCTCTTGCTATTTTTGATTTAGTCAAAACCATCTTTGAAGAAGAAGTATTAGGCAAAGGAGAAAGTGAACATCCAAGTCAAATCCATAAAACTATGGTGAAGTTTTTAGGTAGTATCATTATAGCATTAGCAATTGAAAGTTTAATGCTTGTATTTAAATTTGCTTTAACTTCACCTGATAAAATTATTTATGCAAGTATTTTAATAGGAGCAGTAACTATCCTTATTGTAGCTCTTGCTTACTACATCAAATCAGTTTCACAAGCTGATATTATAGAGGAGAAATGTGAAAAATGATAGCAATTATTGATTATAATATGGGAAATTTGGCAAGTGTTGTAAACGCTTTTAAAAAAATAGATGCAAATGCAAAAGTAGTTAAAAATCCTGATGAAATAAAAAATTTCGATAAAATTATTTTACCTGGAGTTGGAGCGTTTGGTGATGCAATGGAGCACTTAAATCAAACTGGTATGAAAGATGCTATTTTAGAATTTGCTAAAAGTGGAAAATATATGCTTGGAATTTGTCTTGGTATGCAACTTTTATTTGAAAAATCTCAAGAATTTGGAGAAGCAAAGGGACTTAGCTTAATTGAAGGTGAAGTAGATTATTTCAAAACTACTCTTAAAGTTCCACATATGGGTTGGAATAAAATGTTTAATAAAGAAAATAAAATTTTTGAAAGTTTACAAAATCCATATTTATATTTCGTGCATTCTCTTCACGCTGTTTGTGATGACAAATATATAATAGGTTATACAGAATATGACTATAAATTCGTAAGTGCAGTCCATAAAGATAATATTTATGGATTTCAACCACACCCTGAAAAAAGTCATAATAATGGACTTAAAATTTTAAAAAATTTTGTTAATTTAAAGGATTAAAATGGTAATACTACCCGCAATTGATTTAAAAGACGGAAAAGCAGTCAGACTTACAAAAGGTTTGATGAATAGTGCAAAAATTTATAGTGATGAGCCTTGGCAAGTAGCGAAAAAGTTTGAAGAACTTGGAAGTAAATGGCTTCACGTTGTTGATTTAAATGGAGCGTTTGCGGGAGAGCCTGCAAATTTAGAACAAATTAAAAAAATTAGAGAAAATACCGACTTAAAAATGGAACTTGGTGGTGGAATCAGAGATGAAGAAACTATCAAAATGTATTTGGATTTAGGAGTTGATAGATTAATTCTTGGAAGTATTGCAGTGAAAGACCCTGACTTTGTAAAAAAAATGGCAAGTAAATATCCAATAGCTGTTGGAATCGATGCAAAAGATGGATTCGTTGCAGTTGAAGGTTGGGCAGAAGTTAGTCAGATGAAAGCTACTGATTTAGCAAAAGAATTTGCAAATGCTGGAGTTGAAGCAATAATTGCTACTGATATTAGTAAAGATGGTACTTTAAGTGGTGTAAATGTAGAATTTATAAAAGAAATAAAAAAAGCGTCTAATCTTCCTGTAATAGCAAGTGGAGGCGTAAAAGATATAAATGATATAAAACTCTTAATAAAAAATAAAATTTATGGTACAATTATAGGTAAAGCTTTTTATGAAGGCACAATAGATTTGAAAGAAGTATTTAAATTAATTAAGGAGAATAAATGAAAATTTTAGTAGTAGATGATAGCTCAACAATGAGAAGAATTATAGTTAATACATTAGCAAGACTTGGATATAAAGATGTAGTTCAAGCAGCTGATGGAGTAGAAGCATGGGATGCCCTGCAAGCAAATGAAGATATTGGAGTTGTAATTACTGACTGGAATATGCCAAATATGAATGGACTTGAGCTTGTTAAAAAAATTAGAGCACAAGACAAATATAAAGCAATGCCAATTATTATGGTAACAACAGAAGGTGGAAAAAAAGAGGTTATTATTGCCCTTAAAGCTGGGGTTAACAACTATATTGTTAAACCTTTTACTCCACAAGTTTTAAAAGAAAAACTTGAGGGAGTTTTAGGTAAAAATGAAGAATAATTATTATGAATTAACAATAACTCCTTCATCATTTAAAGATGAAATAGAGAGCTTTTTACTTGATAATTTCAATAATGGAATAGAAGAACTTAATAACTCTATTATTTTAAGAAGTGAAAAAAATTTCGATGAACTTATAAAAGCTTTAAAAATCTATATTCACTCTTTAGAAGAAATTTTTAATACAAAAATAAATATTGACATCAAAGTTGAAACAAAACAAAATCAAGATTGGATTGCAAATTATCAAAATTCAATTCAACCAGTTGAAATAGATGAATTCTATATTCATCCAGCTTGGCATTCTCCAAAAGAAGGTAAAATAAATATTGTAATAAATCCTGCTCTTGCTTTTGGAAGTGGTCACCACGAAACAACTTCTAGTTGTGTAAAAGCACTAAAACAGGAAGTAAAAGAAAACTGTTCTGTTTTAGATATTGGATGTGGAAGTGGAATTCTTGGAATAGTTGCTAATAAACTTGGGGCACATGTAGATGCGTGTGATACTGATCCACTTGCAGTTGATTCAGCAAAAGAAAATTATGAATTAAACAATGCTAACTACAATAATATTTGGGTAGGAAGTGCAAATAAAACAGATAAACAATATGATTTAGTTGTGGCAAATATAATAGCTGATGTTTTAATTTTTATCTATAAAGACATAGAAAAAACAGCAAAAAACAGATTAATTCTTTCAGGAATTATAGATAAATACAAAGATAAAGTAATAGATAAATATTCAAAATCATTCAAAATTATAGATACAATTGAAAAAAATGAATGGGTAACTCTCATTTTAGAAAGGAAATAAGTGGCAAATAATAATAAAAATCAAAATAATAATAATTTCTTTAATAATAATCCGTTAATTACATTTATAATTTTTGCAATTATTGTAATTTTAGCATTTAAAGTAATTGCTCCTCAGGGGGGTTCAAGTAGTTCGACATTAAGTAATAATTTTACAAAAAATATAACTATTTCTTATTCAGATTTAAAGAATTTAATAAAATCAAACCAAATTACTTATGTAGGAGTTGGGAAAACTTTAATAAAAGCTAAAACAAAAGATGGCTCTACTGTAATTACTCAAAAAGTAGCAGGAGATACAACACTTATACCTTTACTAGATAAACACAATATCCCCTATGGAGCCATTACAGATACAAGTTGGATAAATGATTTAATATTTGGTTGGATTATCCCTATTGCTATATTTTTTGGTATTTGGATGTTTCTGGCAAATAGAATGCAAAAATCAATTGGTGGTGGGATACTTAGTGGAGGAGCAAAAAACCTAATTTCAAGTGAAAAACCAAATATAAAATTTGATGATGTTGCAGGAAATGATGAAGCAAAAGAAGAAGTAAAGGAGATAGTTGATTTTCTAAAAGAGCCTCAAAGATACCTTGAATTAGGAGCTAAAATACCAAAAGGTGTTTTACTTGTAGGTCCTCCAGGTACTGGTAAAACTCTTTTAGCAAAAGCAGTAGCTGGTGAAGCAGATGTGCCTTTTTTTGCTGTGAGTGGAAGTAGTTTTATTGAAATGTTTGTAGGTGTTGGTGCAAGTAGAGTTAGAGATTTATTTGCCGAAGCTAAAAAAGAAGCGCCTGCAATCATATTTATTGATGAAATTGATGCTATTGGTAAAAGCAGAGCTGCCAGTGGAATGATGGGTGGAAATGATGAAAGAGAACAAACACTAAATCAACTTTTAGCCGAAATGGATGGATTTGAAGGTGGTGTGCCTGTAATCGTGTTAGCAGCAACTAATAGACCGGAAGTTTTAGATCCTGCCCTACTTAGACCAGGTAGATTTGATAGACAAGTTTTAGTTGATAAACCTGACTATGAAGGAAGAATAGAAATATTAAAAGTTCATATTAAAGGTTATAAACTTTCTAAAAATGTAAATTTAGAAGATATAGCAAAAATGACTGCTGGACTTGCTGGTGCAGATTTAGCAAATATTGTAAATGAAGCAGCACTTTTAGCGGGAAGAGCAAATAAAAAAGAAATAGAACAATCTGATTTTTTAGAAGCAATTGAGAGAGCTATTGCCGGACTTGAGAAAAAAAGCAGAAGAATTGATGAAAAAGAAAAAAGAATTGTATGTTACCATGAAAGTGGACATGCTCTTATTGCAGAAGTTACAGAAGGTGCTAAAAAGGTAAAAAAAGTTTCAGTTGTTCCAAGAGGAATGGCGGCACTTGGATATACTTTAAATACACCAGAAGAAAACAAATATTTAATGCAAAAACACGAATTAATGGCAGAAATAGATACACTTCTTGGAGGTCGTGCGGCAGAAGAAGTATTTATAAAAGAGATTTCAACAGGGGCAAGTAATGACCTTGAAAGAGCTACTGATATCATAAAAGGTATGGTTAGAATGTATGGAATGACTGAAGTAGCCGGTCTTATGGTACTTGAAAAACAAACTAATCAATTCTTAGGTGGTGGAATGAGCCAAAAAGATTATAGTGAAGAGATGGCTCAAAAAACTGATGAATACATAAAATCATTACTTGATGAAAGATACAAAATAGTAAAAGCTAAATTAAAAGAATATTCTGAAGTTATTGAAAATATGGTAAAAGATTTACAAGAAAAAGAAGTTATTTCAGGGGAGAGAGTAAGAGAATTAATCGAAGAATTTAAAGATGGAAAATTAGCAATCGAGGCAAAAAATGAAGAAAACTGAAATTATTTTAACTGAAGGATACCCTTTTATTTTTGTGACAGGTATTTTATTTATTATTTCAATAATATTTAGATTTGATACTATTTGGCAAATTGGATACTTTTCTCTTTTTGCTTTTATGATTTATTTTTTCTTAAACCCAGAAAGAATCCCAGAAGAAAAAGGAGATGATGTAATTATCTCTCCATCTGATGGTGAAATCATAGAAATAACAGAATGTAAAGAGCCTTTTTTTACAGAAAAAAATATGATAAAAATCTCTATTAGATTGGGATTAATTGATAATCATATTCAAAGAAGTCCAATAGAAGGTAACTTAAAAGCTCAAAAATATCTTCACGGAGAATTTTTGGCTTTAAGTAGTGAAAAAGCCAGTGAACTTAATGAACAAAATAGAACTCTTTTTGAAAATGAAAAAATATCAGTAGTTACTAATCAAATTGCTGGATTTATAACAAGAAGAATAGTAAATTTTACAAATGAAGGAAAAATAGAATTAGGCCAAAGATATGGAATGATTATGTTTGGAAGTCAAGTAGATATTTATATTCCAAAAGAGACTACAATAAAAGTAATTGTGGGACAAAAACTAAAAGCTGGTGAAACTTTAATAGGTTTATTAAAATAACTCTAAAAAGTTACTTTTTGTAACTTTTATTTATTTCTTCTAAAAATTTCTAAATTTTTTAAACTTTCTACAAACAAAATTAAGATATACTTGTATAACTTATAAAAAGTTTTTTGACATTAGCAAATTTATATGCTAAAATCCAAAAAAAAGATAGGAGATAATATGCAATTATATGTAAGATGGCATTCTCGTGCAGGACAAGGTGCTGTAACAGGTGCAAAGGCTTTAGCAGAAGTAATGAGCCAACAAGGTAAATATGTTCAAGCATATTCAGTTTATGGAGCAGAAAAAAGAGGAGCTCCAATGATGGCATTTGATAAAATTTCAGATGAGCCAATTAATGACCACTCTAAAGGTATAAATCCAGATTATATTTTAGTGATTGACCCTTCACTTGTATTTAATCCAGAAATCTTAAATGATACTCACGAAAATACAAAATTTATAGTAACAACTCATATGAGTAAAGAAGAATTATTAGCAATGCCTCAAGCAGCGCACTTAAAAGGTAAAAATTTATTTGTTGTAGATGCTATTAAAATTTCTCAAGAAGATATTGGTAGAGCTATGCCAAATACTCCAATACTTGCAGCATTTATTAAAATTAGTGAAGTTGTTTCACCTGAAAGCTTTTTAGATACAATGAAAGTAATTTTGTCTAAATTCCCTCAAAAAATTATAGATGGAAATATCAAAGCTATGACAAGAGCTATGGAAGAAGTAAAATAAAAGGATAAAATATGGCAACACCTACAGAAAGATTAGAAAATTGGGATGAATTTGAAATTGGTGCAGTTTTAAAAAGTTTCGATGAAAATGGAAACTATTCAAGAGACCATTCAAAAACTTATAAAGTAGCTGATTGGAGAGTTGAAAAACCTGTTTTTAATAGAGATATATGTATTGATTGTGATATGTGCTGGGTAGCATGTCCAGACAGCTGCTTTATAGTAGAAGAAGTAGTAAACAAAAGAGGAAAAAAACAAGCAAACATTGTTGGAATCGATTACGATCATTGTAAAGGTTGTGCAGTATGTGTAGAAGTATGTCCTACACCTATCAAATCACTTTTAATGTTCCCAGAATTTGAAGATAATAATAATGCATTGGCTAACTGGCCTAAAAAAGAGAAAAAGGACAAATAATGGCTGAAAAATATGAATTAAAAACAAAAGAAGTTTGGGATGGTAATACAGCAGCATCTCACGCTTTAAGACAAGCTCAAGTAGATGTAGTAGCGGCTTACCCTATTACTCCATCAACTCCAATTGTTCAAAATTATTCTAGTTATTTAGCAGATGGATATGTAGATGGTGAATTTGTGATGGTTGAGAGTGAACATTCAGCAATGAGTGCTTGTGTTGGTGCAAGTGCTGCTGGTGGTAGAGTTGCAACTGCGACTTCTTCTCAAGGTTATGCTTTAATGGTAGAAGTTTTATATCAAGCAAGTGGTATGAGATTACCAATCGTTATGACTGTTGTAAATAGAGCATTAGCTTCTCCACTTAATATTCACGGAGACCATGGTGATTTATATCTTGGTAGAGATGCAGGGTGGATTCATTTAATAGCAAATAATCCACAAGAAGCTTATGATATGACACTATGTGCATTTAAAATTGCAGAAGATGAAGATGTTAGACTTCCTGTTACAACTAACCAAGATGGTTTCTTAGTTTCACATACAGCACAAATAGTTGAGCCACTTGATGATGAAACTGCTTATAAATTTGTTGGTGATTATAAACAAAAAAATCCAATGTTAGATTTTGACCACCCTGTAACTTATGGTGCTCAAACAGAAGAAGAGTGGCATTTTGAACATAAAGCAAGACAACATAAAGCTTTAATGGATTCTCCAAAAGTTATTGAAAAAGTATTTGCTGAATTCAAAGAATTAACAGGAAGAGAATATAAACTTGTAGAATCTCACAATATGGAAGATGCTGAAGTTGCAATCGTTGCAATGGGAAGTAACTATGAAACAGCTAAAATTGCTGCTGATGAAGCAAGAAAAGCAGGAATTAAAGCTGGTGTTGTATGTCCAAGAAGTTTTAGACCTTTCCCAATTAAAGAAATGGCTGAAACTCTAAAAAATGTAAAAGCTATAGCAGCACTTGATAGAAATTGTCCAATGGGAACAATTGGTGCATTACATAATGAAGTTGCTGGTGCAATAAATGCATTTGGTCAAAATGCAATTATAACTGGATATATTTATGGACTTGGTGGAAGAGATACAACTGTTGCACACAATTTAGAAGTATTCAAAGATTTAGCAATGAATGCAGAAGCTGGAAAAAGAGTTACTCCACTTCAAAAATTCATTAACCTTAGAGGTCCAGAGTTATCATTTTTTAAAGTAGGAGAATAATATGAAAAATATAGGAAATTTAAAAGAATTTGCAACAACTCCTGATAGATTTCAAGGGGGACATAGACTTTGTCCAGGTTGTGCTCACTCAATTATCGTTAGAGAAGTAGTTAATGCTACTGAAGATGATATCGTAGTTTCTACAGCTACTGGTTGTTTAGAAGTTTGTTCATCAATTTATCCATATACATCTTGGGATGTTTCTTGGTTACACATCGGATTTGAAAATGCAGCAGCAGGAATCTCTGGTGCAGAAGCTATGTATAAAGCTCTTAAAAGAAAAGGTAAATTACCAGTTGACAAACCAGCTAAATTTTTAGCATTTGGTGGAGATGGCGGAACTTATGATATCGGTTTCCAATCTTTAAGTGGTGCAGCTGAAAGAGGACACGACTTTATGTATGTATGTTTAGATAACGAAGGTTATATGAATACAGGTGGGCAAAGAAGTTCAGCTACTCCAGTTGGTGCTCACACAACAACATCTCCAAGAGGAAGAATAAGTTATGGTGAGAAAAATTGGAAAAAAGATTTAACTATGATTATGTCTCATCACGGATGTCCTTATGTTGCTACAGCTGTTCCATCAAAATGGAAAGATTTAGCTACAAAAGCAGCAAAAGGTTTCGATACAGAAGGTCCAGTATTCCTTAATACTTTAAGTCCATGTACAACAGAATGGAAATTTGACCCAGCTGATACTATTATGATTAGTGATTTAGCTGTTGATAGTTGTGTATTCCCTCTATATGAAATTGAAAATGGAACAAAATTAACAATTACTTATAGACCTAAAAATAAAATCCCAGTAAGAGATTACTTAGGGGCTCAAGGAAGATTTTCTCACCTATTCAAAAAAGGTAATGAACATTTAATTGATGCATGGCAAAAACATACTGATGAATATTGGGAATATTTACAAAGAAGAGAAGAAGCAGGAGTTTAATCCTCTTTTTTCTTACTTTTTATTATGAAACCTTTTATCGTAATGGATATTGTCAAGAAAGCACAAAAATATCCAAACGCTATACACCTCGAAATCGGTGAACCTGACATACTTCCTTCACCAAAAGTCATAGAAGCCTCACAAAAAGCAATTTCAAACAATAAATTTTTTTATACTGAATCAAAAGGCTTATATGAATTAAGAGAAAAAATCTCACTTCATTATAAAAAATTTTATAATGTTGATGTAAATCCAGATAGAATTATTGTAACTACAGGAACATCTACTGCATTTTTGATGGCTTACTATTTTGCAAAAAAAATAGCAATTGCTGACCCAAGTTATCCTTGCTATGATAATTTTGGAGAATTAGAAAATAAAGAAATTATAAAAATAAATGTAGATAAAAGTACAAATTATCAAATAACTCCCGAACATTTAAAAAATTTAAATTTTGATACACTTTTAATATCAGCAGTAAACAATCCAACTGGAACTATTTATGATAATAAAAATCTAAAAAATTTAGCTTCTTTTTGTAAAAAAAACAATAAACTACTAATCTCAGATGAACTATATCACGGACTTGTTTATGACAAAGAATATACAACCGCTTTAAAATTTAATGATAATGCAATAATAATTAATGGCTTTAGTAAGTTTTTTTGTATGCCTGGATTTAGAATTGGTTGGATTATCGTTCCAGATAACCTAATCAGACAAACTGAAATAATAGCTCAAAACATACTAATTTCAGCCCCTACTCTATCTCAATATGCTGCATTAGAAGCATTTGATTATGAATATTTAGAACAAACAAAAAATTTATTCAAACAAAGAAGAGACTTTTTATTTAATGAATTAAAAGATATTTTTGATATAAGTGCTGTAGATGGAGCATTTTATTTGTGGTGTGATATAAGTAAATATAAAATAGATTCATTAGAATTTTGTACAAAATTACTTGAAGAAAAACAGATTGCAATTACTCCTGGTATAGATTTTGGCTCAAATAATACGAATAAATTTGTCAGAATTGCTTATACAAAAAATATAGAAGAATTAAAAATAGCAGTTAAAAAAATTAAAGAATTTGTAAAAAATATAAAAGGAGAATAGATGAAACCATTTTTAAGAAAAATATCAAATTATGCAATAGCTGGTGGATTAGGAGCAATTGTAGCTCTAAATTTAATCGGATGTAATTCTAAAGAAGATAATAACCACTTCGAAGAATCTCAAAAAAAGGGAGCTACAGTTGTAGTAAAAGAAGTGGCTCCAAAAGAGTATAAAATCGTTAGTGAAGTGCCAAGTGATGAAACTACAATTATTTTAGAAGAGTTAAATGGAAATAAAAGAATTTTATCAAAAGAAGAACTTGATGAATTAGTAAAAAAAGCTGACCAAAAGATAGAAAACGGAACTTCTCCTCTTACAAATCCAGAGATGAGCAGTGGTGGAATGAGTTTAGGTGAGACTATTTTAGCAAGTGCTGCAGGTGCAATTATAGGTAGCTGGATAGGAAGTAAACTTTTTAATAATCCAAATTATCAAAAAACAAGAGCAAGAAGTTACTCATCTCCTTCTGTTATGCAAAGAAGCAAAAATGCATTTAAAAGAAGTTCAACAACTCATTCTTCATCAAGCAGAAGAAGTGGATTTTTCAAATCAAGTTCAAGTTCGTCATCTCATTCAAGTCGTTTTGGGGGATAATTATGAAATTACAAAAAATAAATCCATTAACTAATGAATTTTTAGAAAGTATTGGTTTTGTATGGCATACAGATAGTGATAATACAAGTTATGTAGCAAATGAAATAGTAGTTTTGAGTGAAAAAGAAGCTGAAAATTATTATAACGCAGCAAATGAGCTTTATGAAATGTTCGTAAAAGCTGGGGACTATGTAATAGAAAATGATTTACTTCACGAGCTTGATATTCCATTTAATTTAATTGAGCTTGTAAAACTTTCTTGGGAAAATGATGTTCATTGGCATATCTATTCAAGATTTGATTTTGCTGGCGGAGTTGATGGAAAACCTATTAAATTATTAGAATTCAATGCAGATACTCCAACTGCTCTTTTTGAAACAGCAATTATTCAATGGGCAATGCTAAAAGCTAATGGATTTGATGAAGAGATGCAGTTTAATTTTGTTTATGAAGCAATCAGAGAAAATTTCAAAAGATTAGTTGTTTTAGATAATGATACTGCTGAATTTGATGAATTATATGAAGGTTGGAAAATTCTTTTTACTTCTGTAAAAGGAAATATTGAAGATGAAAACACTACAAAACTTCTTCAAAAAATAGCAGATGAAGCAGGATTTGTAACTAAATTTGCTTATATTGAAGCTATTGAATTTAGTGATGATGGAATTTTTTATGAAGATGAAGAATATGAATATTTATTCAAACTTATTCCTTGGGAAAGTATAGCAATAGAAGAAGCAGATTTAGCTCTTTATCTTACAAACATAGTTAAAAACCAAAAAGCTATTATTTTAAATCCCGCTTATACACTAATGTTTCAAAGTAAAAGATTTTTAAAGATTTTATGGGATTTATATCCAAATCATCCACTACTTTTAGAAACAAGTTTCGAACCATTACAAAATAAACCTTATGTAAAAAAAGTAGCATTTGGAAGAGAAGGTGAAAATATATCTATATTTGATGAAAATGGAAATATTATAGAAGAAAATGGTGGGGAATATGAAAACTTCAAACCTGTTTATCAAGAATATGTAGAACTTCCAACAGATGAAAAAGGAAATTCTTATCAAGCAGGAGTATTTTTCGCTTATGAAGGATGTGGAGTTGGATTTAGGAGAGGTAATAAAATATTAAATAATATGAGTAAATTTGTAGGACATAGAGTAGAAAAAAACTAATAAAAAATGGATAAAAATATTAAACTTTTATCCACTAATTAAAAACTTAATAAAAATAAATATTTTTATATAGATTTATGTCAGTCTTAAAGACTAACATAAATTCTAATAGTTACTAACTTAAGAGTTTAAAACTTCTACCGCTTCTAGCATTAATAAACCTGATTCATTAACACTATTTTTTCCAAGATATCTTGCTTCTCTTGCTGCGATATATGCTTTATTAAATTTCTCTGGAGTAAGACCTGATTTTTTAACAGCTTCTTTTACATTTTTAGGTAAAATTCTTATTTTTTTCTCTTTTACATACATACTACCAGTATCTGCTATCGCTTTTACAACTCTATAAATTGTAGGATTAACTGGCGCTCCAAATCCTTCTGGAACTGCACTCATTGCTTCATCCATCATTTCTCCATATTTAGTTTCAACAATATGTCCATCTGGTAATATTTCGATGAAACCTTTTGCTTCAACTTTATCAAGTGCTTCTAAAATTCTTGTTTTTTCTACTTCATCTTTTCCATTTAAAAGCTCTTCACAAGCTATTCCTGCACTTGGAATTGATTTGAAAATATCCATTTCATATCTTGTAATAAATGGTAATTTTTTATTAGTTGCTAATTCTTCGTACATAAGTCCTGATTTAGTTGGCTCATATGTTCCTAAAATTCTCTCTTTTTTAGCTTCTTCTACCCATTCTCTATTTGGTGCTGAGAAAATTTTATTTGAAATTGCAAGTGTTTTTACTGAGTAACTATGAATACTTCTTTCATCTTTTTGATCATTTATAACTTTTTCACCATTTTCTGTTACAAAATAAACTGCTTTTCCTTTTTCATCTATACCTTCTGTAATTAAACCAAATGCTTCAAGTGAATATAAATATGCTCTTAAATCAAAATTATCATCGAACCATTTTTTCTTATCTTTTAAATCAACAAATTTCTTAGCAATTTCTTGTTTTTTCTTAGGCATTTGATCAAGTTTTTTACCATATTTTTCAATTAATTTTTTATATTCTTTAACTTTTCTATCAATTAATTCTGCTCTGATTTCATCAAAAGTTGGTGTTTCTTCTGGATTATTCACAACTTTTTCATTCCAAATTTTTTGAATTATTTTTAATATTTCAACTTCTTCTTGTTCAATTGCGAATGTTTTTAAAGGTTTTTCTATTTTATCTTTATAGATTTTATAAACTTCTAAAGCTTTTTCTCCAGCTTGAGTTAATTCATCTATATTTGCAATATATCCAAGTGCTTCAAGATTAACAAGAGAATCTAAATCAATTTCTTCTCCATCTGCTACTTTTGCAATATCTTCTAAAATAGATAAATCTAAAACACTTCCTTCATCTGCCCATCCACCATATGTTAATGTTTCTTTTACTGCTTGACCAAGTTCTGTAAATGTGAAATATTCACCTGCTGGTACTGAATAAGCGATTAATCTCATAGCTTCAAGTAAATCTTTTTTATTACCTTCAATTGGTAAATAATGTGAATTAGTTGGCCCCATTGGAGATTTTCTTATATATTTAGCTAATTCTGCATCTATTACCAATTCTGGATTTAAAGTTTGATAAGCTTCATATAAATCAATTGCTTCTTGAGTTAGTTTTGAATTTTTTGCAAATCCTCTTTTTTCAAGTTCTTCATTTGTAACTTTTGTAGTTTTATTTTTATTTTTGATACTTGAATCAATCATTACAATTATTTCACTACTTATCCATTTAAAATCATCTTTCCATTCATCTATTGATGTTATACTATCTTTTACTCTATTTAAAACATCAGCTACTATTTTCCCACCATATGTAAGCTCTATAACGGCTGGCATTGGAAAACTTATAATTCCACTTAAATTTAACTCTTCTACTGCTTCATTGTTTAAAGCTTCTGTTTTTAACGTTTCTTTATCTGAATTTAACAAATCCAGTATAATTTTTGCTGCTTCTTTTTTAATTACCATTTTGCGTCTCCTATTGTTATTTTTTGTAATTATAACTTATAAATTTACTTTAGTCAATAACACTAAAGTAGTCAATCCTGAAAAAACTAAATTTTAGTAATTTTTCTTATTTTAATTTAGAGAAATTTTCCAAGAAATTAAATATAATTTTTTCTGAATTTGTTCTAGCTTATTTATCTCATTTAATGCTATATTTAGTAATAAAACA
>JAUUDM010000004.1 GCA_030826765.1 Nautiliales bacterium
GCAGTTGGAGTTGTTTGTGCTTCAAAAAATTATCCATATTCAAGTAGTGAACCGGCAGTTATTACAATTGATGAAGAAAAATTATCTAAATTAAATGGACATATTTCTTATGCTGGAGTTGCTAACAAAGATGAAAAATTATGGGCAACTGGTGGAAGAGTTTTAGTATGTGTTGGAATGGGTAAAAATGTAAAAGAAGCAAGAGATGAAGCATATAAAATAGTTGAATGTGTTCATTTTGATGGTATGAAATATAGAAAAGATATAGCATATCAGGCTATTTAATGAATTTAGAAAAAAAGTTAGAGATGGAGGGATTTACTCCTTCTAGTTTTTCTAAAAGAGTGTATGCATATTCAATTGATGAACTGTTAGTATCCCTTATTATATTTGTTGCATTTTATGATAAATTTATAAGTGTTGCAGATAATATGATTGCTCTTTTAGAAGTTACAAATTCTATGATTATCTATTTTATTATTTTAAAAACAACTTATCATACTATTTTTATTCATCTTTATGGAAAAACTATTGGTAAAATGGTAGCAAGAATAAGAACAGTTGATATTTATCTTTTGGATAATCCTTCTTGGTGGCAATCTTTTATTAGAGCAATTATTAGAAACTTCGATGAAATGTTTTTTTATTTAGGAATGTTGTATGCTTTAACGAATCCTTTTACTCAAACTATTCACGATAAATTTTCAAAAGTAGTAGTAATTAATGATTAAATTCATATTAATATTTTGTATAGTACTATTTACATTTGCAGAAAATATAAAAGTATTTGGAGTTAAAGCTATTTCAAAAAATAATATAGTAATAGTTACAAATGGGACTTTTATAAAAAATGATATTGTATTAAGCGGTAATAAAATTATTTATAATAAAATTCAAAACTCTATAATAGCTGAGGGAAATGTATATGTTAATTATAAAAAAAATAGTGTAATTACTGGAGATAGAGCTTATATTGATTTGAATACAAAAAATATAAAAGTAATACCTTTTTTTATGCTTAATTTTGATGATTTAACCTGGATGAGTGGTAAAAAAATGACTCAAAAAAGTGAAATTTATAATGTAGATAATATGATTACTTCTACTTGTAATCCAAGTTCTCCAGATTGGAAAATAATTTCAAGTAGTTCTGTATATAATAAAAAAACTAAATGGGTTGATTTGTATAATCCAACTTTATATGTAAAAAATATTCCTATTTTATATCTTCCTTATTTAGGTTTTTCTACAGATAAAACGAGAAGAAGTGGATTTTTAAGGCCTACAATTGGATTTTTAGGTAGTGAAGGATTTTTATTCACTCAGCCATATTACCAAATATTTGGAGATGCAGCGGATTTAGAAATTGATCCGACAATTAGAACTAAAAGAGGAAAAGGTATCTATTCTACTTTTAGATTTGTTCATTCTTCTACTTCTAATGCTGAATTTAAAATTGGTAAATTTAGTGATAAAGAACAATATCAAAAGCAATATAATTTAGAAAAGAAAAATCATAATGGTTGGAGCTTTTTATATACTAATAAAGATTTAATTTATAATGATAAATTTTATATGGACATAAAAAATTCTAGTGATACAGACTATTTTTATTTAGATCCTGCCAATAAATTTAATACAGGTTATTTAACGGATAAAATAGTGACATCTACTATAAATTATTATTCTATTTATAAAGATAACTATTTTGGATTATATGGAAAATATTTTAAAGATACAACAAAAGATGATAATAGTGATACTATGCAACTGTTACCACAACTTCAGTATCATAAATTTAGTACAAATCCATTTGATAAATTTTTGTATAGTATAGATTTTAATTCATATAATTATACTAGAAAAACTGGATATAAAGCAGTTAAAAAAACACTGTTTGTTCCACTTGGTTATCAAGTTAATATGTTTGATAATTATCTTAAATTTAATATTAAAGAGGACTTTAATTATGCACAAGTTGATGAAAGAGGTGATAATAGAGATATAGTTGCTAAACATTATACAAATGACACACATCTAAAGCTATATTCTTTATTATCTAAAAAGTATAATAGTTTTTCTCACAGTATTATTCCGTCAATTTCTTATTCTTTTAATAATAGATACTATAAAAATGAAAATGATAGTAATTATTTAGGAGATTATAAAGTTAAAAAAAATATAAAACTATCACTTGAACAATATCTTTTAAGTAAAAATTTAACTATTTATCATTCTTTCTCTCAAGTCTATTATATTGATAATAATACAACAAATAAATTATCTGATTTATATAATATTTTGAATATAAATTATAAAAATTTTTATGTTAATGATAAAACTACTTATTCTTATGATATACATCAAATAAAATATACTTCTTTTACATTAGGATATGATAATAAAAAATATAAATTAGAAGGAAAATATTCTTATAATCATAAACAAACTGAATCTTATGATATAAATGGATATTATAAATTTGATAAAGTACATAAATTATTTGCAGATTATAATTATGATTTAAGACTTAAAATACAAAAATATTGGCTTTTAGGTATTAGTATGAGCAAGCAGTGTTGGAATTATAGTATTAGCTTAAAACGAGAAATTACTCCAGTATTAACTACTGATGGAGTTTCCGGTATAATTAGAAAAACAATTTATTTTGAAGTGGAATTTATTCCATTAGGTGGAATTAAACAACAATATCAATTAAAGACTAAAAAGGCTGATGAATGAGAACAGAAACTAAAATAGGATTATTTGTTTTTTTAGGTTTCTTATCACTTTTTATTTTAAGTATGCAAGTTAATAGTTTTTCAAACTTTGCTAAAAAAGGATATACGGTTTATGCTTATATAAATGATGCTACAGGGCTAGAAAAAAATGCAAAAATTAAATTAAGAGGTGTTGATATTGGATATTTAGAAGATAAAACACTTCATAACGATGAAGTTAAATTAAAACTTTTTATAAATAAAGGTGTTAAAATTCCAAAAAACTCTATAATTAGTTTATCTCAAGATTCAATGCTTGGTGGAAAATATATTGAAATAATTCCATCTAATTCAAATGAATTTTTAACAGCTGGAGAAAGTATAAAAAAATATAAAAAAATAGCCTCTTTTGATGAAGCTGTTGATTCAATTAATGCAGCAGCTGAAGAATTTAAACTATTAGTAAGAAAATTAAATAATGGCTTAGATAAAAATACAATTAATAATTTTCAACAAACATTGGCTAATTTAAAAATTGGAACGGAGTATTTTAAAGGGATATTAGCTGAAAATAGAAGTGATTTAAAAGATACTATCAGTGGGGTTAAACAAATTATGGTTACTATTAATGAAAGACTTCCTAAAATTATGAAACAAATTGATGATTTAAATGCTGAATTTAAAACAACAGGTAAAACTATAAATTCTAAATTACCAAAAATTATGGCTCAATTAGATGATTTAACATTAGAGTTTAAACAGACTGGAATTACTATAAATAAAAAGTTACCAATTCTTATAGATAAATTTGCTTCTTTAGAAGATAATGCGACTGATATTTTAGTAGAAAATAAAAAATCTTTACATAACGCAGTAGCATCTGCTGATACATTTTTTACAAGTGGAGGTAGTGCATTTGATAAATTAGATGATTATTTTTCATCTTTAAGTAAAAGTGAACTTGATGTAGATATTGCAACTTATCAGATGACAAAAGATAGCTATGCCGAGACGAGAGCATTAGTAGCATATCGACCAAAACCGGATAAGTATTATATTTTAGGAGCAACATCTACAAAAGATTATACAAAAAAAGAGTATATAAATCAAGATAAACATATAAAAGCAAAAACTTTTATAACGGCTGAGCTTGGAAAAAGATATAATAATACTCTTTTAAGAGGAGGTATTATTGATTCAACTGGAGGTGTTGGTATAGATTATTTTATGTTTAATGATAAATTAAAGTTAAGTGCTGAAGCTTATGATTTCAATGCTGTTAATGATATTAGAGGCGATAATGCACATGCAAGAGTTGAAGCAAGATATCAAATGTTTAATCATATAAATTTATATGTTGGATATGATAATTTTTTAAATAAAGAATCAGCCAATTTATTTGTAGGTTTAGGAATAGTATTTAGTGATAATGATTTAAAAACTATTCTTTCAAGTGGAGGAAGTAGTTTACTTAAATGATAAAAGAGATTAAAGAAGCTTTAAGTTTTATGGATATTCCACCGCTTAGTAGTATTAAAGATATTAAAAGACAATATAAAAAATTAGCAAAAAAATATCATCCAGATATTTTAGGTGATGCTAAAATGATGGAAAAATTAAATGAAAGTTATAAAATTTTAATGGAATATTGTGAAAATTATAAATTTACATTTGATGAGTATGAAATTAAAAAGCAGTATCCTAAACTGTTTTATAAAAATAAGTTTAGATTTTAGGAATAAATATGATAAAATTCAAAAATAAAGAAGAAGCATTAGACAGGCTTTATGCTATTTTGGATATAGAAAAGATTGATGATGAAACTATTATTTTAGCTATTAGTGAAAAAGGTGTTTATTATGCAAAGGAAATTGCTAAAAAATTAGGATTTATTGAAGCTGATTATCTTTTTTCTGAACCTATAGTTTCACCAATAAATAAAGAGTGTATATTAGGCTATGTGAGTGAAACAAAAGATGTTGTTTTGATTGATGAATTAATTGATGCTTTTGATATATCACAAGATTTTGTATATTCAGAAGCTGGAAGACTTTATAATGAAAAAATAATTCCTTATATTTATGAATATAGGTTTGGGGATTCTTTAGTTGATTTAAAAGATATGAAAGTTATACTTATAGATGAAGGAGCAAATACAGGACTTACACTTGAAGTTTGTATAAAAAGTTGTATAAATGCAGGAGCTAAAGAAGTTGATGTGGCTATGCCAATTGTACCTCTTAGTTTGGCAAAAGAAGTTAAAAAACTTAGTGACTACTGCTATTTTGTTTATGAAATAGAAAATTATGTAGAAACTGATTTTTATTTTGAAGATAGAAAGGATAAATATGAGTTATAAAAAAATAGATTTATTAGTAAATGGTAAAGAACAAATTGTAGAATTGAATAAAGTTGCAAAACAAGCAAATAGTGCAGTTTTATTTAGAGAAGGTGATACAGTAATATTATCAACATTAGTTTATGATAAAGATGAGCTAATTGAAGAAGATTTTACTCCACTTGTAGTTCAATATATAGAAAAAGCTTATGCTATGGGTAAAATTCCAGCGGGGTTTGTAAAAAGAGAAGCAAAACCAGGGGATTTTGAAACACTTACATCAAGAATTATTGATAGAAGTATTAGACCACTTTTTCCAAAAGGTTATGCGTATAATACAGTTATTGATACAATTGTTCTAAGTGCAAATGAAGAATCAGATTTACAAACTGCTGCTATGAATGCGACTAGTTTATGTCTTTATTTAAGTGATTTACCAATAGATAAAGTTGTATATGGTGTTAGACTTACAAAAATTGATGGTGAAATAGTAGTTAATCCAACTTTAAGTCAGTTAGAAAGTGGTGACTTTGATATGTATGTAAGTGGAACACAAGATGAACTACTTATGATAGAGTTTAAAGCACAAGGACAAGAAGAAGTTCAAATTATTGAAGTTCCAGAAGTTGATATTACAGAGCCGATGATGGCAGAAGAGCCTGTAACTATTTATCATACAAACGAACTTAGTGAAGATGAGTTTATTGAATGTTTATTAAAAGCTCAAGCAGCTATAAAATCGGCTACTAGTGTTTATAAAGAAGCATTTGAACCACTAAAAAAAGAGCCTATTACAATAGAGCTTAGAGATGTAAAAGAAGATAAAGAACTTGAAAATTATATAAGAGATCACTATTTTGAAGAAATAAAAGAAGCAATTTCACATTTAGCTAAGAGTGAAAGAGCAAGTATTTTAAATAATGTTGCTAAAAAAATTGCAAATGAATTAGATAAAGATTTTGATTTTGTTTATAATGCTGTAAGTAGTATTAAAAAAGATATTGTAAGGACTTCTATTCTTGATAAAGGTGTTAGAGCAGATGGAAGAGGATTAACTGATATTAGAAATATTACAATTGAAACAAATTTATTACCATCAGCTCATGGAAGTTGTCTGTTTACAAGAGGACAAACACAAGCTTTAGCAGTTGCTACTTTAGGTGGAGAGATGGATGCACAAATGTATTCAAATCTTACAGATAAAGCTGATAAATTAGAAAAATTCATACTTCATTATAATTTCCCTCCATTTAGTGTAGGTGAAGCTGATAGAATAGGACCGCCAGCAAGAAGAGAGTTAGGACATGGAAATTTAGCAAAAAGAGCAATTGAATGTTTGATTGATCCTGAATTTGAAGATACAGTTAGAGTTGTAAGTGAGATTTTAGAAAGTAATGGAAGTAGTTCAATGGCAACTGTATGTGGTGCAAGTTTAGCACTTACTGCTGCAAGAGTTCCACTTAAAAAATTAGCTGCAGGTGTAGCTATGGGACTTATTACAGAAAATGAAAGATATGCAATTTTAACTGATATTATGGGGCTTGAAGATCACGATGGAGATATGGATTTCAAAGTAACTGGAACTTATGATGGAATTACTGCACTTCAAATGGATATTAAACTTGGTGGAGTTAAAATTAATGTTTTAAAAGAAGCGCTGTATCAAGCAAAAGAAGCAAGATATTATATATTAGAACTTATGGAAAAAGCGAAAGAAGAGATAGTTTATAATGATAAAGTATTACCACATACTATTAATTTTAAAGTTGTTCCAGATAAAATAGTAGATATTATTGGTCAAGGTGGTAAAGTTATTAAAGATATTATTGCTAAATTTGGAGTAAGTATTGACCTTGATAGAAAAACAGGAAATGTAAAAGTTACTGGAAGTAATAAAGAAGTAGTTGAAAATGCTAAAAATTATATTATTTCAATAGTAGATGTTCCTGAAAAAGAAGTTCCAAAAGTAGAAGTGGGAAGTATTGTAAAAGGAAAAGTAAAAAGAGTGGCTAATTTTGGTGCTTTTGTAGAGATTGCTGATGGAGTTGAAGGATTACTTCATATTTCAAAACTTAGTGATACAAGAGTTAATAGAGTTGAGGATATTGTAAATGTAGGTGATGAGGTAGAAGTGAAAATTTTAGCTCAAAAAGGATTTAAAATAGAACTTGCTCTTGTGAAGGTAATTAAATGACATTTGAAAAATATCCTTTTCAAAAATTAAATGAATTATTAAGTGATATTACACCAAAAAAAGATAAACAATTTATCTTAACAATTGGTGAACCTCAATTTGATACACCTGAATTTATTCAAAAAGCTTTGTGTGAAAACTCTCAGTTTTTAAATAAATATCCTGCAACTGCAGGTATTCCTGAATTAAAAGAATCAATTAGGGGATTTGTAAAAAGAAGATTTAATGTTGAATTAAATGAAAATGAACTTTTACCAGTAAATGGAACAAGAGAAGTGTTATTTAATTTCCCAGCATTTTTAGAAGCAAAAAGTATAGCTTTTCCAAATCCTTTTTATCAAATTTATGAAGGTGCTTCAATTGCAATTGGTTCAAAAATGAATAAAATGGCTCTTACAAAAGAGAATAAGTTTTTAAATCATCCATCTCAATTAATTGGTGATGAAGATTTAGTGATTTTAAATTCTCCAAACAATCCATGTGCAAGTGTAATGGATATGGATTTGATGTGTGAATGGGTTGAAGCAGCACTTAGAAATGATTTTGTAATTTTGAGTGATGAGTGTTATAGTGAACTTTATTTTGATGAAAAACCAGTTTCAATTTTAGAAGCAGCTAAAAAAGTTGATAATAGTGAATTTAAAAATATTTTAGCAATTAATTCTATTTCAAAAAGAAGCTCAGCACCAAGTCTTAGAAGTGGATTTATTGCTGGAGACAGTGAGATTTTAAAAGAGTATCTTTTATATAGAACTTATGTTGGTTGTGCATCACCTTTACCTCTTCAAAAAGCAGCAGCAGTTGCTTGGAGTGATGATAGTCATACTGAAGAGTTTAGAAAAGAGTATAAAAAAAATTTTGAATTAGCGAAAGAAATTTTGGGTATTGAAATTCCAAAAGCTACTTTTTATATTTGGCTTGAAGTAGATGATGATATTGAATTTACTAAAAAGTTGTGGGAGGAAGAGGGTGTAAAAGTTATGCCTGGTAGTTTTATGAGTAGAGAAGAAGTTGGAAAAGGTTTTGTAAGAATTGCTCTTGTATATGATGAAAAATCAACAAAAGAAGCACTTCTTAGAATAAAAAATTTTAAAGGATAAAAGATGTTTTTAGAAAAAGAGTATAAAGAATTTGATCACTTAATGAATAGTGATGGTGATGAAAATAGAATAAATGACCTATTTGGTGAAATATTAGAAAAAGCTATCGTAGTTTTAAATGAAAGAAGTGAAAATAAAGAGTTTTTAGAATATCCAAAAGATATGTATGTAATTAGAGCTTTATTTGAATATTTTCTTGAATTATGGAGCGAAGGTGAATTTAAGGAAGCTAAAGATTTAGGATATGATTTAGTTTATATGGTAAATGATGAAAATTTAAAAGAAGCATTTAGTATGTTTGTTTTAGGTGTACTTGAAAAAATGCCAATTGAGAAATTTTTGGATACTTATGTAAATCCTGAAAATGAAGATGATGAATATGAAATGTTTTTTATGAATTTTAATGATGAGGTTGATGAACTTGTAATTAAACATAGAGAGACTTTTGCAAAAGAATTTAGTGAGTAAAAATTGAAAATTCATTTTGTTGGTATAGGTGGGATAGGTTTAAGTGGTATTGCAAGACTACTTAAAAGTTATGGACACGAAATTAGTGGAAGTGATATTGCCGAAACGACTTTGACTAAAAAACTTGAAAAAGAAGGAATAAAAGTAACTATTCCTCATTCAAGTAAAGCAATCAATAATCAGGATTTGCTTATTTATACTGCAGTTGCAAAAAATGATAATCCAGAACTTGTTGAAGCTAGAAAAAGAGGAATTAAAACACTTTCTAGAAGAGAAGCTTTAGAGATGGTCGTAAATGATAAAAAAGTTTACGCCGTTTGTGGAGCACATGGAAAAAGTACAACAAGTGCAATTTTAGCATCTATTTTAAAAGATGCTAATGCTTTAATTGGAGCTGAAAGTAAGGATTTTAATTCAAATGCAAGAATTAATAAAAACAGTGATATTTTAGTTTTTGAAGCTGATGAAAGTGATGGAAGTTTTATAGACTCAAATCCATATTGTGCTATTGTAACAAATGCAGAACCTGAACATATGGAATTTTATAATTATGATTATAATTTGTTTTATTCGCATTATCAAAAATTTTTGGATGAAGCTAAAATCAGAGTAGTATGCAAAGATGATGAATTTTTATATAAACAAAATGCTAAAAGTGTATCAATAAATGATATTAGTGAAATTGAATATAAATTAATTGATAATCTTCCTTTTATGAGTTTTAAATTTATGGATGAAGCTTTTGAAGTCTATGGATTTGGAGAACATATTGCACTTGATGCAAGTTTAGCCATAAAAGCTGCTATGAATGAACTATCAATTGAAGAAATTAAAGAAAATTTAAAAAATTATAAAGGTATAAAAAAAAGATTTGATATTTTACAAAATTTTGATGATTTTGTAATAATTGATGATTATGCTCATCATCCAACAGAAATAAAAGCTACACTACATTCTGCTAAAAAATTTGCTAAATTAAAAAAGATAGATAAAATAATTGCTATTTGGCAACCTCATAAATATTCAAGAACTATTGATAATTTAACTGCATTTCAAGAATGTTTTGATGGAATTGATGAATTAATTATTTTACCTGTATGGAGTGCAGGAGAGATAAAAAAAGATATTGATTTTGAAACTCTATTTAAAAAATATAATCCTATTTTTGCTGATAAATTAGAAACTACTACTAAAAAATTAGAAGTTTCAAAAGATGATGAAATAATAAAAGTTATAAAAAAAGGCCTTGTTATAGGATTTGGAGCTGGGGATATCACTTATCAGTTAAGATATAAAAATAAGTTAAGATATAAAAATACTTAATAAAAACTAAGATTTAATAAATACTTTCTATCCTAAAATTTCTCTTTTTTTATTTTAAAGTATTTTACTATTTCTTTCTAGATATCTTTATATGAACTTAATAAAATTGATTGACATTAACTCAATTTTATTGTATAATATATTATTAAATTTGGAAAGTAATATTTTATAGAAAGGATTAGAAAATGGCAAAAAGTTTATATGAAACACTAGAAATATCTGAGAATGCAACTCAGGCTGAAATAAAAAAAGCATATAGAAAATTAGCAAGAAAATATCATCCGGATATTTGTAAAAAACCAGAATGTGAAGAAAAATTTAAAGAAATTAATGCAGCATATGAGGTATTAAGTGATGAAGAAAAAAGAAAACAATATGATCAGTTTGGTGATGCTATGTTTGGTAATCAAAATTTCCACGATTTTTATCAACAACAAGGGGGAGCTAATGTTGATTTAGATGAAATCTTAAGAAATATTTTTGGTGGAGGATTTTCTGGAAGTTCAAGAAGACAAAGCAGTGGTTTTGGAGGATTTGATGGTTTTGGAGGATTTGGTGGTGGATATCAGCAACCAGATTTAGATATTCACGCTAGAATGACTATACCATTTAATGTAGCGGTAATGGGTGGAACTCATTCTGTTAATATAAATGGAGAAACTGTTAATTTAAAAATACCAGCAGGAATAACTAGTGGTAAAAAATTAAGAGTTAGAGGTAAAGGTAAATCATATAATGGACAACGAGGTGATTTGATTATTGAAGTAGAAGTAGCTCCAAGTCCAGAATATGAAAGAAATGGAAATGATTTAATTAAAACAATTGATGTACCATTAAAAGTAATGATGTTTGGTGGTAAAATTCCAGTTCAGACTTTACAAAAAGAAATTACAGTTAAAATTCCAAAAAATTCTAAGAATGGGCAAAAACTTAGAGTAAAAGGATATGGTGTAGCTGGAAAAGGTGATTTATATTTAAAATTAAATGTAGTATTACCAAAAGTTGAAGAGTTAGATACAGAACTTGCAAAAATAATGGAAGAAAAGCTTCCAGATAAAATATAAGGAGGTTAAAATGCATGGATATGATGAACCGGTATATTTAATTAGTGTAGTAGCAGAGCTTATGAATATTCATCCTCAGACATTAAGACAATATGAAAGAGAAGGACTTTTGAAACCAAGTAGAACACAAGGTAGAATGAGACTATATTCTCAAAGGGATATAGATAAATTAAAAGTTATTTTAACATTAGCTAGAGATATGGGTGTTAATTTAGCTGGAATAGATATTATTTTACAGTTAAAAGATCAAATTCAAGAACTTCAAAGAGAAATAGAAACTTTAAAAGCTAATGAAGGAATGGTTCCTAAAAATAGAAGTGTAATTGTAAAGAAGAATAATTACCAAATAGTATTAGTAGAAGAATAATTATTCTTTTATAAATATTCTAAAAGGAGTAACAAGGGTTCTTTTTATAATTCCAAAAGGAGCTTCTATAACTTCTTCTGCTAAATTTTTTTCTACTTTCGGATCATTTAATTTTCCAGAAACTAGTAGTTTTATAGTTATTCCTCCATCTTTTCCAAGAATTATATAATTTACAATAGGTATATCTTTTATAAGTTTGACTATTATTGTGGCATCTACATTCATTTTTATTGTTTTCTTTACTAAATCTATATATCCTTGAGCTTTAAATTTTAAATTATTTCCTTTTAAATAAGCTTTTTTGATATATAAAATTCCTTTGTCATAAATATAATCAATATGTCCATCTCTTATTTTAAAGCCTTTTTTAGAAAATCCAGGACTATCAAATGTAACAAGAGATGGTATTAAATTAATAAAAGCTATAATATTATTAAATGCTTTAAGTTCTTTTATATAACCTTTGTTTATTTTTATAAAACCATGCATAGATGTAGATTGATTGGTTTCTAATGCAAAAAAGTTAACTTTTGCATTTTTTAAAAAATTAATATTAGCTAACTTTTTTAGATCTTTTTCTTTTAGATTAAATCCATATATTTTCATAATATTATTTTTTTCAATAAGAGTTATATTTCTATCATTATCAAGAGATTCTATATGTGTAAAATTATTATCATAATGCATATTTAATTTCTGAGAATATAGTTGATGAGTTTTATAAATTATATTATTATTTATAGCTTTTAAATTTAAAATATATTTTTGTTTATGCTTAGGTAGTTGTAAATTAGATTTTTTAGTTTCATTTTTTTCTTTTAAAGCTTCATTTACAAATTTAGTTAAATTTAAATCTATGTTTTTCATACCAATATCTATTTTCATAGGATTTTTATTTAAAATATTTATTCTGAAATTCCTATTTTTGATCGAAATATTATCTTTATTTATAGTTGTTATTAAGTTTAGTTTTTTTATAGGTTTTAGATTTTGTTCTAATATTTGTTGTTTAGTATTTGTAATATTGGTCTGAATGTTTATTTTATCTGTAATATTTATTTGTATATTACCATCTAATATTTTATATTCTTTTAAGTAATTAATATAAGGATATAAAATAGAAAGCTTATTTATTGTGATATTTGTGTCATTGTCTATCACTATATTTGTTTGTAAATTTTTAAGATATATTGATAATTTATTTAAATCTATATAGGCACTTTCATTAAAATCATTTATTTTTCCTATGTTTTCAATATTTAAAGATTCTATCTTTCCATCTGTTTTTATAAAATTTTTATCTAAATTAATTATTCCTTTTTTTATATAATAATTTAAGTTAACAATAGATTTTGTATAATTTAAATTGCTATTGATTAACGTTATTATTGAATTGTTAAGTTCTAAATTTGCTTTTTTTATAGTTAAATAATTACTCTTTGTAAGCATAAGTTTTGAATTTAATATTTTTGCTTTTATATAAGTATCTATTTTTTTATTTATAAAATTAAATGTTAGATTAACAAATACATTATCTTGACCTGTTTTTTGATATACAGGGATAGGAATATTAAATTTCTTAAGTAAATTAATTATGTCTGGATTTAAAATTTCATTTGTGTGTAATTTAACAAATAGTTTATTGTTTTTAAATGATAAAAAAGAGTTATTTATAAATAATTTATCTGAATTATTTATATCTAATTGTGTTAAATATAGTTTATGTGGGTTTAATTTTAACTCATTATTTTTGTAATATTCTCCTGTTAATGTTGGAATATCTATAATTAATTTATAATTGTTTAATTTGATTGATAAATCAGTGGCATTTAAAATTAATTTATTTTTATTTCCATTTATTATTAAATTTTGAGAATTTAAGCTTATATTGTTATCTTTTAGAATAGGAGTAAATTTATTAATTAGGATTGTATTTAAATTTTTTATATTTAAGTTATATTTAGCATCTATTCCAATTTTTAAATTTAAAGATGAATCAGTGTTTAAATATTTATATTTAGCAAATAGATTTAATTTGAATAAATTTGCCTTTTCATATCCTTCTATATTATTTAAGGTTATATTCATTGGTTTATAAGTTATTTTGTGAATCATAAAATCTATTTTTTTATTTTGGGGAATAAATGATGCTTTTAAATATAGTAAATCTGTATCAAATTCTAATTTATTATTAAAAAAAGTTAAAAACTTAATTTTATTATCATTTATTCGAATATTTTTCAGAGATATTTTTTGAAAATAGTTTAAATATAAAAAATTATTTTTTATAATTTTGTTTATTTTTTTATAATTTGTCTTAGTATTAGATTTTTTAGTTAATATTTTTATATTATTAGCTTTTATTATTAATTTTTTATCAATTTTTATATATAATTGTCCTATATGAATATTTTGTAATTTTATATTTTGTAAACTTATGCCACTAATTGCTAGTAATAAATAAATACCTAAAAGAGAGACTATGAAAAATATAATTAAACTTATAATAAAATTAATAGAAATTTTGATGATTTTACTCATTTTTATCCTTTTTTATCTAATTCAGCCAGTGAAAACAAAGAGAATTATATATATTCCAAATGGCAGCATAAATTATATCATTAAAAAGTTAAAAAAGAGTGGCTTGGATATTTTAACATTTGATAAATATATACTTTATTTAATAGGAAGGCCTCAAAGTGGTTGGATTGATATGAAAAAAGAAAAAATGACAAAATTTGATTTTTTATATAAATTAACAACTTCAAAAGCAGCTCTTAAAAAAATAACAATAATTCCAGGAGAAACTGATTATTTTATTTATAAAGAAATTGCTAAAAAAATGAACTATAAATATTTAAGATGTTCAAATATTCCTACCTCTTTTCTTTATCCAGATACCTATTATTTACCTTATGGTTTTACTAAAAAAGAGATTTGTAATTATTTATACAAAGTTTCTCTAAAAAAACATAAAAATTTAGCAAAAAGAATTTTTGGATATTGGAATTTTAATAAATATTATCACTATTTAATTATTGCTTCTATTATTCAAAAAGAAGCTAAAAATAAAAAGGATATGAAACTTATTAGTAGTATAATTTATAATAGATTAAAACTCCATATGAAACTTCAAATGGATGGGACATTAAATCATGGTAAATATTCTCATACTAAAGTAACACCAAAAATGATAAGAAATGATAATACAAGATTTAATACTTATAAATATTATGGGCTTCCTCATAAACCAGTTTGTGTAGTTTCTCTTCCTGCAATTATATCTGCAATTTTTCCTGCTAAAACAAAATATTTGTATTTTGTAAGAGTAAAAGGTAGGCATATTTTTACCAAAAGTTACACTGAACATTTAAAGAGTGTGAAAAAATGAAACATATTTACTTAATTTAATTTAAAAATAATTTCTTAATATAACAAATATTTTAAATATTGTTACAATTTTAGCAATAAAAGTAATTTAATTACTTTAAAAACCAAACAAAAAGGATTGCAATGAGTAAAGCTACTATTGTATGGACAAAAATTGATGAAGCACCGGCATTAGCAACATATTCGCTATTACCAATCGTGCAAAAATTTACTGAAAAAGTTGGAGTTAATGTAGAAGAAAGAGATATTTCTCTTGCTGGTAGAGTTATTGCTACAATGGGAGAGTTTTTAGAAGAAGACCAAAGAATTTCTGATGAACTTGCATATCTTGGTGATTTAGTAAATAAATCTGAAGCAAATATTATTAAGCTTCCAAATATTTCAGCTTCAGTTACTCAGTTAAAAGAGACAATTGAAGAACTTAGACTTCAAGGATATAAACTTCCAGATTTTCCTGAAAATCCTGAGACAGACGAAGAAAAAAGAATTAGAGCTCTTTATAATAAATGTTTAGGAAGTGCAGTTAATCCAGTTTTAAGAGAAGGAAACAGTGATAGAAGAGCTGCAGATGCAGTTAAAAAATATGCTCAAAAACATCCTCATAAACTTAGACCTTTTGCTGAAAATTGTAAAGCAAAAGTATCATCTATGAGTGAAGGTGACTTCTATGAAAATGAACAATCTATGATTGTTGAAAAAGATTCTAAATTTACTATTGAATTAAATAACAAAGTTTTATGTGAAGGTGAATTAGAAAAAGATGAAATTATAAGTGCTACTTTTATGAGTGCTAAAAAATTATCAAGCTTTTTAGATGAAACTATCGAAGAAGCAAAAAAAGAAGATTTATTGTGGTCAATTCATCTTAAAGCTACAATGATGAAAGTTTCAGACCCTATTATTTTTGGTCATGCAGTAAAAGAATTTTTCAAAGATGTATTTGAAAAATATGCTAAAGAATTTGAAGAAATAGGAGTTAACCCTGATTTAGGGCTTGGTGATTTATATGAAAAATTAGAAAAATTACCAAAAGAAAAAGCTGAAGAAATAAAAAAAGCAATTCAAGAAGAATATAATAAAAGACCAAACTTAGCAATGGTTGATAGTGATAATGGAATTACAAATCTTCATGCTTCTAACTTAATTATTATTGATGCTTCTATGCCTCCAGTAATTAGAGATGGTGGTAAAATGTGGAATAAAGATGGAAAAACTCAAGAAACATTAGCAGTTATTCCAGATAGAACATTTGCTACAATGTATGATGAAATTTTAGAAGATGCTAAAGAAAATGGTCAATTTGATGTTGCTACAATGGGACACGTATCAAACGTTGGTCTTATGGCTAAAAAAGCAGAAGAGTATGGAAGTCACCCTTATACTTTCAAAGCAAGTGAAGATGGTTTAATGGAAGTAAAAGATGAAGAAGGTAAAGTTCTAATGAGTCACAAAGTTGAAAAAGGTGACATTTATAGAATGATGAGAGCAAAAGATATTGCTATTAAAGATTGGATTAGATTAGCTCACGAAAGAGGAAGCCTAACAGGTGCTCCTATTGTATTTTGGTTAGATTCAAATAGACCTCATGATGCAAACTTGATCAAAAAAGTTGTTGAATATCTACCAAAACATTTAGAAGAAAAAGAGATTGAATATCATATTTTAGCTCCAAGAGCTGCGATGAAATATACTTTAAAAAGAGTAAGACGTGGACTTAATACAATTTCAGTTACAGGAAATGCTTTAAGAGATTATTTAACAGATTTATTCCCAATTTTAGAGCTTGGAACAAGTGCAAAAATGATGAGTATTGTTCCATTACTTGCAGGTGGTGGATTATTTGAAACAGGTGCTGGTGGAAGTGCTCCAAAACATGTAGAACAATTCTTAAAAACTCACCATTTAAGATGGGATAGTTTAGGTGAATTTTTAGCACTTGCTGAATCACTTAGAATGATTGGACAAAAATCAGGAGATAAAGATGTTTCATTATTAGCAAGAATGGTGGATAAAGCGAATGAAGCATATCTTGATAATAACAAAACTCCAAGTAGAAAAGCAGGTGAACCAGATAATAAAGCAAGTCATTATTATTGGGCTATGTATTTAGCAGAGGCTCTTGCAAATCAAACTGAGAATGAAGAATTAGCAAAACAATTTGCACCAATTGCAAAAGAGCTTAAAGATTTAGAAAAAGCTATTCTTGATGAAATGTTAGCAGTTGAAGGAAAAGAGGCTGATATTGGTGGATATTATCATCCAGATGATGAAAAAGCTACAAAAGCAATGAGACCAAGTGAAACTCTAAACGAAATTATAAATAAAATATAATTTCTTCCCTTTTATGGGAAATTTACACATTTTTTTATAAATTTTCATTTTTTTTATAAATATGTTGGAAATTTATAAAAAAAGTTATACAATATTCTACAAGTTTTTTCAGTATTAGTATTTAAGGAGCATTAATGAGTAATAAGAGTAAAGTTTCAATTATTGGAGCTGGTGGAAATGTAGGAAGTATTGTAGCTTATTCAATAGCTATGCAAGGACTAAGTCACGAAGTTGTATTAGTTGATAGAGATATAGACAGAGCCAAAGGAAAAGCACTTGATATGAATCAAGCAGCAAGTGCAGTTAGAACTCACTCTGTTGTAAAAGCTGCTGAAAGTTATGAAGATGTTAGAGATAGCAGTGTTGTTGTTATTACAGCAGGTTTCCCAAGAAAAGAGGGAATGAGTAGAGATGATTTAGTTATAAAAAATGCTGAGATTATAAAAGATATTGTAACTAATGTAAAAGAAGTAGCTCCTGATGCGATTTTGATAATTGTAACTAATCCACTTGATACAATGACATATTTAGCTATTAAAGAGAGTGGTTTTGATCCAAATAGAGTAATTGGAATGGCTGGTATTTTAGATGGTGCTAGAATGACACATTTTATTCATGAAAAACTTGGATATGGAGCAGGTCAAATTAGAGCTACTGTAATTGGTGGTCATGGTGATTATATGGTTCCACTTATTAGATATTCAACTGTAGCAGGAATTCCTCTTAGTGATTTATTAAGTTATGAAGATATATCTGAAATCGTTACAAAAACTAAACATGGAGGAGGAGATATTATTAAACTTCTTGGAACAAGTGCATATTTTGCTCCAGGAAAAGCTGCTGCAATTATGGTTGAGGCAGTTTTAAAAGACTCTAAAAAAATATATCCATGTGCAACTCTTTTAAATGGGGAATATGGATATAGTGATATTGTAAATGGAGTTCCAGTTATGCTTGGTAAAAATGGAGTTGAAAAAATAATTGAAGTTAGTTTAAATGAAAGTGAAAGAAAACAATTTGATAGAAGTGTTAAATCTGTTCAAGAATTACTTGAAGTTTTAAAAAAGAATCAATTTATAAAGGATTAAAAATGAGAGAAATTAAATATGAAGATTTAGTAAAATCAGTAAAAGCTATGGTTATGCATACTGCTACAAATCTTCCAAAAGATGCACTTGATGCATTAAATAAAGCTTATGAAGAAGAAGAGAGTGAAGTAGCAAAATCAGTTTTAAAACAAATTTTAGATAATGCAGAACTTGCTAAAAAAGAATCAAGACCATTATGCCAAGATACAGGACTTGCTGTATATTTTATCAAAGTTGGTGAAGATGTAAAAGTTGTAGGTGGAAGCATAAGAGATGCTATAAATGAAGCTACTGAACAAGCTTATAAAGAAGGTTATTTAAGAGCATCTACTTGTGAATGTTTTGATAGACATAATTTAAAAGATGAAGTTGGATATAATCTTCCAGCTGTAATTCATTTTGACTTAGTACCGGGTGATAAAATTGATATTGAGTATGCTGCAAAAGGTGGTGGAAGTGAAAATGTAAGTCGTGCAACTGTTTTAGCTCCAGCACAAGGAAAAGAAGGTGTTAAAGCATTTGTTAAAGAGTGTATTTCAAATGCTGGTCCTAATCCTTGTCCTCCTATTATTGTTGGAGTTGGAATTGGTGGAACTTTTGAAGTGGCTGCTAAATCTAGTAAACATGCACTTTTTAGAGAAGCAGGAAGTAAAAATGAAGATCCAGATTTAGATAAATTTGAAGCAGAAATTTTAGAAGAGTTAAATAATTTAGGAATTGGTGCAATGGGAATGGGTGGAACAAAAACAGTTCTTGCTGTTCATATTGAAAAAAATCCATGTCATATTGCAAGCTTACCAGTGAGTGTAAATGTTCAATGTCATAGCTCAAGACATGCACATATAACTTTATAAAGGATAAATAATGGCTGAATATAAATTAACAATGCCTTTAACTGATGAGGATGTAGAAAAATTAAGAATTGGTGATATTGTATATTTAAGTGGTGTAATGTACACTGCAAGAGATGCAGCTCATAAAAGATTAGTGGATTTAATCAAAGAAGGTAAAGATTTACCATTTGATTTAAAAGGAAGTGTAATTTATTTCGTAGGGCCAACTCCTCCAAAACCAGGAGAACCTATCGGAAGTGCAGGTCCTACTACAAGTTATAGAATGGATAGTTATTCTCCAATTCTTATTGCAAATGGTCAAAAAGGTATGATTGGAAAAGGTAAAAGAAATCAAGATGTAAAAGATGCTTGTAAAAAACATAAAGCAGTTTATTTTGGTGCAACAGGTGGAGCAGGTGCTTTGATCGCTCAAAGAATCAAAAAAGCAGAAGTTATTGCTTATCCTGAATTAGGACCGGAAGCTATTAGAAGAATTGAAGTTGAAGATTTCCCAGTAACTGTTGTAAATGATTGCCACGGTGGAGACCTTTATGAAGAAGGTAGAAAAAAATGGGAAAGAAAAGATTAATTTAAATTAAAGGAGAAAATATGAATATTCATGAATATCAAGCTAAAAGCATATTCAAAAGTTATGGAGTACCAACTCCAAGAGGAATAGTTGCAACTACTCCAAAAGAAGCAGTAAGAGCAGCAGAAGAGTTAGGTGGAGATTTATGGGTTGTAAAAGCACAAATTCATGCTGGTGGTAGAGGACTTGGTGGAGGTGTTAAACTTGCTCGTTCAATCGAAGAAGTTGAAGAACTTGCTGATCAAATCTTAGGAATGACATTAGTTACTCATCAAACTGGACCAGAAGGAAAAGTTGTTCATAAAGTTTATATTGAAGAGGGTGCAGATATCAAAGATGAGTTTTATTTAGGTGTTGTTTTAGATAGAGCAAAAGAGATGCCGGTAATTATGGCTTCAACTGAAGGTGGAATGGAGATTGAAAAAGTTGCAGCCCAGACTCCAGAAAAAATAGTAAAAGTTGCAGTTGATCCTACAATTGGTTTTCAAGGATTCCACGGAAGAGAATTAGTATTTGGACTTGGAATTACTGATAAAAATGAACAAAGAAAATTTATTGATTTTGCAAGTAAGTTATTCAAAATTTATATGGATAAAGATGTAGAACTTATCGAAATTAATCCTCTTATTAGAACAAAACAAGGTGACTTTTTAGCTCTTGATGCAAAAATGGGATTTGATGATTCTGCACTTTATAGACATCCAGATATTGCAGAAATGAGAGATATTACAGAAGAAGATCCAGATGAAAGAGAAGCAGCAGAACATGGATTAAGTTATGTTGCACTTGATGGTGAAATTGGATGTATGGTTAATGGTGCTGGACTTGCAATGGGAACTATGGATACAATTAATTATGTTGGTGGAACTCCGGCAAATTTCCTTGATGTTGGTGGAAAAGCAAATGCACAAACTGTTGCAAAAGGATTTGAAATTATTCTTAAAAATCCAAAAGTAAAAGCTATTTTTGTAAATATTTTTGGTGGAATTGTAAGATGTGATAGAATTGCAAATGGTATTTTAGAAGCAACAAAAATGGTAGATGTTCATGTACCAGTAGTTGTAAGACTTGATGGAACAAACGCAGCAGAAGCAGCTGAAATTCTAAAAAATGCAAATATTGATAATATTATTCCTGCAACTGATTTATTAGATGGTGCTAAAAAAGCAGTAGCAGCAGCAAAAGGAGACTTAAAATGAGTATTTTAGTAAATAAAGATACAAAAGTAATTGTTCAAGGTTTTACTGGTAAAGAAGGAACTTTTCATTCAGAACAATGTATAGAATATGGAACTAATATTGTAGGTGGTGTTACTCCAAATAAAGGTGGGCAAACTCATTTAGGAAAACCTGTATTTAATACAGTTGCTGATGCAGTAAATGCTACTGGTGCAACAGTTAGTATGATTTTCGTTCCACCTGCATTTGTTGGTGATGCAGTTATGGAAGCAGCTGATGCTGGAATTGAACTTGCTGTTATTATTACAGAAGGTGCTCCTGTAAAAGATATGATGTATGCAAAAATGTATGCAACTAAAAAAGGTATGAGTACAATCGGACCAAACTGTCCAGGTATTATTACCGCAGAAGAGTGTAAACTTGGAATTATGCCAGGAAATATTTTCAAAAAAGGAAATGTTGGTCTTATTTCTAAATCTGGAACTTTAACTTATGAAGGTGCAAATCAAGTTGTTCAAGCTGGTTATGGAATTACAACAGCAGTTGGAATTGGTGGAGACCCTATTATTGGGTTAAGTTATTTACAACTTTTACCAATGTTTGAAAATGATCCAGAAACTGAAGCAATTGTAATGATTGGTGAAATTGGAGGGGATCTTGAAATTCAAGCAGCAAAATATATTAAAGAAAATGTAACTAAACCAGTTGTTGCTTTTATTGCTGGACAAACTGCTCCAAAAGGTAAAAGAATGGGACATGCTGGTGCAATCGTTAGCGGAAGCGCTGGAACTGCAAAAGAAAAAATGGAAGCGTTAGAAGCGGCTGGTGTGAAAGTGGTAGTATCTCCTGCTGAAATTGGTAAAGCTGTAAAAGAAGTTTTATCTAAATAATTTTTCTTCTTTATTCTCCTTTTTGGAGAGTAATAATTTTATCTTCAAATCTACAATTTATTTTTATATTAAATCATTACTTTTGATATATGTAACTTTTTGTAAACAATTTTATTTTTTAACTATTTTAAATAGTAACTAAAAGTAACAATTTTTCACTTTCTTACTAAATATTTTTTTAATTTAAACTCTAAAAAAGGCTTTTTATGATATTCTAACAATAAATAAAAATAAGGAGTTTAAATGTCACTAAATGTAGACTTTAAAATGAAAGCACCTGAAAATACTCCGGTATGGGTGGATGAAAGTAAATGTAAAGCTTGTGATATCTGTGTGGATGTGTGTCCAACAGGAGTTTTGTCAATGAGAGTAGATCCTCATAATGTTTTAGGAGCTATGGTAGAAGTTGATCATCCTGATTATTGTATAGGATGTAGAGAGTGTGAACTTCAATGCCCAGATTTTGCTATTTATGTAGCTGAAAGAGATGAATTTAAATTTAAAAAGCTTAATGAAGTTAAAAAGCTTAAAGGAGAAGCGTAATGGCAAGAGAAGTTGTATCAACAGGTAATGTGTTAGCAGCAAAAGCGGCTATTGATGCTGGATGTAAATTTTTTGGTGGTTATCCGATAACACCATCAAGTGAAGTTGCTCATCAAATGAGTGTAGATTTACCAAAAGTTGGTGGAAAATTTATTCAAATGGAAGATGAGATTGCAGGTATTTGTGTGGCACTTGGTGCTAGTATGAGTGGAGTTAAATCTATGACAAACACATCAGGTCCTGGGATTTCACTTAAAGCAGAACAAATTGGTTTAGGATTTATTACAGAAGTTCCATTAGTTATTACAAATGTTATGAGAGGTGGACCATCAACTGGACTTCCGACAAGACCACAACAAGGTGATATTAATCAAGCAAAAGCACCAACTCACGGAGATTACAAATCAATTGCATTATGTCCAGGAAGTTTAGAAGAATGTTATACACTTACAGTTAGAGCATTTAATTTAGCTGAAAGATTTATGACTCCAGTATTTGTTTTACTTGATGAAACTTTAGGTCATATGGTAGGAAAAGCAGTTTTACCAGATTTAGAAGAAGTTCAAAATTCATTAGTAGAAAGAAAAGTTTTTGAAGGTGATCCAGCAGATTATAAACCATTTGAAGCAGAAAATGACCAACCAGCGGTATTAAATCCATTCTTTAAAGGCTATAGATATCACATTACTGGACTTCACCATGGACCAACTGGATTCCCAACTGAAGATGCTGAAATTTGTGATAGTTTAATTAAAAGATTATTTAATAAAATTGAAGCTCATCAAGATGAAATTGATGACTATGAAGAATTTATGATGGATGATGCTGATGTTTTAGTATATGCGTATGGTTCTGTAAGTAGAGCAGTAAAAGAAGCTATTCTTAAATTAAGAGAAGAAGGTATTAAAGTTGGATTATTTAGACCAATTTCAATTTGGCCAAGTCCTGAAAAAGCTATCAAAGCAGCAGCTGAAAAATTTGCAGATAAACCTATTTTAGTGACTGAAATGAATATGGGTCAATATGTAGATGAAATCGAAAGAATTATAAAAAGAGATGATATTGACACTCTATTTAAAGCAAATGGAAGACCAATTAGTCCTGCTGAAATTATGAACAAAATCAAAGAAATGGTATAAGGAGATAAGATGGCTTTTAATTATGATTATTATTTAAGAACAGATAAAATGCCTACACTTTGGTGTTGGGGATGTGGAGATGGTGTTATCCTAAAAGCAATGGTAAGAGCATTTGCTAAACTAGGTTGGGATAAAGATGATATTTGTGTAGTTTCTGGAATTGGATGTAGTGGGAGATTCTCTTCTTATTTAGATTGTAATACAGTTCATACAACTCACGGAAGAACTGTTGCATATGCTACAGGAATTAAACTTGCTAATCCAGATAAACATGTAGTTGTAGTTGCTGGAGATGGTGATGGTCTTGCAATTGGTGGTAACCATACAATTCACGGATGTAGAAGAAATATTGATTTGAATTTTGTTTTAATTAATAACTTTATTTATGGACTTACAAATTCACAAACTTCTCCAACAACTCCACAAGGTATGTGGAGTGTAACAGCTCAATATGGAAATATTGATCCAACATTTGACCCAGCTGAACTTGCAAAAGGTGCAGGTGCTACATTTATTGCTAGAGAAAGTGTTACTGAAGCTCAAAAACTTGAAAGACTTTTTGTAAAAGGTTTCCAACATAAAGGATTTAGTTTCTTTGATATTCATTCAAATTGTCATATTAATCTTGGTAGAAAAAATAAAATGGGAACAGCAAAAGCTAACCTTGACTGGATTGACGGTAATTTAATGAGTAAAGCTAAGTGGGATAAACATTCTCTTGAAGAACAACACGAATTAAGAAAACAAGGTAAATTCCCAAGAGGTATTTTATGGCAAGTAGAAGATGATGAATATTGTGATTTATATGATACTGTTATTGAAAAAGCAGGAGGAAAAAAATGAAACAAATTAGAATTACAGGTGTAGGAGGACAAGGTGTTCTTCTTGCTGGAGAAATTTTAGCTAGAGCTTATGTTAATGATGGGAAATATGGAGTTCAAGCGGCAACTTATACTTCTCAAGTAAGAGGAGGTCCTACAAAAGTTGATATTGTTTTAGATGATAAAGAAATTCTTTTTCCTTATGCTAATGATGGAGAAATTGATTTTATGCTTTCTGTTGCAGATGCATCTTATCAATTGTTTAAAGATGGTGTAAAAGAGGGTGGAACTATTGTATATGAACCGAATTTAGTTAATCCAACTGATGAAGATAAAGAAAAATGGAATCTTTACCCAATTGAGGTAATTACGATTGCAAAAGAAAAAGTTGGAAATGTTATTACTCAATCAGTTGTAGCTCTTGCTATTGCTACTGTTATGAATGATATTGATCAAGATTTAGTATTTAATACAATGATTGCTACAGTTCCTCCAAAAGCTGTAGAAGTTAATAAAAAAGCTTTTGCATTAGGTGTAGAAGTAGCTAAAGAAGCACTTGCAAAAGGACCAGTAAAAGCGTAAGCTTTTTTGGTTTTTTCTTCTATTAATATAAAAATATTTAAATGACTTTTACCAAAATCTATTTTAAATGAAATTTTTATTTTAAGTGGATTAGATAATAATTTTTTAGAAAAAACAACAAAAATAGAAATAAAGCAAAAAATAAAAAATAGAATTATAGAACTTATGACAAATATGCCTTTGACAATTACTGGAAGTGATGGTTTTAAAATAGCAATGATAACAAGGGGTGGAGTCTCTTTAAAAGAGATAAACCCTAAAACAATGGAAAGTAAAATTGTAAAAGGATTATATTTTTGTGGAAAAGTTGTTGATATTGCTGGCCCTTGTGGTGGTTATAATCTACAATGGGCCTTTTCAAGTGGTTATATTGCTGGGAAGAGTTGAATTTTATAACATAAACTCTTTTATTTTATCTCTACTTTCAAAACTTTCAGCTTCTATATTTCCTCCATTTATACCAACAATCCCTTTGTCAGCTTTTGTATAAGTAATCAAAATTCTACTTGCAAGTTTTTTAGTCTCTTCATCTGCATCACTTTCAATAAGTCCTACAGGACCTGGTACTCCAATTGGAAACATTTTAAGAAATTTATCTCCATTATATGCTTTTAAAATAGGATTTTCATCTTTGTTTCTTGAAATAATTACTTTTTTATTATTTACGATTAAATGTCTTCCTACTTTTAAAATATCAATATCAGTTACTTCTAAATTTCTTGTTTTTATAAAATCTCTTAATTTATTTGAAAAGTTTTTGTCTGTTAAAAGACATCCACCAGCAGGAGATTCATAATTTTTTAGATTAAATTTTTCAGCAAGTTGCATTTGAACTTTTCTTTCTCTTCCACTTATATCATACATTTTTTCTCTATCAACCCATCCTTTTATTTCTGGTAAAGTAGGAGGAAGAAGTTTCGCACTAAGTGGACGAACTACAATTTCAGGCTCTTTCACTAATTTTTGCATTTTATTTAGACCTTCAAGTTTTTGACTCATTGGCCTTTGACCTAAAACTTCACCACTTATAATAAATTTAGCCCCAATTTCTTTCATATAGTTGTAAGCGACATTTATCATATTTGCATGACAATCTATGCAAGGATTGAAGTTTTTTCCATATCCATATTTTGGAGTAAATAGAATTTCATCTAAAAATTGTTGTCTTGAATCTATTGAAGTAAATTTTACTCCTAAATCTTCGGCAGTTTTTTTTAGATACTCTTCTTTTTCAAAGTTACTTTCAAATCCAGTATTTATGTTTACTGCTTCAACTTCTATTCCCATATTTTGTATGATTTTGATAGCCAAACAACTATCAAGTCCACCGCTAAAAAGTGCTATTGCTTTCATAATATTATTCCTTTTTTTGTTATTTTAAGACTGAATAAATAAACGAAACAATTGCTAATTTTAACGAAAAAAAAGTGTTTAAAAAAGTGTGCTTCAAACCCGAAGGGCGCTTGCGTTGACACTTTTTAACTTTTTGTAGTGTTAAAAAATTTGCTTTATTATTGAGTGTTTTAGGTCAGTCTTAATTCCTTTATTTTTTCTCTTAAAATTCTTGCTTTATGTGCTTTTTCTTCTAATGAAAGAGGTTCAAAATTTAATCTTTTTAGTTCATTTGTATAATTTATTTTTAACATATTTTTTATTGCATTAATTAAACTATCATAATCTAATATTTTAACTTCATCATTTAATACTATATCCAAAAGGGCTGGATTATCAAAATCTTCTTGATATAAAAGTTCTAATTCAGCTTTGTGAGTTTTAAATATTTCAGGAGACAAATATTCTGCAACTTCATTTAAATAGTTTCTATTTTCATAAACAGTTTTTATAATACTTGCTTCTGCATGTTCTATTTTTTTATTAGAATTTATTTGAATATTTTTATTTCTTATTTTAAAAAATTTTTTTGGTATCTGCATAATTTGAGATGCATAGTTTGCGACATCATCTTGTGTTATTGGATTTAAGCTCATTATAAAATTTTTAATTTCGTTAAAAGCTTCTTGTTTTTGATGTGAGTTTTTTAAATCAAATTTATTTAAAGTCTCTTTTATTACAAATTCTATAAAAGGAGTGTTGTTTTCAAAAATAGGCGTTAAATCCTCACCTTTTTTAATCATATCAGCAGGATCAAGGCCTTCTTTGAAAATTACTGCACCACCTTCAAATCCATTTTGAGCTAAAAGTGTAGAAGCTTTAATAGCTGCATTAATTCCAGCATTGTCTCCATCATAAGCGACTATAATTTTTGCATTAAGTTTTCTTAAAGTAGGTAAGTGCTCATTTGTTAGAGCTGTTCCAAGAGTAGCTACTGCATTTGAGAAACTGGCTTGATGAAGCATAATTACATCCATATAACCTTCAACGATAATTATTTCTTTTTTTCTTAAGATTTTGTCTCTTGCAAAATTCAGTCCATAAAAAGTTTTACTTTTATTGAATATTTTTGTATTTGCATAATTAATATATTTTGCAGGATGATTTGAAATTGTTCTACCACCAAAAGCTATAATTTTATTATTTGTTGAAAAAATAGGAAAAGTTATTCTATCAATTAATCTTGCATACAATCCATTTTCACCTTTAGCAAAAACTCCTAATTCAGTAGCTTCATTTATAGGAAGTTTTGACTGATTTATGAAATTGATTTGTTCATTTGAAGTTGGTGCAAACCCAAGAGAAAATTTTTCTATTGTATTTTCGTTTAGCCCTCTATCTTTTAAATAGTTGTAAGCATTTTGATTATTGATTAATTTTTGTTTATAAAAACTATTTAATTTATCTAAAATATTTGTTTTTACAAAATTCTTATTTTTACTGTATTCTAATTCAAAATTATACATAGATGCTAATTTTTCAATAGCTTCAGGATAAGAGAGTTTCTCATAATCCATTATAAATTTGATAGAATCACCAGTTGCACCACAACCAAAACAATGATATATTTGTTTCGTAGGGCTTACCACAAATGATGGTGTTTTTTCATTATGAAAAGGACAATTTGCAGTAAAGTTGCTCCCTTTTTTTTTGAGTTGAATATAATTTCCAACTACATCAACAACATCAGCAATACTTTTTAAATTTTCAATTGATTCAGGTTTTATCATAGGCGAATTATATCTAAAAAGTTGGTATAATTATAAAAAAAGGCTTTAAATGATTAGTTATTCAAATCCATTATTTAGTATTATTGTTTTTTTATTAATTATAGCAATTACTATAATTATTACAAATTTTTTAGGAAGTTTAAAGGAAAAAAATAGAATTAAACATTTAAAAGAATTTATAGATAAGTTTGAATTTTTAAATGATAAAGAAATTAAAACAGTCTTAAAAGATGAAGTTTCCATAAATGCTCTCTTTTTATTAGCAATGGCATTTGAAAAAGAAGGAAATTATGAAAAGAGTTTGAATATTTATTTAGCAATTTTAGAAAATGTAAATAAAAATGAAAAGTTTGATGTTTTACAAAAAGTAGCAAAAGTTTATTTTCAGGCTGGATTTTTACATAAATCAAGAGAGGCTTTACTTGAGATATTAAGAAGTAAACCAAGAAACAAAGATGCTCTTAAACTGCTTTTGATTGTAGATGATAAACTAAAAAATTATGATGAAATGGAAAATATTATAGAAATTTTTGAAGAACTTGAAGTTGATGTGGAAAAAGAAAAATGTTATATTCTGTTTAAAAAAGCCCTTTTTGAAATGGATAAAATTAAATTAAAAAAAATTTATAAAAAATATCCTTGTCTAAAAAGAAGTTATATCTCATTTTTAATTTATAATAATCCAAAAGAAATTTTTGATGAAATTGATGAAGATGATGTATATGAAATGATTGATATTTTTTATAATTATGATTCTCTTCCGGCTAAAAACAGTGCCTTAATTCAAATAAAAGCTGCTAAAAAAGAGATTAAAACAACTATAAAAAGTCCTGTTTTTGAACTTGAAGTTTTAAAACATTTACCTAATGGTTTAGCAGATTTAGAGTTTGAATATATTTGTCAAAATTGTAAACATATTTATCCTATTTATGATGAAAGGTGTCCAAATTGTAAAGAATTATTTTCTTTTAAAGTTGAAGCTATAATTAGTAAAAATAACTTAAAATATAGAGAAAGTTATAATTAATTCTCTAAAAATATTTTAATTTTATTATCAATTAATTGTAAATAAACTATTTTTTGTCCTTGGAATGTAGTTTTATTTGACTTAAAAAATTCATAAAAACTAACTCTATATATATTTTTGTTTTTTGATGGATAAGGAGTTATTTGTAAATTAGTGAATTTTAATATTTTATGATTTTGATGAGAAAATATGAGTTTTTTCATATTAGCAAATTCTTTAAAATTTAATTTATTGTTTTTTTTAAAATTATTTTTGTCATAAAAAGAGAGATATTTATCTAATTTATTATATTTCCAGTAATATCTCCATTTAAAGAGATTTTTTAAAATAACAGCTATTTTTGCTTTATTTGTTGTTGGTAGATTTTTTGTATCAATAATTAAAATAGTATCTTTATAATCTATTTTCTTAGATAGTTGAAGCAGTTCATCGTTAGGAAGTGCAATACATCCTTTTGTGTCAAATTTTCTATTTGGATTATCTTTAGGAAAGCCATGAATCCAAATACCATGTCCACCTTTACCTAAATATTTATCATATAAATTTGGATAATTAGTGGGATATGCTAGTGGTCCATAAAAATCACTTAACTTATTATCATCTAATTTATATTTTAGAGTATAAACTCCAATTGGAGTTTTCCCATCACCTTCTATCCATTTATCACCACTATTTTTTCCAGTTAATATGTTGGTGAATTTTGTAGATAATTGTAATTTATCATTATAATTATAAACGAATAAATTTTTCTTATTTTTAAAACATACAATTACATTTACAGGATGATCATAATATCCAAATTTAACATCTTTATTTTTTAGTAAATAATTTATATATTCATCAGAACATAGAATTTTATCTGCTTCTTTTTCCCAATTATAATTTTGTCTATAATTGTCAAAAATAGTCATATCTGCTCTTAAAAATGAGATTAAAATAAATGAATATAATAGTAGTTTCATAAAACTCCTTGAATTTTTTTGGAAATTATATCAATTTTAGGTAAAATTTTATAAAAATATTTACCAATAAGGATAAAAATGGAAAATTTAGAAGAAGTTTTAGCTAAACATAAATTAAGCAAAGCTGATTATGACCATATTAAAGAAATTTTAGGAAGAGAACCAAATATAGTTGAAATTGGTATTTTTAGTGCAATGTGGAGTGAGCATTGTAGTTATAAATCAAGTAAATATTATTTAAAAGGTTTTCCTACAAAAGCTCCTTGGGTAATTCAAGGTCCAGGAGAAAATGCAGGTGTAATTGATATTGGTGGAGGAATGGCTGCTGTTTTTAAAATGGAAAGTCATAATCATCCAAGTTTCATAGAACCATATCAAGGTGCCGCTACTGGTGTTGGGGGAATTTTAAGAGATATTTTTACAATGGGTGCTAGACCAGTTGCGAATTTAAACGCTATTAGATTTGCACATATTGAAGGAGATGATGAAACAGCTAAACTTCATAGACACCTTTTAAATGGAGTAGTTGAAGGGATTGCAGGATATGGAAACTGTATTGGAGTTCCTACAATTGGTGGAGAAGTTGCTTTTGAAGAGTGCTATGCTGGAAATAACTTAGTAAATGCATTTAGTTTAGGACTTGCAAAAAATGATGAAATTTTTTATGCAAATGCAAGTGGGGAAGGAAATCCAGTAATTTATGTAGGAAGTAAAACAGGAAGAGATGGTCTTGGTGGAGCTGTTATGAGTAGTGATAGCTTCGAAGAAGGGCAAGAAGACCAAAGACCAACTGTTCAAGTAGGTGACCCATTTACTGAAAAACTTTTAATGGAAGCTTGTTTAGAACTATTTAAACACGATTACATTGTAGGTATTCAAGATATGGGAGCTGCTGGGCTTACTTCATCAGCTTTTGAAATGCCAAAAGATGGAGCTGGTATGAAAATGTATCTTGATAAGGTTCCTGCAAGAGAAGAAGGAATGACTCCATATGACTTTATGCTTAGTGAAAGCCAAGAAAGAATGCTTATTTGTGCCAAAAAAGGGTATGAAGATAAAGTAATTGAAATATTTAGAAAATGGGAACTTGATGCCGAGGTGATTGGTGAAGTTACAAATACTGGAAGAATGGAACTTTTCTGGCATGGTGAAAAATGTGCAGATATTCCAATTGCTCCAGTTAGTGAAGAATCACCTGAATTAGTAAGACCTGTTGCAAAACCAAAATATATTGATGAAATTAAAAATATCAATTTAGATAAAGATATTTCAAATCAAGAAGCGTTTGAAACTTTAATTAAAGATGCAGAAGTTTTAGATAAAAGTTATGTTTATAATCAATATGATTCAATGGTACAAACAAACACAACTGAACATCCTGGAAGTTTAGATTCAAGTGTAATTAGAGTAAAAGAAAATGGAAAATTTTTGGGAATGAGTACGAATTGTAATGCAAGATTTTGTTATATTAACCCAAAACTTGGTGGGGCTGAAGCTGTAATGAAATCAGGTAGAGATGTAGCAGCTAAAGGACTTAAACCATTAGCAATTACAGACTGCTTAAACTTTGGAAATCCAGAAAAACCTGAAACTATGTGGCAATTCAAAGAAGCAACTGATGGAATCAAAGAAGCTTGTAAAGAGTTGAATACACCAGTAGTTAGTGGAAATGTTTCACTTTATAATGAAACAAGTGACGAAAATATTTTCCCAACTCCTGAAATAGCAACTGTTGGAGTAGGAGATAAAGTTAGAAGTTCTAAATTTACAAAAGAAGGAAATTTACTTTATATAATTGGTGAAACAAAAAGTGAATTTGGTGGAAGTTTGTATCTGAAAAAACTTTATAATAAAATTGCTGGAGTGCATCCAGAAGTTGATTTTGATAAAGAAGTTAAACTTTGGAAACTTTTAGAAAGTGAAAATATTGAATCAGCTAAAACTGTTGGAGTAGGTGGAATTGCTATTGCACTTTATAAAGAAGCTTGTGTTAGCAACAAAGGTTGCGAAGTAAATGTAAAAGTGGATGATAAAAAAGATATATTTAGTGAGACTATTTCAAGAGCTATTGTTGAAATCGCACCAGAAAATGCTGGAAAATTTGAAGAAGAAGCAAAAAACAGTGGTATTTATGTAGAAAAAATTGGAAAAGTTGGTGGAAATCAAATCAAAATAAATGATGTTGAATTTGGTTTAGAAGAAGCAAAAAATATCTATTTTAACAGATTTAGAAATATTATGAAAAATGATGTAGAAGGACTAATATGAGAGCGTTATTAAGTGTTAGTGATAAAAATGGTATCGTAGAGTTTGCAAAAAGTTTAGAAGAGCTAGGTTTTGAAATAATTTCAACTGGTGGGACTTTTAAAGTTTTATCTGAAAATAGAGTAAAAGTAATTGATGTTACAGAAGTTACAAAATTTCCAGAATGTTTTGAAGGAAGAGTAAAAACTTTAAATCCTTATATTCACGGAGGAATTTTACATAAAAGAGATGAACATAAAGAAGAAGCAGAAAAACTTGGAGTTGAAGCCATTGATTTAGTTTGTGTAAATTTATATCCATTTAAAGAGACAATTGAAAGAACTGATGATTTTGGTGAAATTATTGAAAACATTGATATTGGTGGTCCAACAATGGTAAGAAGTGCGGCTAAAAACTTTAATGATGTTATTATTGTTACAAATAGTAACGATTATGATGAAGTAATTGATGCACTTAAAAATAATAAAAACACATTAGAATTTAGAAGAAATTTAATGATAAAAGCTTTCGAGCATACTGCAAATTATGATGCAATGATTGCTAATTATATGAATAAAAGATTTAATGATAATTTTGGTGAATATAAATTTATAGCTGGTAAAAAAGTTATGAATACAAGATATGGAGAAAATCCTCATCAAAAAGGTGCTTTATATCAATTTGACAATCACTTCGATAATTTAAAAACGCTTAAAGGTGAAGCAAGTTTCAATAATTTAACTGATATGAATGGTGCAGTTAGAGTTGCTGTAGCTTTAGGAAAAGGTGCAGTTTCTATCATTAAACACGCAAATCCTTGTGGAGCTGCTTTAAAAGATACTCTTTTAGAAAGTTATAAAGAAGCTTTAAAATGTGACCCAATTAGTGCTTATGGTGGAGTTGTAGCAATTAATGGAGTTTTAGATAAAGAGTTAGCAGAAGAGATTAATAAAATTTTTGTTGAGGTTATAATTGCGGGTAGAATTACAGATGAGGCTGTAAAAGTATTTGAAAAGAAAAAAAGAATTAAACTTTTTGAATTAGGAAGTGACGCACTTTATATTTCAGGTGATGATAGTGACTTTAAACATATTGAAGGTGGTTTTGTTTATCAAGATGCAGATAGAGTTAACTCTGATGAAGTTAAAAATGCAAAATGTGTAACAAAAGCAAAAGCAGATGACTTTAAAGATTTAGAAATGGCTTGGAAAATTGCAGCACTTACAAAATCAAATTGTGTTGTTTATGTGAAAAATGGAGCAATGGTTGCAATTGGTATGGGTATGACAAGTAGAGTTGACGCAGCCGAGTGTGCTTTGAAAAAAGCAAAAGAATTAAATCTTGATGTTACAGGTGCAGCACTTGCAAGTGAAGCATTCTTCCCATTTAGAGATTCAGTTGACGCGGCAGCAAAAGCAGGTGTAAAATATATTGTTCAACCTGGTGGAAGTATTAGAGATGATGAAGTTATCGAAGCGGCTGATGAACATAGTATAGCTATGTATTTTACAGGAATTAGACATTTTTATCATTAATTTCTAATTCTTTCTCTTTTCTTTTTTTATTTCTATATTTTTAATAATTATAATTATATTTTTGTAATCATTTTGTAATAATTTGATATAATTATCCAAAAAAAGGAGTAATGATGAAAAAATTAGCAGTCTTAGGACTTAGTTTAATTACAGCAACTACTATTTTTGCAAAAGAAGTAAAAGTAGGTGTTATTATGCCACTTACTGGTGCAATTGCTGGATATGGTCAAATGACTAAAAAAGGTATTGATTTAGCAAATGAGATGGAACCTACACTTAAAAATGGTGACAAAGTAAAACTTGTATATGTTGATAATGCAGGAGATAAAACACAAACTGCAAATGCAGTTAATAGATTGAATCAAGAAAAAGTTTCAGCTATCATAGGTGCACTAACTTCATCTAATTCATTGGTAGTAGCTCCAATAGTTAAAAGAGAAAAAATACCAACAGTAGCTCCAGTATCTACAAATAAAATAGTGACTTTTAAAAATCCTTATATGAATAGAGCTTGTTTTATAGACCCATTCCAAGGAAAAGTAGGTGCTAAATATGCTCTTCAAAATGGGTATAAAACAGCTGTTGTAATTATTGACAAATCACAAGCTTATTCAGTTGGACTTGCAAAAAACTTTATGAAATATTATAAATCTCATGGTGGTAAAGTTTTAAAAGTATTATTTATTTCAAGTGGAGATAAAGATTTTAAAGCAATTTTATCAAATGTAAAAAAAGCAAATCCAGAGTTTATTTATGCTCCAATTTATGTACCAGAAATGTCTTTAATGGCTAGACAAGCAAAAATGTTAGGAATTCATAAACCAATTTTAGGTGGGGATGGACTTAGTGATCCAACTTTAATCAAAGTTGCAAAAGATGCAGCAAATGGAATTATGTTTAGTGACCATTTCAATGAAAAAGCAGCTCCTACTAAACTTTCAAAAGAGTTTGTAGCAAAATATCATAAAAAATATAATAATGAATCAGTTCCAAGCTTTGCAGCAAATGGTGCAGATAGTTATTTCATAATTGTAAATGCTATGAATAAATGTAAAAATCCAAGTGATAGAGAATGTATTGCTAAAAACATTACAAAAACTAAAAAACTTGAAGGTGTAACTGGATATATTACAATTCCTAAAAGTGGAAATCCTGTTAAATCAGCAGTTATTAATGAAATTAAAAATGGAAAAATAGTATATAAAACTACAATTAATCCATAAGGATAGAAATGATTATTCAACAAACTTTAAATGCTCTTAGTTTAGGAAGTATGTATGCTCTAATAGCCATCGGTTATACGATGGTTTATGGAGTATTAAGACTTATTAATTTTGCTCATGGTGATATTATGATGGTAGGTGCTTTTAGTGCTTTTGTAACATATTCAGTTAGTGGTAGTTTTAGTTTAGCTGTATTAGTAGCAATTTTTGTAGCTTCTATTACAGGTATACTAACTTATAAAATAGCTTATAAACCTCTGCTTGATAAAGATGCTCCAAAAATTTCTCTCTTAATTACAGCAATTGGTGTGAGCTTTTTTTTAGAAAATCTATTTAATATGCTTTTTGGTGGCATTCCAAAAGCTTTTAATTATCCTAAATTTTTTGATAAACTTATTCATATTTTCGGTGCAGTTACTCCACTTTCTTCAATTATTATTTTTGTAGTTACATTTATAGTATTATTAGTTGTATTATGGTTTTTAAATAAAACTAAATATGGAATTGCTATAAAAGCAATTGCATTTGATATGAATACAGTTAAATTGATGGGAATAAATGTAGATTTTTTAATTATTTTAGTTTTTATTATAGGTTCTGCCTTAGCAAGTTTAGGAGGAATTTTTTATGCAATTAGTTACCCTTCAATTGATCCACTTATGGGAGTTTTAGTAGGACTTAAAGCTTTTGCAGCCGCTGTTTTAGGTGGTATTGGAAGTGTTAGTGGCGCTGCAATTGGTGGATTTATTTTAGGATTTAGTGAGATTTTTGTAGTGGCATTTTTTCCGGATATGGCTGGATATAAAGATGCTATTGCCTTTTTCTTTTTGATATTAGTATTATTATTTAAACCAACAGGAATTATGGGAATTGATTTTGAAAGGAGTAGATTTTGAGATATTTTACTACTCTAATAATAACTACTATTTTAGTTATAGGGACATTATATTTTGCAAATAATCATTTAGATGGTTATTCAGTTATGATTTTGAGTAATTTAGGTATTTTTATTATTTTGGCAGTGAGTTATAATCTGATAAATGGAGTTACTGGTCAATTTAGTTTAGAACCAAATGGATTTGTAGCGATTGGTGCTTATGTTACAGCTCTTTTATTACTTGATAAAGATTCTAAAAGTATGCAATTTATGCTTAGTGACCCGTCTCCATTTGTTATGTGGATGCATGCGAGTTTCATACCAGCACTTTTGATTAGTGGAGTTGTTACAAGTTTAGTGGCTTTAACTCTTGCTTTTCCTGTTTTTAGAGTTAGAGGGGATTATTTAGCGATTGTAACACTTGGATTTGGTTTTATTATTAGAATTTTTGCAATTAATCAAGATGCCTATACAAATGGAAGTATGGGACTTAGTTCTATTCCACATGATGCAAATTTGTTATGGATAGGTATTTTTGCTTTAATTACTGTTGTTGTAGTTTTGAATATTGTTTATTCAAAATTTGGTCGTGCTATGAAAGCTGTAAGAGATGATGAAGACGCGGCTAATGCAATGGGTGTAAATACATTTAAAATGAAAACTTATGCTTTTATGACAAGCGCATTTTTTGAAGGAATTGGTGGGGGACTTATGGCAACATTGCTTACAACTATTTCACCAGATCAATTTACTTTTATGTTAACTTTTCAACTGTTGATTATGGTTGTTTTAGGTGGACTTGGAAGTATTACAGGTTCAATCATGGGGGCAATTATAGTTGTAGTTGGAATGGAATGGTTAAGATTTTTAGATGAGCCAAATTTATTAGGATTTACTACAGATGCACATCCAGGTTTAAGAATGGTTGTATTTAGTATTATTCTGATTTTAGTTATGTTATTTGCGAGAAAGGGGCTTTTAGGAGATAAAGAAATTTGGGATAAGTTTAGGAAACAAAAATGATAGAACTTAAAAATATAACTAAAAAATTTGGTGGTGTAACTGCTATAAATAATTTAAATTTTAAAGTAAATTTAGGTGAGACTTTTGGACTTATTGGTCCAAATGGAGCAGGAAAAACAACAGCTTTTAATATAATTACTGGAAATTATAATCCAACAAGTGGAAAAATTATTTTTAAAAATGAAGATATTACAAATGAAAAACCATCAAAAATTGTAAGACTTGGAATAGCTAGAACTTTTCAAAACATTAGACTTTTTAAAAGTATGAGTGTTTTTGAAAATGTTTTGATCGGATTTGATAATCATATTGACTATACATTTTTTGAAGCAATTTTTAGATTTCCTAGATTTTTTAGAGAAGAAAAAAAGTTTAAAGATGAAGCGTTAAAAATATTAGAAGTTTTAAAATTAGATAAATATAAAGATTATACTGCAACTTCACTTAGTTATGGAAATCAAAGAAAAGTAGAAATTGCAAGAGCTCTTGCGACAAGTCCTGATTTACTTCTTTTAGATGAGCCAGCTGCTGGTATGAATCATAGTGAAAGTGAAGAATTAGCACAGATTCTTGAAGTGATAAAAAAAGAGTTTGATTTGACTATTATTTTGATTGAGCATGATATGAAGTTTGTCCAAAAGGTTTGTGATAGAGTAATAGTGCTTGATTATGGTAAAACTATATTTGAAGGAACTCCGGCAGATATGTTAAAAGATGAAAAAGTTATTAAAGCATATTTAGGAGATTTTAATGTTTAAGGTTGAAAAGTTAGTAGTTAATTACGGAGTTATTCAAGCTGTAAGAGGAATTAATTTAGAGATAAAAGAAGGGCAAATTGTTTCACTTATTGGAAGTAATGGTGCTGGTAAAACTTCAACTTTGAATGCTATTATGAATTTAATACCTAAAAAAGGAAAAGTAGAATATTTTGGAAACGATAGTTCAAAACTAACAACAGATAAAATTGTAAAAAGAGGGATTTCACTTGTGCCAGAGGGAAGAAGAGTTTTTATAAATCTAACAGTAGATGAAAATTTAGATATGGGTGCTTTTAATAATGAAGAAAATAGAATTATTTTAAAAGAAAAAATGTATAAAACTTTTGCCAGACTTAAAGATAAACAGTATCAGTTAGCTGGAACTTTATCTGGTGGTGAACAACAAATGCTTGCTATTGCAAGAGCTTTGATGAGTGAGCCTAAACTCCTTATTTTAGATGAACCAAGCCTTGGTCTTGCTCCAAAAATAGTAAGTGATATGTTTAAAATTATTTTAGAACTTAAAAAGCAGGGAATTACAATATTAATTGTAGAACAAAATGCCTATGCTGCACTTAAAATTAGTGATTATGGATTTGTTATAGAAAATGGTGAAATTGTAATGCAAGACAAAGCTAAAAATCTCTTAGAGAGTAAAGAGATTATCAATAAATATTTAGGTGGTTAATTATTACATTCAAAAATATAATTTACTCTAAGTTTTGAAGTTACACTTTTTTGAATAGGTTTTTCAATAGATAATGATTTTGATATAGTTTTATAAAAAGGTAGATTGTAGGAATTATTATTTAAATGGATCTCTTTTATTTTACATTTTGTTTGAAAAGTTTTTGTTAAATATTTTGTATAGTTAATCGCATAATGATAAGCTTGATTTTCTAATTTCTTTTTATTATTAGGTGCTATAAAATTTATTCTATTTTGGCTAAAAATAACTCCTTTTTCATTTTTTACTTGTTCTATTAAATTTGCATATTTTTTTGTATTTTTAAAAGTGCAGTTAAAATTGATGTAACCTTGATATCCTTTGAAAACTCTTTTATCTTTTATCCATTCATAATAAGGATTTATCGTAAATTTCCCACCTTCACAAATATTACTTTTTCTAACTTCTCTTATAATTTTATTAAAAGTTTGGATTATTAAATCATTATTTTTATGTTTTATTTGTAAACTAAAATTTGTAGTCATAATTTTTGCTGGTAATTTTATTTCGAACGTTTCACTTTTAGAAATAGTAAAGGCATTTAAAAATAGTAAGTTTAAAAGTAATAAAAGTAATTTTTTCATACGATAACCTTTTTTTGATACAATTATAACAAAAAAGGTTTTGCTTTGAATTCAGAAAAATTTATAAAAATATTAAAAGAAAAAGATTTATTAAAAATTATTGATGAAAAATTAGATGTAAATTTAGAGATACCTCATATTGCTTATGTGGAAACAAAAAAAGAGAAGCAAAAAGTTTTACTTTTTACAAATCCAATAGATAAAGAGAAAAAAACAGAATATACAACTCCAGTTTTAATGAATATTTTTAATAATGATACTTTAAAATTTATTTTTAATAACAAAAGTTTCGATGAATTAATAAGTGAAATTGAAAATATATTAAAACCTAAAAAACCTAAAAATTTAAAAGAAAAAATAGATGCTTTTAAAATGCTTTGGAAAATAAAAAATGTTTTTCCAAAAGAAGTAAAAAAAGGGGAGTGTCAAGAAGTTATAAAAACTGATAATATTGATTTGTTTTCACTTCCTGTACTTAAAACTTGGGAAAAAGACGGTGGTAAATTTATCACAATGGGGCAGGTTTATACAAAAAGTTTAGATGGAAGTAAAGTTAATCTAGGAATGTATAGACTTCAAATTTATGATAACAAACGACTTGGACTTCATTGGCAAATTCATAAAGATAGTAATCATTTTTTTCACGAATATAAAAAAGCTGGTAAAAAAATGCCAGTAAGTATTGCCATAGGAGGAGATCCTCTTTATACTTGGGCAGCAACTGCTCCACTTCCTATAGGAATGAATGAGCTTTTTTTGTATGGATTTATCAAAAAACAAGCTGAGGTTGTAAAAAGTATTACAAATGATATTTTTATTCCAAAAGATGTTGATTTTGTAATTGAAGGTTATTGTGATCCAGAAGAGATGGAAATTGAAGGAATGTTTGGAGACCATACTGGATATTATACATTAAAAGAACCTTATCCTGTTTTGAATGTAACTGCAATTACACACAAAAAAAATCCTATTTTTTATGCTACAGTTGTAGGGAAACCGCCACTTGAAGATAAATTTATGGGGTATGCAACTGAGAGATTTTTTTTACCACTTCTTAAAACAAATGTACCTGATTTGATTGATTATAGAATGCCAGAAAATGGAGTTTTTCATAATTTAATTTTATGTAAAATTGCTCCACTTTATAAAGGTCATTCTCTCCAAATTGCTCACGCGTTATGGGGAGTAGGGCAAATGAGCTTTGTAAAACACGCTATTTTTGTGGATGAAAGTGCTCCTGAATTGAATGATTATGAAAATTTAGCCAAATATATTTTAAATAGATTTGATAAAAGTAAAATATTAATTTCCAAAGGAATTGTTGATGCACTTGATCACTCTTCAAGTGAAAGTTTAGTAGGTGGAAAACTTGGAGTGGATGCTACTGGAGAAGTAGTAGAGAGAAAAGTAGAAGTAATTAATGATGAAGAGTTACTTAGTAAAGTAAAAAATTTAGATAATTCGATAGTAGCGTTAAAACAATATTTTACAGATACAGCAAATCCAATTTGTGTTATTCAATATGAAAAATATCGTCCTGCAAAAGAACTTTTTGTTAAACTTAAATTTTTAGAGAGATATTTAAGTATTGTTGTATTTGTGGATACTAAGCAAAATGATGTAAATAATCCTTATATGCTTGTGTGGAGAGTTACAAATAATATTGATGCTTCAAGAGATATTTTTATAGATAGTTTTATTGGAATTGATGGGACTAATAAGAGTGAAATTGACGGCTTTAAGCGAGAATGGCCAGATGATGTAAATTGTACAAAAGAAGTAATTGAAAATTTAAGAAAAAGAAAATTAATTGATATTACAGATGAAGAAATTGAATATTTTCAAATAGTTTAAATTTGTGATATAATTAAACAAAAAAAGGCTTTTAGTTTTATGAAAAAAATAATACTATTTTTTATTCCATTATTTATATTTGCAAGTGAGCCAATAACACCTATTTATAAAGTACCTTATGATAAACAAAAGGCAGAACTCGGTAAAAAGCTATTTTTTGATCCATCTATTTCAGAAGATGGGACGGTCAGTTGTGCAAGTTGTCATGATTTACGATATGGTTCATCTGATCCAAGAGCTGTATCAGTTGGAGTACATGTAAAATTAGGAAGAATTCAATCAGAGCCTGTTTATAATGCTGTTTTTAATTTTAGACAATTTTGGAATGGGAGAGCAAGAAATTTATATGAACAAATTGATGGACCAACTCATAATCCAGTTGAAATGGGATTGAATAGTAAAAGAGTAGAAAAAATATTGAATGATAATTCATTTTATAAAAAAGAATTTACAAAAATTTATCATAAAAATTATATAACTTATGAAATGTTTAAAGATGCAATAGTTGAGTTTGAAAAAGCAATGGTAACTCCAAATTGTAAGTTTGATAAATATTTAGAAGGAAAAGTAAATCTAACAAAGAAAGAAAAAAATGGATATTTATTGTTTAAAAAATTTGGATGTATAACTTGTCATAATGGAGTAAATATAGGTGGAAATTCTTTTCAAAAAATTGGTGTAGTTTATCCTGCAAGTAATAGAGTAGGTGATAGATATGAAGTAACAAAAAATCCAGAAGATAAATTTGTATATAAAGTTCCAAGTTTGAGAAATGTAGAGTTAACTGCTCCTTATTTTCATAATGGAATTACTTATAATCTAAATGAAGCTGTTGAATTGATGGCTTATTATAATTTAGGATTAAAACCTAAAAAAGAAGAAATTGATGCAATTGTTGCTTTTTTAAAAACTTTAACAGGAAAATCTCCAAAGATTTTGAAGGCTAATAAATGAGAAATGCAATTATAATTTTTTTAGGATCTATTTTAATTGCCTTACTTGTAGCTTTTAATTATAAAACTAAAAATTATTTTAATGATAAAAATAGAATTGATAATAATTTACAACAATTAAAAAGTTATGAACTTGATATTAATTATAATGTATTAAAAGTTAGTTTCTTTTTTTATACTAATTTAGATAATCTTAAAAAAGATGAATCTAAAATAGATTCTATTTTGGATTTATTAGAGAATGAATCCAATATTAAAAATGATAAGCAGCTGTATAAAGAATTTACAGAATATAAAAAAGCTGTATTAAATAAAATAGATGAATCTTATAGGTTTGAGACAAATGCCATTCCTGTTAAAAACGCGAATATGTATATTATAAAACTTTTGAGTGGTTATGATTATGAAGTAATCAATAATACAAATTATAGTAATTATGTTAATAGAGTATTGTCAAATATACTTTTTTTTGAAAATACATTTGATAAAGCTTTTATCACTAATTTGAAAAAAAATGTATCTATGTTGAATAGTTTTGCATTAAATAATGAAGCTCAAAAATTTAATGATGTTTTTGTTAAAAATATAAAAATTATGAATAATTATTTCCCAAAATATAATTATTTTTTAAATAAAGTATTAAATAATCAAAGTTTAAATAAATTAGAAGAATTACATAAAATTTTTTTGGAAAAATCTAATCAAAAATTAATTATTATTACAATAGTTTCATATTTATTGATTGGATTTGTTATATTTGTAGGGATTTTGATTTTATATCTTTTTTATAGAGTTGACAAGGAAAATGAATTGCTTGAAAAATTGTCTATAACAGATGATTTGACAGGACTTTATAATAGAAGAAAATTTCAAGATGATAGTAAAAATATTAAAAATCCAATACTTTTAATTGTAAATATAGATAGATTTAAATATTATAATGAGTTGTATGGAGTTGAAATCGGTGATTTTATTTTAAAAGAAGTAGCACAAACTCTAAAAATTTTATTATATAAAATAGATGTTGATATTTATAGATTAGGTGCAGATGATTTTGGAATATTATCTTCAAAAAATAATATAAATGCAGAAAAATTATCAGAAAATATTATAAAATATTTTAAAAATAATATTATTGAATTTAATAATTTAGAATTTAATATAAGTGTTAGTATAGGAATTAGTGAATTTGAACCTTTAATTGAAACAGCTGATATTGCATTAAAAGAAGTTAAACAAAATTCTCATAAACAATATGAAGTTTATAATCTAAGTAATGTTTATTTAAAAAAAATAAAAAATAATATGAATAAACTTTCTATTTTGAAAAATACTATTGAGAATGAAAAAATTATTCCCTATTTTCAACCAATATGGGATAATAGAACAGGTAAAGTTATTAAATATGAAGTGTTAGCAAGAGTTAGTAATGACTCAAAAGTAGAATCAATTTATCCATATCTTGATATAGCAAAAGAGAATAAACTTTATAAATATATTACTGAAAGTATTTATAAAAAAGCATTTGAAAAATTTAAAGATACAAATATAGAATTTTCATTAAATATAGGTATTGCAGATTTAAATGAGCCAGAAACAATGGATTTGATAAATAATTTATTTGATAAATATCCTAAAATTGTAAAAAATATAACTTTTGAAATATTAGAAGATGATGCAATTAAAAATTATAATATTTTGAAAGAATTTATTACTTTTGTAAAATCAAAAGGGTGTCAAATTGCTTTAGATGATTTTGGAAGTGGATATAGTAATTTTGCTCATATTTTGAATTTGGATATTGATTTTTTAAAAATTGATGGAAGTTTGATAAAATTTTTACCAGAAGATAAAAGAATGCAAGTAATTGTAGAAACTATTGTGAAATTTAGTCAAAAAATGAATATTAAAACAATTGCTGAATTTGTTGCAAGTAAAGAAATTTATGAAAAAGTAAAAGAATTAAACATTGATTATACGCAAGGTTTTTATTTAGGTGAGCCATCAGATAAGTTAGTAGGAGAATAGATGGAAGGATTATATAATTTAGATATAGAAAGAGGTATTTTAGCAGCGATTATTTTTGATGGAGCAAATTTTGAAAGTGTAGCAGCTATTTTAAAACCAAAAGATTTTTATCTACCTTTTCATCAAGATATGTTTAGTGCAATGGAGGGTCTTTATAAAAAAGATTATCCTATTGATGAGGTAATGATAAGAGAAGAACTTACGAAAAAAAATAGATTTGATGAAGCTTTAATGCTTGAAGTTATTACTACTGCACCAATTGAAATAGTTGAAACTTATGCAAAAGAGATAAAAGATAAAGCTGTAAAAAGAGAACTTTTACATTTTTCAAATGTAGTAAAACAAGAAGTTCTAGAAAATAGCGATGAAAGAGCTATTGATGTTGTGGAAGATATTCAAAGTAAACTTTTTAAAATTGCTACTGAAAGTGAAGATGGTGATTTTAAAGATATGAATTTAATCAGTAATTTAACATTAGATTATATCAAAACACAAATTGGTAAAGAAGGACTTTTAACAGGTGTAGATACAGGTTTTATTGATTTAAATAGAATGACAAGCGGATTTGGAGAAGGTGATTTGGTAATTATTGCTGCTCGTCCTGCTATGGGTAAAACTTCATTTGTCTTAAATATTGGGGCTAATGTATTAAAAGATAATAAAGGTGTTGCTATATTTTCTCTTGAAATGCCAGCTGAACAGTTAATGCTTAGAATGCTTTCAAGCCATTCTTCAATACCTCTTCAAAACATAAGAACTGGGAATATGAATGATGAAGAGATGAGTAAAATCACAGAAGCTGTGGATTATTTTAGTACAAGAAAGCTTTTTGTGGATGATAATTCTATGCAAACAATTCATTCTGTTAGAAGTAAGATTAGAAAATTAAAAGCACAACATCCTGAAATAAGTATGGTAATTATAGATTATTTACAATTAATGGTAGGCGATAGTAAAGAAAGACACGTAGCTGTTGCAGAAATAAGTAGAGGCTTAAAAATGCTTGCAAGAGAGCTTAAAATACCAATTTTAGCTCTTTCTCAGCTTAATAGAGGATTAGAAAGTCGTCCAGATAAAAGACCAATGATGAGTGATTTAAGAGAATCAGGGGCTATTGAACAAGATGCTGATATTATTATGTTTGTTTATAGAGATGATGTTTATAAAATTAGAGAAGCAAAACAAAAAATCAAAGAAGCAGAGCAAAAAGGTGAAAAAGCTCAGGATATAGTTATCCAAGAAAAAGATATAGAAGATGCTGAAATTATTATTGGAAAACAGAGAAATGGTCCAACAGGGGTTGTTCATCTACAATTTAATAAAAAATTCACAAGATTTGAAGATAAGGCTTTAGCAGTTAATGAATATGAAGCAACTAATACAAGTATTGAAGTTCCGGTGGATATGGCAACTATTTAGTGCTATATTCTTTATTTTCCTTTTAAATATATCTTATAAATATTATGAATATAAAAATTTTATTTCAAAAAGTCAGTTTATAACAGCAAAAATAGTAAATCAATATAAAAAGAAAAATTATTGGGTTTTGAAACTTAAAAATCCTAAAATAGAATTTTATACGACTACAAGAGATGATTTAAAAGATATTTTAAACTCAAATGTAGAAGTAGGGGTAATTACTAAGAAAATATCTTTTTGGAATTATTTAACTAAATTTTATGCGCCAACTTTTCATTTAGGACTTTTAGAAAAAGCAGACTATAAAAGCTGGATAGAAAATCAGCATAAAGATAAATATATTACAAATATTTTTGAAGCTCTGTTTTTTGGTGATAGTTTGTATTATAAAACAAGACAAGAACTTTCAACACTTGGAATTAGTCATCTTTTGGCTTTAAGTGGTCTTCATTTAGCTATTATCAGTGGACTTTTATATTTGATTTTATCTCCAATTTATAATTTAATTATGCCTCCTTATAGAAATAGAAATATTGATTTAGGAATATTAATTTTTATAATTTTATTTAGTTATTTATATTTTGTAAATTTTCCAGCAAGTTTAGTTAGAAGTTTTATAATGGAAATTATTGCTTTTTGTTTTGCTTTTTATTTAAGAGATATTTTTAGTTTTAAACTTCTGTTTTTAACGGCAATTATTGGAATTGTATTTTTTCCTTCATTTTTGACAAACATTGGTTTTTTTCTTAGTTTAAGTGGAGTATTTTTGATATTTCTATTTTTTAAATATTTTAAGCCAACTTTTATAAATGGAGTTTTGATTTTGCCAATTTATTTGTATCTTGCTATGATTCCAATTTCACACTATTTTTTTGGTAATTTTAATGAATATCAATTATTCAGTCCTTTTGTTAGTATAATTTTTACTATTTTTTATCCATTGGAAATTTTTTTGCATTTGATAGGAGAGGGTGGGGTTTTGGATGAAGTTATAAAAAGTTATTTAAGTTTAGGAGATAAATTTATAACTTTTTATACTCCATCATTTTTGTTTTATGGGTATTTGATTTTGTTAGTTTATTTGGCGAGGAGGAAAATTAATTGATAATTGAAAATGGAGAATTGAGAATTATCAACTATCAATTATATATTATCAACTTGCTTTCAAATACTCTTTTATATAATCAAGACCACTGTAAACAGTTAAAATAACGGCAAGCCATAATAAAAATTCACCACCATACCAATTCATCGTAAGAAAACCAATAGCTCCCATTTGAGAAACTGTTTTTACTTTTCCAGCCATTGAAGCAGCTACTTTTTTACCTTCTGCTGCCATTTGTATTCTAAGTCCTGTGATGAAAAATTCACGAACTAAAATTATAAATATTGCCCACGGATTTGCTCTATGGATTACAACTAATCCTATAAAACCAGCTAATACAAGCATTTTGTCAGCCAAAGGATCAAGAATTTCTCCAAGTTTTGAAATTGCATTAAAATTTCTTGCAATATATCCATCAAAAAAATCTGTAATAGATGCTATTGTAAAAATAAGAGCTGCAAAAAAATCAAGCCAAGAAGTGTGTATATTTGGAAATAAATCTCTATTTACAAAAAACATAAACATCAAAATAGCCATTAAAATACGAGAAAAAGCCAAAATATTTGGAATATGTTTAAAAAATTTAATTAGTTTCTCTCGTTTTTGTAATTTTATATTATTTTTTGTAATAAACTCTTTTTTGTTTATCATTTAAAAGTTGTACCACCATCAATTATAATAGTTTGACCAGTTAGCCAACTACATTCATCAGTGCAAATAAAATAGCACATTCCAGCTAAATCTTTTGCTACACCCATTCTTCCAAGAGGACTTCTTTTTTCAACTTCTGCTTTTACTTCTTCATAATTTGGGAATTTTCTTAGAGCATCTGTGTCGATTGGTCCACCACTAACTGCATTTACTCTAATTCCTTTTTCTCCAAGTTCCGCAGCTGCATATTTTACCATTGTTTCTACTGCTGCTTTACTACTTCCATGCCCTGCATAATTAGTTGTGTAAACTAAATTTCCAGTAGATGATAAAGAAATTATACTTCCACCTCCAACTTTTTCCATTCTTTTAGCTGCTTCTTGAGCTCCAACTACGAATGCTAAAACAGTTGCTGTATAGATATTATTAAGTCCTTTTGGTTTAAGTCTCATAAATGGAGCAAACCCACCAACAACCGGACGTCCAGAAATAATTGCATTAGAGATAAAGAAATCAACTCTATCAAAATCTTCATCAATTTGTTTGAATAAATCTTTATAATTATCTGGTTCTAAAATATTTAAATGATAAGGTTTTGCTTTTATATTATAATTTTTTTCTAAATCTTTAGCTATTTCTTTGGCTAATTCTTCATTTGAATTATAAGTAAAAGCAATATTTACTCCCTCTTTTGCAAATCTATAAGCTATTTCTTTTCCAATCCCTCTTGTAGCACCACTTATTACTAATGTTTTACCTTTCATTTTATTCCTTTATAGATATTTTTTTACTACTTCTTCAATTTTTTTCTTATTTTCTTCACTTGGTGGAGTTAATGGAAGTCTATATTCAAGCTCACAAAGTCCTGCAATATGCATTGCATATTTAATTGGAATAGGGTTACTTTCAATGAATAAAACTTTATTAATTTCAAATAATTCTTCATTTATTTTTTTACTTGTTGAAAAATTCAATTCATTTGCAGAGTGAGTTAATTCAGCTATTTTTCTAGGAAGTAGATTTGAAGTTACAGAAATAACTCCTTTTCCTCCACATGCTAAAACGGCATAATTTATTGCATCATCTCCACTTAAAATATCTAATTTTTTATATTTTGCTTGATATTCGATAACTTTACTAACATCTCCACTTGCTTCTTTTACAGTTGTAATATTTGGACATGCTTTGCTAAGAGCGATGGCAGTATCTGGTAAAATATGTGAATTTGTTCTTCCTGGAACATTATATAAAACAACTTCTATATCAATTGAATTTGCAATAGCTTTATAATGTTCAAAAATACCTTTTTGAGTTGGTTTGTTGTAATATGGACTAACAGAAAGAATAGCATCTGCCCCACAACTCTCAGCAAATTTAGCTAAATCAATAGCTTCAGCAGTTGAGTTACTTCCAGCTCCTGCTAAAACTTTTGCACTACTGTTTTTACAAACTTCTACTGCTATTTCAATACATTCTTTATGTTCATTATGAGATAAAGTAGCACTTTCTCCAGTTGTTCCAACTGGTACAACATAATCTATTCCGTTATCAATTTGTCTTTGAATTAGTTTTGCGAAAGTTTCACTATCTACTTTTCCATTTTTAAATGGGGTTATTAAGGCGGTCATTGCTCCAGTCATAAAATTATTCTCCTAAATCTTTTTTGTTATTATATCAAATTATTTACTTTAAAATTACAGTTATATTTTTATCAAAATATTTTTTCATATCCATTAAATCTTCTATTTTTAAAGAATTTATTTTTTCTTCATATTCAAGAAGTGGTTTTATGTTTTCTTTTGCAAAATAACTTCCAAAAAGCTGTGCAACACTGTCACTGCTTTCTAGACTTGTTATAAAATCCATTTTTGTATTTAGTTTAAGTTTATTTAATTCTTTTTTAGTGATTTTATAATTTTGCATAATATTTTTTATTTTTTTCTCGACTTTTTCAGCTTTTACTCCAGGATTACAAACAGCTAAACAAAGAAATAATCCATTATCTTTGTTATCCATAGGATAAGCATATATTTGATTAACAAGTTGTTGTTTATAAATTAATTCTTTATTTAAAATAGAGCTATTTCCACTACTTAAAAGTTCACTTAAAGCAGATAATTTTATCATATCTTTATGCTCAAAATTTGGAATTTGATAAGAGATAGCCACCATTTCTACTTCACTTTCTTTATGAATAATTACTTTTTTATCTCCATCAAGAATTGGCTCAATTTGATGAACTTTTGGAATTTTAGTTTTATTTTTTATTTTTGAAAATTTTTCTTTTGCCAATTTGAAAACTTCATCTATCTCAACATCCCCAGCAACTACAATTACTGCATTTTTTGGTTGATAAAAAGTTTTGTGAAAATTTCTAATATCTTTAATGTCCCAGTTTAATATATCTTCTTTAAATCCAATCGGAGTCCAATGATATGGATGATAAAGATATGCATTATTAAAAAGTCTAAAATATAAATAACCTAATGGATTATTATCAGTTCTCCAAAGTCTCTCTTCATAAACGACTTTTCTTTCTCTTTGAAACTCTTCATCAGTTAGTTTTAGATTTTCCATAACTTCTGCAAATAGTTCTAGATTTTTTTCTAAATGTCTACTTGCAGATTTTATAAAATATTGTGTATAATCAAAACTTGTAAAAGCATTATCTATACCACCTATACTTTTTACAATTTTATCAAATTCACCTTCAGTTAAGTTTTTTGTAGATTTGAAATTCATATGTTCAAGCATATGTGCTATTCCACTTTTTCCCATAACTTCATTTCTACTACCAACTTTATAGATGATATTTGTACTAACTACATTACTTCCTTTATTCATAGGAATTACTACAACTTCAAGTCCATTTTTTAATTTTTTTGTATAAAATTTTGGTAAATTACTCATATATTTAAAGCCTTTCTTAAACTAATTTCTATTTCTTTAGGGTTTGATTTTGAGATAAATCCATTTGCATTTAAACTTTTAGCCATTTTTTCATTTGATTCTCCACTCATACTTGAATTTACAATGATTGGAATGTGTGAAAAAGAGTGATTATTTTTTACTTGTTTGATAACTTCAAATCCACTTGTAACAGGCATTTCAAGGTCTGTAATAATTGCTGCTACATCGTCAGGGCCATTTTTAGTTAAAAAATTTAATAATTCTTGTCCATTATGAAATAGTTTATATTTTACATTTAATTTTTCCATAATTTTACCCATTATATTTAGAACAGGTTTAGAATCATCAGCAATTAATACATATTTATCTAAATTTAATTTAGAAATATTTTCTAATTCATTTTCTTTTGCTTCTTCAATCCAAGGAAAAGCATCTACTGCCATTTTTTCAACATCCACTATTTGAACAATAGAATTATCATAATATTTTGTATGTCCTATTACTTTTTGATTAGGATTTGAATCATCTTCATTTCTTGTAATATCACTCCATTTTTTAGTAAGTATTCTTTGAGCAGCATAAATTCTTACTCCAACTAAAATACCACTAAAATCACAAATAACAATAATTTTATCTTTACTATCAACAGCATATTTATCTAAATTAGTATTCATTCCTGTGTAATGAAACCACTTTTTCATATCAATTATTGGTATATTAAAATTTCTTACGGTAATTAGTCCTTCTACGAAAGGAACACTACTCATTATGTCAATAAATTCTTCTTTATATTTAATAATTTCTTTAATTTTAAATATATTTATTGCATATAAATTACCATCTTTTTCAAGCTGAAATGTAAAAAATTGAGCTTCATTTCTTAAATGTAAAGAGGTAACTTCATCAACTTTATTCAAACTTGACTCCTTAAAAATTCTTTTGCATTTTCTAAAATATGTATATTATTTACTTCATCAAAAAATTCAAAACTTTTTCCACTTTGAATACTTCCATCAAGCAAATCTCCACTTTTCCTAAACATCAAATCAAGTTCTGCAATTTTAAAACCATCTAAGGTTTTGGCAAATTCTTGTAATCTTCTGTTTTTTTTATCATTTGTATATAAATAGCAATAACCTTTTTGACCATATCTTGCTACTCTTCCTCTTAATTGATGTAAAGTGGCAAGTCCCATTCTCTCAGCCCCAACTATTACAATTGTAGTTAGTCTTGGAAGAGAAATACCTACTTCAATCACAGTTGTTGTAAGTAAAATATTACCATAATTTTTGAATTCTTCTAAAACTTTTTCTTTATTTTTATCTTTTCCGTGGGTTATATAAACTTTTTCAAAGTTTTTAAACCAAAAATCTTGTGCTTCTTCTAAACTTTTATGATTAAAATTTTTGCTTTCTTCTACAAGTGGATAAACGATAATTACTTGATTATTATTTGATATTTCAGTTTTTATTCTAATCATCAAATCTCTAAAATCACTTTTATCTATTACAAAAGTATCTATATCTTTTTTAAAAGGTAGCTCTTTTATAAGTGTAATATTTACAAAGTTTGATAAAATAAGTGCTTGTGTTCTTGGAATTGGGGTAGCTGAGAATTGTAAAAAGTGAGGGAGTTTTTTGTTTTCACTTGTCATTCTTGCTATTTGTTCTCTTTGCATCGTTCCAAAACGGTGCTGTTCATCTACCATAACTAAATCAACTTGAGGTAAATTTTGATAAAGGAGCGCATGAGTTCCTACTAATAATTTAGAATTATTCAAATCTTCTTCACTAAATTTTGATTTTTGTGTAACAAGAGTTACTTTTTCATCTAAATATTTACAAGCTTCTTCGTAAATTTGATTTGCCAAAATTGAAGTAGGGCACATTATGATTGACTTATTAGCCATATAAGCACTTGCAAGCATTACAATTGTTTTTCCACTTCCTACATCTCCGATGATTACACGACGAGCCTGCACACTTGAATCTAAATCTTTTTGAATTTCTTCAATTGCATTTAATTGAGCATTTGTTAGTTTAAAAGGAAGTCTATTAAAAAAAGGAGTTATTTCTTTTTTTATTTTTTTAATAGCTGGATAGATTCTTTTTTTTGTTTGTAGTTTTTTTATATGATTATAAATTTCAGTAAATTTAAGAGCATAATTATCTTCTAAATTTGGAATTTTTGTAGGAAAATGAATATTATAAATCTCTTGAGCAATATTTTTAGGAAGTTCTTTTTGTAAGCTTTCTATTGTTATATATTTTTTTATAAGTGGTTTTAGTGTTTTAGAATTAATTGCAGTTTTATAAATTACATTTATTTGATTTACTACGGTTACTACTTTTGGCTGTACTATTTGATGATTTTTAATCACTCCTTTTATATAAATAGTTGGATTAGTTGAAAATTGTTTGATTTGCCAAGGTTTGATATTAAAATAGATTAAATCTACTATTAAATCTACATTTATAAGATGTGCTTTTACTTTTGTAAATTTTGGATTTTGTGTCGTAGATAAAATTTTAGCTTGAAATGTTTGTTCATTGTTTGTAACATAATTTAGAATAATATTATTTTCATACCTTTTAGGAACGACCAAAGAGAGGTCGAGAATATTTGTAATGTGTAGTTTTGAAAGTTTTGTTAAATCTTCTTTTGATATCATTTTGTTACTATACTAAAAGATAACTTATTTATTTCATTATGATTTTTTATAAATTCATTTAGTTCTTTTAATGATATATTCTCAATTAATTTTAACTCTTTTTTGTAATAATCTTTCTCATATCCGTTATAATATTCATTAAATTTTCTGGCTAATTTTTGATTTAAAGTCTCATTTCTTAAAGGTTCACTTCCTATCAAAAAGTTTTTTGCTTGAATTAACTCTTCCTCATTTACTCCATTTTTAGTAAATTCTAAAATAATTTTTTTTAATTTTTGGGTAGCAAAGTCTTGATTTTCTATTTTTGTTTGCATATGTCCTTTTAAAAGAGTAGCGTGATTTGTAAAAGAGTTACTTGCATATGCTGAATAAGCAAGTCCATTTTTTACTCTAATCTCTTCCATTATTTTACTTCCAAATCCTCCAGCCCCTAAAATAAACGAAGAAATTTTTGCTTTATAATGTTCTTTTTTATCTACATTAAATGGAGCATTAAAATAGATATATGCTTGTTCTGTATCTTTTTTTTCAGTTATTTCATTTTTAAGTGGAGTGAAAAAAGGCATTTTAGCTTTTTTGCCTTTTGGGAATAGTTCCAAAAATTTATTTGTATCAATTTCATCAAAGTTTCCACCTATAACAAAAGTCATATTTTCTTTTATAAAAAAGTTTTTATAGTGATTTTTAACTTCTTCAAGAGAAAATTCTAATTTTTCTCCCATAATTGGATAGGCAAGAGGAGTCTCTTTAAAAGTTGCTTTATTTAAATTAATTGAAGCTATATAATCAAAATCACTCTTTTTTCTTTCAATTGAAGATAAAATCTCTTTTTTTGTTTTTTCAAATGCTTTTTCACTAAAATTTGGATTAACTAAAAGTTCTTTTAAAAGTTTTAAAGCTAAGTTTTGTTTTGATTTTAAGAAATTCATATGAAAAGTAATAGTTTCTCTTCCACTTGCAACAGATAGATGAATAGCATTATCATCTAATTTTTGTAAAAATTTAGTTTCAGGATTTTTTGAAGTTCCTCTGTTTTTAAATGTTTTTGCTAAAAAATTTGCTAATCCTTCTTTTGCAAATAGAGCTCCGCTATTTTCAAAAATCACTTCAAAAATCACTCTATCTAAGTTATCTCTCTCTTTTATTATCATAAATTTCCTTTTTTTAAAATATGTTATAATTTTACCAAAAAAAGGTTATTTTATGAAATTAGCGGTATTTGATTTTGATTCTACTTTAATGGATGGAGAAACTATTGATAATTTTGCTGAGGTTTTAGGACTAAAAGAAAAAGTAGCAAGTATTACTGAAATGGCAATGGCAGGGGAATTAGACTTTTTTGAAAGTTTGATAATGAGAGTAAAACTTTTAGAAGGATTAGAAGAAAAAAAGGTCATTGAAATAGCTCACTCTCTTCCTTATATGAAAGGTGCAAAAGAGACTATAACTGAAATGAAAAAAATGGGTTATAAAGTTGTATGTTTTAGTGGTGGATTTAGAGTTGCTACAAGTTATGCAAAAGATATTTTGGGATATGATGCTGATTTTAGTAATGTTTTACACGCTAAAAATGGAAGATTAACAGGATTAGTTGGTGGAGATATGATGTTTAATTATTCAAAAGGTGATATGCTTAATAGACTTCAAAATATCTTAGGAATTGATAGAAAAAATACTTTTGTTTGTGGGGATGGTGCTAATGATTTAAGTATGTTTAAATATGCAGATACAAGAGTTGCATTTTGTGCAAAAGAAGTGCTAAGAAAAGAAGCAACTATTGAAATAAATGAAAAAGATTTAACTAAAATTTTGGAACATCTATAATATATGATATAATTCTTATCTTCGGAGAGGTGGCCGAGTGGCTTAAGGCGCACGCTTGGAAAGCGTGTGTAGGGAAACTTACCGTGAGTTCGAATCTCATCCTCTCCGCCAGATAACTTTTTATAACCTTTTATTTTCTATCACAAACTATCATAAATTAGGATTTAGACTTATGAAAAAATGGAAGTCTCAAGAGCAACATTTGGTCGAATCTTATCGAATGCAAGATCAAAAATCACAGATGCTTTACTAAATGGTAAGGCAATAAATATAGAATAAGGAGAAATTATGAGAATAGTAATACCAACAGGTGAAAATAACGGATATTTATCAAAAATGGGAGCACATTTCGGAAAAGCTCCATTTTATACAATCATTACAACAGATGAAAATGGTGAAATTGTAGAGGTAGAAGGTGTTAAAAATCCAGGGCATAGTGGAGGGGCATGTGGAAATGCAGTTACAAATATTTTATCTTTAAATCCAGATTCTTTAATTGTAGTAGGAATTGGGGCACACCCAGCAGAAGGTTTTGCAAAAGCAGGGCTTGATGTTTATGTGGATAGAGAATCAGTTACAGTTGAAGAGAGTATTAAAAAACTTCTAAATAATGAACTTCACAAAATTACAACAGGGACTTGTTCTATTAAATAATGAAAAAGTTTGATAAAATTCAAGTGGGCACGATTTCGTTTGCCCACTTTACTCACGATATTTACTCTTCATTTTTAGCACCACTTTTACCACTTATTATTGAAAAATTTGGAATTACTTTGGCTATGAGTTCACTTTTTGAAATTGTTAGAAGATTTCCAGCACTTTTAAATCCATTTGTAGGGATTTTAGCAGAAAGAAGTGATGTTAAA
>JAUUDM010000036.1 GCA_030826765.1 Nautiliales bacterium
AACTTTACTTTGCCTCCAGGAAGCTACGCAACTGTGGTTATCGAAGAGCTATTAAACAGGTCGCTTTTTTAGCGTTTTAGAATCTTTTTACTTAAAAACACTGACTATATTGTCAAAATATTTAGTTCTATAATACCCCCACTTTACACCCCAGTGGTTAAAACTCCACTTTCATGATATAATCTAATAATCATAAAAGTGGAGACTGAAAATACCAACAAGAATACACATAGACCTAGCAGGATATCATCAAATAATAAATCGTGGTGTAGATAGGATGAATATATTTCGTCATGATGAAGATAAAGAGATGTTCCTACAAATTCTTAATAAAGCATCAGTCATATAATTTAACCCTTTGGACGCAGGAATGGCTAAAAATGTAGGCAAGTATCCATATACTTTGGCATCATTGATTTTTAATAACCAAGAGTATAAAGAGTATTGTCAAGAGTCATTGCTACTTAAACAATATGGCATAGAAACATTGAGTGAGTTTTTAAATGTTGAATTTACAGAAGAAGAACAAAGATACTTAGAGGAGCAACAGAAGAGAAAAATAAAAAAAGGTGTAAATGGTATACTCCTTAGTAAAATAAAAACTCTTGATGAACATTTTGCAGAAGTAGAGAGTAATGGTGATAGAAATAAAGCTACAATGGAAGCATACAAAGATGGATATAAGCAAGTTGAAATTGCTCAATATCTTGGCTTGTCTAAATCTCATATTTCTAAGGTATTGAAAGAAGTGGAGATTTGACCACTGGGGTGTAAAGTTGTGATGTTCCTCTTTCTCATCAAGTACGATCATCCCACGTGCTGATTGTCCAAGATTTTCTTTTATATGCCAATTCATGTAAGTAATGAGATAGTCAAATGATAATAAGTAGGGATGATTGGTATTATAGACAGCCTGATATTGGCAATTTGAATGCTGTAATGATGATTTCTCAATTCCAAAATAATGCACATGATGACCAAGCTCTTTAATCAATCCAAGTAAATTTCGCACAAGTTTCAGTCTATCTGCAATAGGATGTCCCGCAAAATGACCTTCACCATTTGGTGATAACAACTCATGTGAGTGAATTTCAAATCCTGCGGGGACATTTCCAGTAAAATAATCAGTTACTATTGCATCTAATCATTCTTTTGTATTGTTCCATTTTTTTGTCAGCAACACTTAGTCCAGCTAGAACAAAGATTGGCTGCTGTGCGTCATTAAGATTTGCTCCAGAATCTCCACTTTCATCAAGGTAAAAAAATGCACAGATGTACTCCTTATAATTACAACGGGGCGCGGGTGAGTGGCGACCTCGGTGAAAAATTTCAATTTTTTGACTTCACCGACAGGTTTACCTGTTCGGTGCTAGGTTTTGTTGTGTGTAATATTTAACTTGCATATAAATACTCTTCTTGTTCCATATATTGAATAAAATCACTGATTGTATTCGCTACTATTGTTAAATTCTCTTCTTGTTTTACAAATTTTATTTGTCTTTGTGTATCTTTAAAAATGCTTGGTGCTATAAAATGACACATTGAATTAGAAATTTTCTTTTGAAATTCTTCTAAGTGTCTTGTTATAGGCCATACTTCCATCATTGTTTGTGTCCTTCCCTCCGACATTGTTACTTCAACTAAAATGCCATTATCGTTTTCATAGCACTCTATATCTCCTTGATTACCTTGACCACCTGCTGTAGATGTTGGAATACCCTCATCATCACAAGGATAATTTGGTATTACTTTGATATGTGGATATCTTGATTTTATTGATATTGAAATTAAAAATTCTAATCTAGTTGGATTATTCAAATATTTTAAAATATCATTTTTGCTGGTAGATTTTTTCTCTAAGATTTTAAGTTCTTGTTTTAATGTATCCCAATCAAAATATTTAACCCATTTATCTAATAATTTATTATTTTCTTCTATTGTTAGTCTTTTGTTTTTAAATGAAATAAGCTTGTTATCAACTTTAGCCATATAGTCAAAATAATCTTTTTCATCTTGATATACTTTGTATTTTGAATATTTTTTTAGTATATATTCAATTGTATCAGTTTCTTTTTTGTTGATATCTATAAATCTTCCACCACCTCTAAAGGAAAAGAGACCTGTTATTCTCATTTTTCTAATAAACTCATCAGGATATTCATTCATAATAGATTTTGGTTTAAACTCTTTAAATTTACCAAGCATTATTTCTTTAATACAAATATCAATTATTATTTCCCAACTTGGTTGATAACCGTAATCTTCTCTAAGTTTTACAATTCGTTCATACAATTCTTGTGAATTATTATTTTTCCAAAAGATTATTAGGGGTAATTCTAGTTTTGATATACCTGCACCATTAAATTTTGGATTATTGTTTAATTTTTGTATTACTTCAATTAATAATATCATAGGGATATTATTATTTAAAGCTCTTACAAATGGATTTTTTCTTTGATATTTAGCAAAGGCATGTAAAAATGCTTGCTGTTCAAATTCTGGATGTTCTTCAGTAACTAAAATATTATTATCAACAATATCAACTTTATAAACATTTGCAAGCTTTAATCCTATTTCTGAGAATTTTATTTTTTCATTTTTCCAAAAATATACAAACCCTAACTCTTTTGCAAAATCAAAAACAGTAGCAAATCTTGAAGCCCAGCCTTTTTCAAAACCTGCTTCCTTATGATTTTGAGGATTTTGTTCTATTAAAGTTTCAACCTCTTCATCTGTTAAAAGTTCATTGGCAAATTCACCTTTTTTAGTTCCCTTTAATTTTCTTTCTATCTCTTTTGTTAAACCTTTAGTTGGTCTATAAAGTCCATATTTTATCAGTTCGCCCATAATTTTTTGTGCTAAATTATCTGTTAATATATTTTCATTATATTTTTTCAAAATATACAATAAACTTTTAACTCTCGCTGGATTTCTCACTGTTGTTGTAAATAATAAAGGTTTATATTCTAATTTTCGTTTTGCCATTTCTCGTTTCCTTAATATGTCTTGTCGAATTTTTTCAATCTCTTTTATATTTTCTAGATAATAATATTTTGCTTGTTCAATATTAATTCTATATTTATTAGCTATTTGTGAGTAAGATAAATTACCAAATTTTTTATCTAACCAAACATTGAATTTTATATCAATCATAATTTATCACTAAAACTTCTTCAATTTGTTTAGCTGAATTGTCATGATAACTTATATAGTTGCTCTTGATTTTTTTTACATTATATTTACTCATCCAATCAATAAAAATATTATTTACTCTTCCCTTGTAATGTGTTACATTTGATATTGCAAACTTTATATTTCTTTGATGCAAATTATCTAAAAAAATTAATAATTCATGCTCTTTTTCTTCATTCCATATTTTATTATATTCACTAAATGTAATTAAATATGGTGGGTCTAAATACATAAAATCACCATCTTTGAAACCATTTTTAATTATGAAATCTTTAAAGTCTAAATTTTCAAATTTAATATCTTTGTTTTCTACAAATTCAAAATAATCGCCTAATGCTTGTAAGACATTTTTATTAAAATCTACATTTCCGACAGGAACATTAAACTCACCTTTTGAATTAAACCTTATCATCCTATTAAAACCATAAATTAACAACAAATACAACAGTAAATAATTTTTATTTTGTAGTTTGTTGAAATCTTGTTTTAATTTATCATATCCTTGTTTATTGTATTTAGCATAATATGTCTTTTTATATTCTCGTTTTAACTCTTTTGGAACGACATCTTCTAAAAAAGATCTCGATAAATTGTATTTTTTTATATAAGTTAATACTTCATTTATAAAATTTATTTCATTTGCTTTTTGTTGTAAAAAGATATGTAAATTATATATATTTTCATCGATATCATTTAAAATGTATCTCTTTGCTTCAACATTTAAAAAAACAGTTCCCCCTCCAACAAATGGCTCTATAAAGGTATTAATATTTTTTGGGAAATATTGTTTTATTTCTTCAATAAGTTTGTATTTATCTCCAACATAAAACATAGGTGATCTTCTAATTTTTTCCATTCTCTACCTTTGTAATAAAAAGATATTCTCTGTGATTATCAAAGTCGGTTTTGCCTGTATTAAATTGTTGATGTTCTTTTTCATATATTTTAGTAGTCCCAACTGAATTTAAAATTTCCTCTATTTCTTCTAAGGTAATTTTATTTTTTGATGAATTGCTTTTTGAGTTATAAGTGTTATTGTAAGAGACTGCAAAATATTTTGTTTTTATTGAATGAATAAGTTCATATAATCTTTTTTTTGCACTAACTCTACAATAATCACTCATATTTTCAGGTTCTGGTTTTAATGCGACTCCATATAATTTTGGTTTTTTCCAAGTAGTTAAATTTTCTAATACATGATAAAATCTACTATATTGTCTTGAGTTATATGGTGGGTCTATATACACTAGATCAGTTTTTATTTGTTTTGCTAATTTATTTGCATCTTCTTTGTAAATCATTATTTTGCTATTTGAATTTATTGGTTCAATTGGTTTTAAAAAAAACTTATCTTCAATATGTTGTTTTTTAAAATATGCATCATAATGACCTACTGTATTTGCTATTTTATCAACTGAATATAATAATGAAGCTATCAAAATAGAGTATTCTTTGTCTGTTAAATTTTCTTTGTTTTCTTCTATATTTTCTCTTATGAAACCTATAATTCTAGCAGAATTATAACTAAAATATTTTCCTCCAAAATTTTCTGAAAAATAGTTATCTTCCAAATCATCAGAGTTTATATTGTTATAGTTTCTAATAATATTATTTATTTTTTCCTCATCAAAGTTTTTTTGTTCAAAAAAAGCTTTGTAAATAATATTATTAGAATGTAAAAAATCATTAATAATAACTTCTTTATATTCATTAATAGCTACACTTGATACAATCCCTGTTCCTGCAAAAATATCTGTAAAACTTTTTATATCTTGACAATCTTGTTTTATGATTGAAAAAATCCAATTCAATAATTTTTGTTTGTTACCAATATATCTTCTATTATGTAATTGATGATAATTATTTTTAATTTTTGGTAAAAAGTATTTATATTCTGTAACTTTTGTTATAGAGCTTTCGTATATAGGTTTTTCTATTTCTAAAAAATCAAATAAAGTTTTTTGTTCTCCTTCGGATACATAATTTATGTTATCATTATTTAATAATTGAGTTAAAAAGCTATAACTATCATTCTTTGAAATTATTAAAAAATCAATTACATTGATACCGATTAAACTTCCTGCTTCTGTAATTTTTTTTACAATTTCTTTATCATTTTGACTTGGAGTTGCATTGCCTGTTGGATGATTATGTATTAAAATGATATTTGAAGCATTTAGCTCGATAGCTGGATGAAAAATTTCTCTTGGATGGAACAAGCTTTTATTAACTATTCCAATACTTATAGTCTCTTTTTTTATTAATTCATTTCTTGCATTAAGATAAAAACATATCAAATATTCTTTTTTCTTATCTCTTAACTCATAAGAAAGTGAAAGTATGTCTTGAGAGTTTTTAATAACTATTTCATTTTTATTTTCATCATAAAATCTTTTTACCAATGAGAGAGCAGAAACAATCTGTAATGCTTTAGCCTCTCCAATTCCTGAAATAGTTTTTAATTCATCTATTGTAATATCTAAAAATTTTTGTCCAAATTTTTTAATAATTTGATTTGATAATTTTTGAACATTTTTGCCTTTAATTCCACTGCCTAATAATATAGCTAATAAATCGGTTTTTGATAATGCATCTGCTCCATATTTTAATAGTTTTTCTCTTGGTCTTTCGACTTTCGGTATATCTTTGATTTTTGCCATATTTTCTTTGTCTTTTTTAATATAATTTTACCATAATAATTTTGCTTTTCTGTTTTCACACAACTATTTATTCAAAGAACATTATAGTCCGATTTGCCTTATATTTTCTAATTAACAGACACTATTAATTCTTCCTTGAATAGGATATTCTCTGCTTAGATAATAACAATATGTCCATTATTTTGGTATGGTAAAGTTTTTGGTGTAAAATTACATAAAGCTTAAATGTCCTTTTTGTATTTATATACAGATAACAGGACATTTTTTGAGTGTTAATTGGATATATAAGTATTAACAGACATTGTGTCTGTTAATATTGGAGAAATATTATGCAGAAGAAAAAACTTTTTGATTTTAGGGGACAGGCGTTGAATATCTACTTTCGCAGCAG
>JAUUDM010000011.1 GCA_030826765.1 Nautiliales bacterium
AGCGGTAGAGTAGGTGACTGTTAATCACTTGGTCACTGGTTCGAATCCAGTTCGGGGAGCCACTTATTAATTGATAATTAACAATTGATAATGACTAATTCTTCAAAACTCCCTTTTTAAATTCTACAATATTAACAATTTAATTTTTAATTATTTTTCTTTGTAAATTTTTAATTCTCAATTTTCCATTATCAATTATCAATTATGTTGTGTTATAATTTCAATAAAAAAGGTAAATAAATTGGCTTTTATTGAAATTAATAAAAATAATTTACTTCATAATATAGATATAATTCAAAAAACTTCCAATAAAGAAATTTGTGCTGTAATAAAAGATAATGCTTATGGACATGGAATTTTACAAATTGCTAAAATATTACAAGAAGTAGGGATAAAAAGAGTTTGCGTTCGAAATAATATGGAAGCAAAATTAGTTCAACCATTTTTTGAAGAAATTTTAGTTTTTTTTCCAGAACTTACTTATAATGGAATGAATATTAGTTATACAATTAGTGATTTAAAATCTCTTAAAAAATGCAGACATAAAAAAATTCATCTTAAATTTGATACAGGAATGCATAGAAACGCTTTGAGTTTAGAAAATTTAGATGAGATTTTAGAAATGGCTTTTAAAAAATTTGAAGTTAAAGGTGTTTTTTCTCATTTTTGTTGTAGTGATGAGGTAGGAAATGATACTTTTATTCAATTACAAAGATTTAAAGAGTTAAAAAATAAAGTAGTTGAGTTTTGTAAAAAAAATAATTACGAAATACCTAAATTTCATATAGCAAATTCTGATGCTATTTTTAAACTTCCTAAGAGTGATTTATTTGATTATGTTCGCCCAGGAATTGCACTTTATGGTGGAATGAAAAATGAAAATTTGAAACCAGTTATGAGTTTATGGGGTGAAGCTATTAAAGTTATGGAAATTAAAAAAAATCAATATGTTGGATATAATAAAAAATATAAATTTGAAAAAGATACAAAAGTAACTTTGATTGATTTAGGTTATAGTGATGGAATTTTATATTTTGATAAGGAACTTAGTTTAAAAGAAACAAAAGCAGTTGGTAAAATTTCAATGGATAGTGTGAGTGTAATTGGAGAATATAAAAAAGTTTGTATTTTTGATGATGTTAGAGAGTTTGTCAAAAATTATCCATATACAATAACTTACGATATTTTAACAAAACTAAAACCAAATATAAAAAGAGTAGTTGTATGAGAGTTAGTGTAACTGAATTAAATAATCAAATAAAAGCCATAGTTGAAAGTCATTTCGAACTTATAGAAGTAGAAGCAGAGATTTCACAAGTAACTTATCATCATACAGGTCATATCTATTTTAGTATTAAAGATGAAGGAAGCACTTTAAATTGTGCAATGTGGAAAAGTAATGCAAATAGACTTAAATTCAAGCTTGAAGCAGGGCAAAAAGTAGTAATTTATGGTGCTTTAAGTGTCTATACTCCAAGAGGGGAATATAAATTAATTGCTTTTAAAATCACTCCAGCAGGAGTAGGGGATTTACAATTTGCATATGAGCAGTTAAAAAAAGAGCTTTTACAAAAAGGTTATTTTAATGAAGAAAATAAAAAAATACTCCCAAAATATCCTAAAAAAGTAGCGATAATTACTGCAATTCCTAGTGCAGCACTTTCTGATATGTTAAAAATAGCATCAAAAAGGTGGCCTTTAGTTAAGTTTTATTTATATAATTCTCTTATGCAAGGAGAAAATGCAAAATTTAGTGTAGTTGAAAATTTAAAAAAAGCAGATAAAGAAAATTATGATGTTATAGTTATTACAAGAGGGGGTGGGAGTTTAGAAGATTTATGGACTTTTAATACGCTTGAAGTTGCAAATGCTATTTTTGAAGCAAAAACTCCTATAATTTCTGCTATTGGTCATGAGGTCGATGTTTTGATAAGTGATTATGTAGCTGACAAAAGAGCTTCAACTCCATCAAATGCGATGGAGATACTACTTCCAGATATAAATGAACATTTTTTTATGCTTGATGATTTGAAAAAGCAATTTGATAATAAAATTAGTCATATTTTACATAAAAAAGAGCAAGAACTTATAAATTTAAAAAAACTTTATCAAATTAATTCTATAGAAAATGAATTTAAAAATAAATTTGAAGAATTAAGACTTATAAAAATGCAATTTAATAATAAAATCAGCTCTATAATAGAGAGAAATGTTATTATGTTAAATAGTATGCAAAAAAATTTTGAACAACAAATAATTTATTTAATAAATAAAAAAGAAAATGAGTTAAATAATCTAAAAAATCAATATATTTTAAATAATCCCGAAAAAAAAGAGAAAAAAGGTTTTGTAGAAATCACTAAAAATGGTAAAAAAGTGTTACTAAATGAACTAAAAAAAGGTGATATTATTAAACTAAATGATACAAAGGTTCAAAGAAGTGCTATAATTAAATAAAAAGAGGGTTGAATTTATGAAAAAACTTATAATTTTATTTTTAATTGTATTTATTTATGCAAATGAAAAAGTAAATATTCAGCTAAATTGGAAATATCAATTTGAATTTGCTGGTTTTATAATGGCAAAAGAGAAAGGATTTTATAAAGAAGAGGGGCTTGATGTCAATTTATTAGAACTTAATAAAAATACAGATGTAATAAAAAAAGTTTTGAATACTTCTGCTACTTATGGAGTGGGAGATAGTAGTTTAGTTACAGAGATTATGGAAGGTAAGAATGTTGAACTTTTAATGCCTATTTATGATGAATCTGCTTTTATTTTAGTTGCTATAAATTTACCAAATATAAAGACATTGAAAGATATTTTAAAATACAATATAGTATTAGATCAATTTGCATATAAAAATCCAGCTATTTTAGGTATGCTTGGAAGTATAGATGATATAAAAAAGTTTAAGTTTAAAAAAGAGAATTATTTTGATGTTGATAAAAAGGGTGTTTTTTCTATATATACTTCAAATGAACTGTATAAAATAAAAAAATCAAAAATTCCATATAAAATTTTTAATCCAAAAGATTATGGATTTAATTTTTATGGTGATATTTTATTTACAAGTAAAAAAGAATTTGAAAATCATAAAGATAGAGCTTTAAAAGTGATGAATGCTACTAAAATGGGATATATTTATGCTTTTAATCATATTGATGAAACTATAAAAATTATAAAATCAAAATACAATACTCAAAATTTTAGCGAGGATAAATTAAGATATGAATCAAATACTTTGAAAGATATATTAAGTAAAACTTTCTTATTTGATAATGATAAAATAAAGCAAATAGTAATTATTTCTAATATGTTGTTTAAATTAAATTATAATAAAAATATTTTTAATAATATTTATTCTCCTTATAGACTTACAAAAGAAGAACAAAATTTTATAGATACGCATATTTTAAAATGTATTACTACAATTAATTGGCCACCTTTTAATACTTTACAAAATGGTAAAATTGCTGGAATAGCAATTGATTATTGGAAATATATTAAAGATAAATTACATCTAAAAAGTAAATGTATTTCAGAAAAAGAATGGTTAAAAGTATTAGAATCAATAAAAACAAAAAAAGCTGATTTAACTCTTTCTACAACAAATACTCCTGATAGAGAAAAATATGCTGTTTTTACTAAAGCTTATGCATCATTTCCTATAGCTATTGCTACAAGAAATGATGTAGATTTTATTGCAGATATAAAAAGTTTGTATGATAAAAAAATAGCAGTTGGTAAAAATTATACAGCAGAAAAAATTCTTAAAAAACATTATCCATATTTTAAATTTATTGAAGTTAAAAATACAAAAGAGGCATTGGAATTGGTGAGTGAAAGTAAAGCATATGCTGCAGTAGATATTTTACCGGTTTTATCTTATACTATTTCAAAATATAATTTTGCAAATCTGAAAATTGCAGGAAAAACTCAATTTGAAGTTGATATAAAAATAATGATAAGAAAAGATTATAAAGATTTAGTTCCTTTAATAAATAGAGTAATATCTAATATGCCAAAAAGTAAAAAAGAGGAAATTTATCATAAATGGGTAAAGGTTAATATGCAAAATGGATATTCTAAAGATAGTGTAAATCAATTTCTTTTTGTAGGAGGTTTTTCTCTGATTTTGATTGGATTATGGGGAATTTTTGCTTATTTTAATATTAAAAAAAGAAAAAAATTAGAACAACAACTTCAAGAACTTTCAGAAAAAGATGGACTTACTAAGATATATAATAGGAGAAAAATTGATGAAATTTTAGAAGAAGAGATAAAAGTAGCAAAAAGATATAATGAAGATTTAAGCTTAATATTTTTTGATATAGATTATTTTAAAAAAATAAATGATACCTATGGACATAAAATTGGAGATGAAGTATTAATAGATCTTGCTAAATTAGTTACAAATAATATAAGAGCAAGTGACTCATTTGGTAGATGGGGTGGAGAAGAATTTATGATAGTGTGTCCTCATACAGATTTACATTCAGCTATTTTATTAGCAGAAAAATTAAGAAAACTTATAGAAAATAATAAATTTGGAGGAGTTAAAATAACTTGTAGTTTTGGAGTTACAGAAATTAAAGAAGACGATACCTTAGAAAGTTTTACAATAAGAGCAGATGAACTATTGTATCTTTCAAAAGAGAATGGAAGAAACAGAGTTACTTCTGGTTGATTGATTTTTTGAAAGTAAGTGTTGTTTTTCCAAAAACTTTATTTGAATAAGTTAAATTCATTGTATTAGTATCAACTTTTGGGAAATAAACTATATAATATTTCATCCATGGATTATAAAAAGGATAGTTTGCAAGTTGCATTTTTGCAATATCAGCTTTTTTAGCTTTTTCATAATTTGAATTATTTAGAGTTAAACTATAATTTGGATTATGTATTCCACCTTTTTCATAACCTTTTATGTCGTCATTATTGTAAACTCCAACTACAAATATTTCATATTCTTTAGCATCTTTATCATTAAGTTTTAATATAGGATTTAAATATGTAGCATTTATCATTGCGATAGTATCAAGAGAATTTATTATTTGACCTCTTTGAGTATTTTTCATAATAGTTATTTGTGTTTCATTTTGATGTAATACACCAGTGACTTTTGTTTCACATCCTGTAATTAAAAATAGTGTAATTAAAAAAAAGAGTGCTTTTTTCATTTTTCTTCTCCTATGTGGTATTTTATAGCTTCTATATAACTTTCAATTTTTGCTTTGTTTTGATATGCAATATCAAATGCAGTTCCGTGGTCAACTGATGTTCTTAAAATAGGTAGATTTAGACTAACATTTATACTTTTATCAAAATATTTAGCTTTTAAAGGAATTAATCCTTGGTCGTGATACATGGCAATTGAATATTGATATGGATTTACAAAGTATGTATCTGGGACAAAAGGACCTTTAAAAACTTCTTTTTGTAGTATTTTATTAGCTTCTTTAATAGCTGGATTTATCTCTTTTATTTCTTCATCACCTAAAATTCCTCCATCACCTGCGTGAGGATTTAGAGCTAAAACCCCTATTTTATCAGCTTTAACTGCATTATAAAAATCTATAAAAAATGAAACTAATTTGTCTTTTTGAATGTTTTTAGAAATATCTTTTATAGGAATATGTTCTGTGAATAAAGATACAAACATTTCAGAACAACCAAGCATCATTATTGCGTGTTTTTTAAAGACATCTCTTAAAACTTCTGTATGCCCATGGTATTTTATATTAGTAATTGCCCAACTTTCTTTATTAATTGGTAGAGTGCAAATTCCATCAACACTATTTTTTTTAGCTAAATTTATAGCATCTATGAATGAATTAAAACTATAAAGTCCTGCTTGAAAGTCATTTTTACCTGGTTTTATTTCAAATTTTCCAGCAGTTGGATATATTTCAAAATCTTTAGGTATTTTTCTATTTAAAAGGTTAGAGGTTTGATTTAGCATATATTCATTTATACAATAAATAGGTTTTACTAATTTTTTGATTTTTTCGTGTGATTTTAGTGCTATTTCAAGTCCGATACCATTTAAATCACCTATACTAATTGCAATTTTTTTCATTTTAGGCTTCTTGCTTTTTCTAAATCTTCGATGGTATCTATACCTATACTATTTGTTTGAACTTCTATCATTTTGATTTTATAAGAATGAAAAATTACTCTTAATTGTTCTAATTTTTCAATATCTTCAATCTCAGCAGACATTTCACAAAATTTATCTAAACTTTTTTTATTAAATCCATAAAGTCCAATGTGACCTTTGTAAATATGTACAGAATTATCACGATTATATGGAATTTTACTTCTTGAGAAGTATATTGCATCAGAGTTTTTATCGATTACTACTTTTACTATATTTGGATCTTCTGCTTCTATTTCATCTATTTTTTTATAACAACTTGCCATTACAAAGTCTCTATTTTTAATCTCTTCAAGAGTAGTTTTTAGTTTTGTTAAAATCTCTTTTTCTATAAAAGGTTCATCACCTTGTAAGTTTATAATTAGTTCATCTTCTTTTAAATTTAAAATATCACTTGCTTCTTTTATTCTATCACTTCCTGATTTATGGTTTTTATCTGTTAAAATAGCTTTAACATTATACTCTTTTGCTACTTTTATTACTTCTTCACTATCTGTTGCTATTACAACTTTATCAACTTTTTGAGCGGTCATAGCAGTTCTTATGACCATAGGAATACCATTTATATCAGCTAAAACTTTATTTGGAAGTCTAGAAGATGAAAGCCTTGCTGGAATTATTATCATAAACATACCTTTTTTGATATAATTATACCAAAAAAAGGAAAAATTAGTCTATGGTTTTACATCAGCCTAAAAATGGTTATTGTTATAATAGTGACACACTTTTTTTATATGATTTTATTACTAATTTTTCTATTAAAAAAAATGTTTTAGAAGTAGGTGGTGGATGTGGTGTTTTAGGTCTTTTGGTTGCAAGAGATTTTAAAATAAATTTAACTGTAATTGAAATTCAAAAAATAATGGCTGAGTTTATATTAAAAAATGCGAAATATAATGAAATAGAAGTAGAACTTATAAATGATAATTTTTTAAATTATGAATTTGATAAAAGATTTGATTATGTTATTTCCAATCCTCCTTTTTATCCATCAAATAAAAAAAGTGATAACGAAATAAAACAAATAGCAAGATATGATGAAAATTTACCAATGAAAGAATTTTTTGAAAAGGTTAATTCAGTTTTAATCGAAAAAGGGGAATTTATATTTTGTTATGAAGCGAGTCGTTTTGATGATATTGTTAAAATGTTACCAAAACCTCTTAAAATTATAGATGTAAAGTTTGTTTATCCTAAAAAAGGAAAATTTGCCAATTTAGTAATGATAAGAGCAAAAAGACATGCAAAAAGTATGGTAAAATTTCATACCCCAATTTTTAATTTTGATTGTGATGAATTTAGTAAAGAAGCAAAAGAAGTTTATGAAAAAGCAAATACAAAGAGTGTAAAAGAATGAGTGAAATTATAAGAAAAGAAGGATTTAGCTTTGGATTTAATCCAAAGGCTTGTGAAGAGTGTGGTGGGAAGTGCTGTACTGGTGAAAGTGGTTATATATGGGTGACACCAATTGAGATGCACAAAATAGCAAATTTTTTAAATATTCCACTTGAAGAATTTAAACAAAAATTTTTAATAAAAGTAGGGTATAAATTTTCTATAAAAGAAAAACTACTTGACAAAAATAATTATGCTTGTCTGTTTTTTGATGAAAAAACAAATAAATGTACTATTTATGATGTGAGACCAACTCAATGCAGAACTTTTCCTTTTTGGGATTTTTTCAAAACAAATATAAATGAGGTAAAAAAAGAATGCCCTGGTATCATAGAATAGTTTTAATTTTTATAACACTATTTATAGTTGGATGTAGTGAACATCAACCTGAAATTGGTAAAAAAGTTATTGCTAATGAAGATGAATTAATTATAAAAACTATTTTAGCGGAAAATAATAATAATCTAAATGAAGCTGTTAAAATTTTACAACAATTATATAAAAAAACTGATAAATATGTTTATTATGAAGAAATTATTAAAATTAAATTTTTTGAAAAAAAATATAAGGAAGTTATTCAAGAATCTAATAAATTTATTAAAAAATATCCAAATTATAAATTAAAAGTCGTTAAATATCAAATTTTATCTTATTTAAAATTAAAAAAATCAAATATTGCTTTAAAAATAGCAAAAAAGACTTTGAAAGAAAATAGAAATATTGAAATGTATAAAATTATTTCTTATATTTATATAACACAAAAAAAATATAAAAAAGCAATTATCTATTTAAAAAGCGCATATGCTATAAATCATTCTCCTCAAATTTTAGCTCAGATGGGAGATATTTTCTTTAAATATTTAAAAGAACCAAATGAAGTTATTTCATATTATCAAACACATATTAGATTATATGGATGTGAAGAATTAATTTGCAATAGACTTGCAGATATTTATTCATCTTTGTATGATTATAATAATTTATTATCTATTTACCAAAAGCTTTTTTATTCTACAGATGAAGAAAGTTATGCAAGAAAAATTATATTTTTATATATTGAAGAAAAAAAATATCAAGAAGCTATTAAGTTTATAAAAGAAAATAGACTTAGTGATGATTTACTAATAGCGGTAAATGAGGAAGCTTTTAAAGTTACACAAAATCCAAAATATGCATATAATTTATATAAATTAACAAATAATCCTGAATATTTCTTTTTATATGCAGTTACTAAATTTGATAAATCACCAAAAGGATTTGTAAATATAAAAAATTTAGTAAATAATTTATATTTTTTAATAAATAGAGATAGAAATCCAAAATATTTAAATTATTTAGGTTATATTTTGATTGATTATGATATAAATCCAAAAAAAGGACTTAAACTTGTAAAAGAAGCAGTTGAAAAAGTACCAAATGATGAAGCGTTTTTGGATTCTTTAGCTTGGGGATATTATAAACTTAATAATTGTAAAAAAGCATACGAGATAATTAAAAATATTAAAAGTAGTGATAAAGAAATATTAAAACATAAAAAATTAATTAGGAGATGTTATGAGCATTTTAGAAAAAATCATAAAAAAAACAGAAGAAAATCTAAAAAAAGATAAATCTATTGATGAGCTTTTAGATATAAAAAGAGATATCAAAGATGTTAAAAAGTTTTTAAAGTCAACAGATGATAATAAATATAGAATAATTGCTGAGGTAAAAAAAGCAAGTCCGAGTAAAGGAATTATTAGAGAAGATTTTAATCCAATTGAAATAGCCAAAGAGTATAATGAAGTAGCAGATGCTATGAGTGTTTTAACTGAGCCTTTTTTCTTTCAAGGAAGTTTAAATTATTTAAGAGAAATTTCAAAATTTTCAAAAATTCCGCTTCTTAGAAAAGATTTTATAATCGATATTTATCAAATTGCTGAAGCTTACAATGCTGGAGCTGATTTTATTTTACTAATTGCAAAAGCTATGGAGAGAGAAAAATTACAAGAATTATATAATTTTGCTAAAAATGTAGGTTTAGAAGTTTTATTTGAAATTCACGATAAAGAAGATTTGCAAAAAGCCCTTTTTGTAGGTGCTGAGATTATAGGGTTTAATCATAGAGATTTAAAAACATTCAAAATGAATATGGAACTTAGTCGAGAGCTTATGCCTTTACTTCCTGAAAATTGTATAAAAGTAGCTGAAAGTGGAATTACTGGTTTTGAAATGGTTAAAAAACTTTATAATTATGGAGTTGATGCGTTTTTAGTAGGTGAGCATTTTATGAGACAAAAGGATATTAAAAAAGCAGTTTTAGAATTAAAAGGAATGTAATTTGCTTAAAACTCTAAAAAGGCTTTTTTTATGAAAAAATATCTATTTTTACTACCATTAGTTTTTATTGGTTGTTCTCATCATCCAATGGACCCTGATATAGATATGAAACCACCTACATATGTAGAGCAAATGCCTTCAAAAGATGTTGAGGTTTCTCATAATACTGGTTCACTTTTTAATAATGGTGATAATCTTTTTTCTGATAAAAAAGCTATGAAAGTAAATGATGTTGTAACAGTGTTAATTAATTTTAAAGTAAAAGCAAGTTCAAGTGGTAAAAAACAAACAAGCGAATCTACAACTACTCCAATGGGAGGAGTTAATATGCTAACAGCTGGAATTAATCATGCCTTACATACTGGGTTAAATCCATTAACTGATGATACAACTGTAAGAAATTATCAAGGACAAGGAAGTAATACAAGAGATGATTCATTTAGTGCAAGTGTAACTGCAAGAATTATAAAAGTTTTAAAAAATGGAAATTATTTTATAGCTGGAAGTCGTCAAGTAATGATTGATGGTGAAAAAAATGTAATTAGAGTTTGTGGAGTGATTCGTGCAAGTGATATTGACTCAACAAATACAATTGATTCTAAATATATTGCAGATGCAAAAATTGAATATAAAACAGAAGGAGAACTTGAAAGAGCAACCAATAAAAATTGGTTTGCTAAATTTTTAGATGCTGTAAGCCCTTTTTAATTATTTTTTTAAATAAACTGTATCATTTAAATGAATTAAAAGTTTTCCAAGAAGCTCTTTTTTCTCTTCTTCTTTTAAGTTTTGATTATCAATTAAATTTTTTAATTTTCTGTGAATTTCATCAATATCATAATCTAAATCAATCAAAATATCATTTATACTTTGAGTTGAATACAATTCTGTTATTTTATAATTTCCGTCATCATCAAATTCAATATTTGCTTCATTTGGATAAGTAAAGAGATTATGTCTCATTCCCAAAATTTCTTGATAAGCACCAACTAAGAAAAATCCTAAATAATACTCTTCTTTTTCTAAATCTACATCGTGTAAATAGAGTGGATTTTGTTTGTTAAAAGGAATTTCTCCGTCGCTATCGCAAGTTATATCCCAAATTGTGGCACTTCTTGTAGGAGTTTTATTTAAATGAGTTATTGGCATAACTGGAAATCTTTGTCCAAGTCCCCAAAAGTCAGGAAGACTTTGAAAAATAGAAAAGTTTGCTAAATATTTTTCTTGTATTCTTTCATTTATTCTTTTAAGTTCATTATGCTTGAAACCTTTGTGAGAAGCAAAGATTACAGCTTTTTTGATAATTAAATGTACTAAAACCTCAGCATTACTTCTATCAATCAAATCAATATAACCTAAATCAAAAAGAGTAAGAAGACTTTCTAAATGGTCAAGTGCATCATGAAAATATTCAATATAATTATTTTCATTTATATTTTTATATAAATCATTTAGTTCATCAATGAGTGGTGGATTCTTTTCTTTTAATTTTAAAGCTTTTGAAGTATATTCAGAGCTAAAAAGCTCAATTATTGGAGTGATTAAAACTGCACTTGTTGCAGCTATAAATCTTCCTGATTCTGTAAAAATATTTGGCATAGGAACTTGTTTTTTTGTTGTAACTTCTTTTAATAAAAATACAACATCATTTGCAAATTCATTGATTGAATAGTTTTTATCTCTTATTTCTTGATTTTGAGAATATTCTATTGCTAAACCACCACCTAAATTAATTGCTTTTAGATTGTTTGCACCTAATTTTATTAAATCAGCATAAATGTTACCAGCTTCTCTAAGAGCTTTTTTTAGAGGTGCTATGTCGTTTATTTGACTACCTATATGAAAATGAATCATTCTAAGTTTTTCTATCATATTCTCTTTTTTTAGTCTTTCAGTTGCCTCTATAATTTCAGTAGCACTTAAACCAAATTTTGATTCAATTCCACCGCTTTTTGCCCATAATCCACTACCACTTGAATGAAGTCTAATTCTAATTCCGATATGAACTAAATTTTCTCCAAATTCTTTTGCTACTTCTATTATAGAATCAAGTTCATTTAGTCCTTCGATAGTTACGGTGATATCATAACCCATTTTACCAGCGATAAAGCAAAGTCTTATCATTTCTTTATCTTTGAATCCATTTACCGTAATAGGGGAAGTTATATTATTGTAAGTCATTGCTAAAATAAGTTCAGCTTTGCTTCCAGCTTCTAAACCATAATTATATTTTTTTGTAATTTTACTAAGTGGTTCTACAAATGAAGGGAATTGATTTACTTTTAATGGAAAGACTGCTTTAAATTCTCCTTCATAATCAAATTCTTTAATAGCACGATTAAAATTTGAATATAAAGTATTTATCTGTTTTTTTATAAGGTGAGGAAATCTAAGTAAAATAGGGCCTTCATAACCTTTACTTTCAATCTCTTTTACTATTTCTATAAGAGTTGGTTCATTTCCATAATTTATAGCTACTTTGTCATTATCTATAAAAAAGTTATTAAGTCCCCATAAATTTATTCCGTAATCCATTTTTTTACCTTATAGTTCTTTTTCCCAAAAAGTTCCATTTTTAAGTTCATCTTCTCCAATAATCATAACTTTTTTGCAATTTAATTTATCAGCTTTTTTTAGATGTTGATTTAGTTTTCTAACTCTATTTTCAAAATAAACTTTATTAGAATTTGTTAATTCATTAAATTTATTTAGTGCCATATCCCTTGCATCTTCAGTCATTATTCCTAAATATATACCTTCTCTTTTAGGCTCAATATTTACAAGAGGTAAAAGTCTTTCTATTCCCATAGCAAATCCAACAGCAGGAACAGGTTTTCCGTTTAGCATTTCTACTAATTTATCATATCTTCCACCACCACAAATTGCACTTTGAGCACCAATTTCAGTGCTTACAAATTCAAATGCAGTTTTATTATAATAATCAAGTCCTCTAACTAAATTTGTATCAACTTCAAATTGAATATTTAATTTTTTAAGTTCATTTTGTAATATTTCAAAATCTTTGTTGCAATTTTCACATAAATTATAAGTTATTTTTGGTGCTGTTTTAAGTTCGTTTTGACAATTTTCATTTTTACAATCCAAAACTCTTAGAGGATTTTGAGTAATTCTTCTTTGGCAATCTTCACATAAATTTTCTTTCTTTTCATCTAAAAATGATACTAAACTATTCATATAAGTAGGGCGACACTCATCACATCCTAATGAATTTATTTTTAAAGTATAATTTATATTAAAACTATCTAAAATTTTACTTGCTAAAAGAATTACTTTTATATCTTCATAAACACTTTCTTCCCCAAAACTTTCCACTCCAAACTGATGAAATTCTCTAAGTCTTCCTTTTTGAGGTCTTTCATATCTAAACATAGGACCAAAATAATACCATTGTTTAGGAGTTTTAAGTTTATCGAATTTATGCTCTATATATGCTCTTACAACTCCAGCAGTACCTTCAGGTCTAAGACAAACATCATTTCCACCTTTGTCAGTGAATTGATACATCTCTTTATTTACAATATCACTACTCTCACCAACACTTCTTTTAAAAAGTCTTGTTTCTTCTAAAAGTGGAGTTTCGATGTATTCAAAACAGAAATTTTCGGCAATTTCAGAAGATTTTTTTATAAAATAAGTAAATTTATCGCTATCTTCGATGATGTCTTTCATACCTCTTAAAGCTTTAATCATTTAATATACCTTTTTTTGCTATAATTATACAAAAATTTAAAGGTCTTATTATGGATATTAAAGAAATTTTAAATAATTCAATTAGAACCATTCCTGATTTTCCTAAAAAAGGGATAATGTTTAAAGATATTACAACATTATTAAATGATAAAGATGCTTTTAAAAGTTTAATAGATTTTTTAAAAGAGAGATATCAAGATAAAAATATTGATTTTATTGCAGGAATTGAAAGTCGTGGTTTTATTTTTGGCTCTGCCTTAGCTTATACACTGAATGTAGGATTTGTTCCAATTAGAAAAAAAGGAAAACTTCCATATACTACAATTGCTGAAAAATATGCCTTAGAATATGGATTTGATGAGGTTGAGATTCATATTGATGCTTTTAGAGATATAAAAAATCCAAAAGTTTTATTAATTGATGATTTAATTGCAACAGGTGGAACAGCAAAAGCAGCTGAAACTTTAATTAAAAAAGCAGGAGCAGAAGTGGTTGAGAGTTGTTTTATTATTGAATTACAAGATTTAGAGGGTGCTAAAAAATTAGAAAGCCCAGTATTTTCTATTTTAAAGGATTAAAAGATGTATATTCCAAAAAAAATTTATGACCCTGATGAAAATGGACATTTTGAAAAATTTGGGGGGCAGTATGTGCCTGAAACTTTGATGCCGGTTTTAGAAGAATTAAAAGAAGCATATAATAAATATAGATTTGATGAAGAGTTTTGGAAAGAGATGGATTACTATTTTAAGCAATATATTGGTCGTCCAAGTCCATTATATTTTTGTGAAAATATAAGCAAAGAACTTGGTGCAAAAATCTATCTAAAAAGAGAAGATTTAAATCACACAGGAGCTCACAAAGTAAATAACACAATTGCTCAATGTTTACTTGCTAAAAAAATGGGTAAAACAAAAGTAATTGCAGAAACAGGAGCAGGTCAGCACGGAGTTGCCACAGCAACCGCCGCAGCACTTTTTGGACTTGAATGTGATGTTTTTATGGGTGCAAAAGATGTTAAACGACAAGAATTAAATGTTTTTAGAATAAAACTTTTAGGGGCAAGAGTTCACGCAGTTGAAAGTGGAAGTAAAACATTGAAAGACGCTATGAATGATGCAATTAGATATTGGGTTACGAATGCCAGAGATACTTATTATGTAATCGGAACAGTTGCAGGTCCTCATCCATATCCTATGATGGTTAGAGATTTTCAGGCAATTATTGGTTGGGAAGCTAGAAAGCAAATTTTAGAAGCAGAAGGAAGACTTCCTGATAAAGTTGTGGCTTGTATTGGTGGAGGAAGTAATGCTATGGGTATTTTTTCTCACTTTTTAGAAGATGAAGATGTGCAGTGTATTGGAATTGAAGCAGAAGGGAAAGGAATTGATACTGAGTTTCACGGAGCAAGTCTTAAAAAAGGTGCTCCGGGGGTATTACATGGACAAATGAGTTATCTGCTTCAAGATGAAGATGGACAAATTCAAGAAGCCTATTCAATCTCAGCTGGGCTTGATTATCCGGGGATTGGACCGGAACATGCATTTCACTTCGAAAATGGTAGTGTAAAATATGATAGTATAACTGACAAAGAAGCACTTGATGCCTTTGTATGGTTTTCTCAAAAAGAAGGAATTATCCCCGCATTTGAAAGTTCTCACGCAGTCGCTTATCTTAAAAAAATGAATATTAAAAAAGATGAGATTATTATTGTCAATTTAAGTGGAAGAGGCGATAAAGATATGATTCAAGCAAAAGATATTTTGAAATTTGATGATGAGTAAAATGTTGAAATTTGAATTCGATGAAAATAAAAGTTTAATAAATTCAGAAAAACACGGGATAGATTTTATTGAAGCACAAAAATTATTTCAAAATAAAACATCAAAAATTTATCCTGCAAAAAATATAAACGAAAAAAGATTTTTAATTTCTGGTTTTATAAATGAAAAATGTTGGACTATGATTTTTACATTAAGAGAAGATATTATTAGAATAATTAGTATCAGAAGATGTAGAGAAAAAGAGAAAAGGAGAATTGATGATAACAGCTGAAAAATTTGATAAAAAATTTGATAATAATGAAGATATTGATGAGTTTATTGATTATGAAAATGGTATGAGTATTGAGGAATTTAAAAAAAGTATAAATAAAAATATTGAAATATCTTTAAATGATATATTTTTAGATAGATTGAAGGAAAAAGCAGATTTATTAAAATTATCAATAAATGACACTATAAAAGTGTTATTAGCAAAAGAGTTAAATTTAATTTAAGGTAAAAATTTGGAAACAACATTAATAGAATGGCTTAAAGAGTATGGATATATAATTCTTTTCTTTTGGTCAATGGCAGAGGGTGAAACTGGTCTTGTAATGGCAGGGGTATTATCTCACACAGGTGATATGAATGTTCCAGTTTCTATTTTGGTAGCAGGACTGGGAGGGTTTATAGGAGACCAGATTTGGTATTATGTTGGAAGATACAACAAAAGTTATGTTCATAGAGAATTTGAACAACATCGTAGAAAATTTGCAAGAGCAAGATTGATGCTTAGAAGATATGGAATTTGGCTTATATTTTTCCAAAGATTTATCTATGGAATGCGTTCGATTATTCCATTAGCAGTTGGTTTAAGTGGATATGATAAGAAAAAATTTGCTATAATAAATTTTTTTAGTGCTTTTATATGGGCAAGTATAACAATTATTCCTTCATATATTTATGGAGAGGAGATTTTGAAATTAATTACATGGGCTAAGCATCATTGGTATTTATCAGTAATGTTTTTAGTTTTTGTATTTGGGACTTTATGGTATATTAATAGAAAGGAAGAAAAATGAAAATTGAAATAGTAAAAAATTACAAAAAAGAAAATAGTTTTGAAGCTGAAATCATAGTTGGTAAAAAAGATAAATATAGTGAGTTTGGATTTAAATGTGAAAATGAAGAAACTTTATTTTTACCTGAAAGAAAAAAATTTATAATTGTAATTGATAGTTTGAATGAAGAAAATATTAAAATTGCTTCAGCAAAAATTGCAAAAACTTTAAAAGAGAAAACAGAGTGTTTCAAGATTAGAGCTCCTAAAACAAAGAATATGGATATTTTGGAGAATTTTATTGAAGGGTTTATTTTAGGTGATTATGAATTTGATAAATATAAAACAAAAAAAGCTAAACATTTAAAAAAAGTGATAATCTCAGGAGATGAAAAAGTTTTAAAAGATGCAGTAAGAGTTGCTGAAATTAGAGCAGAATCTATTAATCTTACAAGAGATATAGTTAATTCTATGCCAGATGAGGTATATCCGGAAGTTATGGCAGAATATGCTAAAAAGATAGCAAAAGAAAACAGATATGAATGTAATATTTATGATGAAAAATATCTTAAAAAAGAGGGATATGGAGCATTTTATGCAGTGGCAAAAGCATCAACTCACAAACCAAGACTTATTCATTTAGCATATAAACCTAAAAAAGCGACAAGAAAAGTTGTATTGATTGGAAAAGGGCTAACATATGATAGTGGTGGACTTAGTTTAAAACCAGCTGATTATATGGTAACTATGAAAAGTGATAAAAGTGGTGCGAGTGCAGTTCTTGGAATTATGAATGCAGTTAAAAAATTAGGACTTAATATTGAAGTACACGCAATTATAGGTGCAGCTGAAAATATGATAGGTGGAAATGCTTATAAACCAGATGATGTTTTAATTGCTAAAAACGGAAAAAGTATAGAAGTAAGAAATACAGATGCAGAAGGAAGACTTGTTTTAGCTGATTGTTTATGTTATGCACAAGAACATATAAAAGATTTTGATTATATGTTTGATTATGCAACTTTAACCGGAGCTTGTGTCGTAGCACTTGGAGAATATACAAGCGGGGTTATGGGATTTAATGATAAAATAAAAGACTTAATCGTAAAAATGGGTGAAAAAGTTGCTGAACTTTATGCACCACTTCCATTTAATAGATATTTACCTAAACTTCTAAAAAGTAATGTAGCTGATATTTGTAATATTGCATCAAGCAGATATGGTGGAGCTATTACAGCTGGATTATTTTTGAGTGAATTTGTAGAAGAAAAAAACAAACAAAAATGGATTCATATTGATATAGCAGGACCTGCATTTGTAGAAAAAGAGTGGGGATATAATCCTTATGGAGCAAGTGGTGCTGGAGTAAATATGACTCTAAGATTTTTATATGAACTTCAAAAGTAGTATAATTTCAAAAAATTTTAAAGGATAATAATGAAAGTAGGTATTGTAGGTCTTCCAAATGTAGGAAAAAGCACAACATTTAATGCACTGACAAAAACACAAAATGCAAATGCACAAAATTTTCCATTTTGTACAATTGAGCCAAATAGTGCGATAGTTCCAGTACCAGATAAAAGAATTGATGCTTTAGCAGAAATTGTAAAGCCAGAAAGAATTCAATATTCAACTATTGAATTTGTTGATATTGCAGGGCTTGTAAAGGGGGCTAGCAAAGGTGAAGGTCTTGGAAATCAATTTTTAGCAAATATTAGAGAAACTGATTTAATTTTACATATGGTTAGATGTTTTGATGATGGAAATGTAATTCATGTAGAAAATTCAGTTGACCCAATTAGAGATGTAGAAATAATAGAACAAGAACTTTTATACGCAGATATTCAACAATTAGAGAAAAAAATTGAAAGACTTAAAAAACAAGCAAGAGGAAGTAAAGAAGCTAAAAAAGAACTTGAAGTAGCTGAGAAACTTTATGAGTTTTTACTTGAAGATAATCCTGTAAGTAGTTACGAAGATGATAGTGATGAATTTGCAAATTTAAAAAGAGATATGAATTTTTTAACAGATAAAGAAGTTATGTATGCAGCAAATGTAGATGAAGAAGGTCTTGCTGAAGATAATGAATATGTTAAAAAATTAAAAGAATATGCAAAAGAAAGAAACAGAGATGTTATTAAACTTTGTGCAAAATTCGAAGAAGATATGATTGATATGAGTGAAGAAGAAAAAAAAGAGTTTTTAACAGATTTAGGTGCAGATGAGAGTGGATTAGAGCAAATTATTAGAAAAGCATTTGCAAAACTTAATTTAATCAACTATTTTACAGCTGGAAAAGTTGAGGTAAGAAGCTGGACTATTGTAAATGGTTGGACTGCTCCAAAAGCAGCAGGTGTGATTCATGGTGACTTTGAAAAAGGATTTATACGTGCAGAAGTGATTAGCTATGATGATTTTGTAAAATATGGTGGAGAACAAGGTGCTAAGGAAGCCGGAAAAATGAGACTTGAAGGAAAAGAATATATTGTGCAAAATGGTGATGTTATGCACTTTAGATTTAATGTGTAAAATTATTTATAAATTTTCTTTTAAAATTTGATTTTTTTTTGTATAATTTCATTACAAAGTGTTAAGTAGGGATACGCAAGCCGAACGGACTTTGAAAGTGATTGAAAGTATCACAAAAATTTATTTTAGGAGAAACTTATGAAAAAAGTTTTATTTTTATTAGTTGCATTCGCTGGAATGGCATTTGCAGCAGATGGTGAAATGTTAAAATCTTACTCTGTTTTAGCAGCAGTAGTTGGTTTAGGTATTGCAGCACTTGGTGGGGCTATCGGTATGGGACATACTGCAGCAGCAACAATTGCAGGAACAGCAAGAAATCCAGGTATGGGTGGAAAATTAATGGGAACAATGTTCATCGCATTAGCGATGATCGAAGCACAAGTTATTTATACACTTGTATTAGCTTTAATTGCTCTTTATTCAAATCCATTCATCGGATAATTCTTCTTTTCCCTTTGTGGGAAACACTTCTCAATTTATTTTCAATTATTAACTACAATTAATTAAGCGATGGTGGTGGAATTGGTAGACACGCTATCTTGAGGGGGTAGTGAGCTTCACTCGTGCGGGTTCAAGTCCCGCTCATCGCACCATTAACTTCTAAAATTATTAAATAAATCAATAATTTATAAATTCTTTTGAAATATTAACTTTTTTGTGTTATAATCATAGTATAAATAATTTCAAAGGGGATGAAATGAAAAAAATAGGGTTTTTATTACTGCTAGGAAGTAGTTTAGCTTTTGGTTTTAATTTTACCAAAATTAGTAGTTTTACTGAATTTTTTGATTTATTTTCTTCAAATAATGATTTTAATGTAAGTAAGAATAAAAGTACTTATTCTATTATAGGTCCAAATGATTTAAATTTTACATTTAAAGCTAATGGACTTAAAAAAGGTAATAATTTTATAAAAGGAAGTGATAGAAATTGGAATTTTTCTTGGAATCTTGATACAGAAACAGATTATGATCTAAGTGATAATAAAGTGAGTGGTCCAAATTGGTATTTTTCTTGGAATGGTGCTTGTTCAAATGGTAATGGTTTGGAATGTCGTACAGAATCTTATGGTTTTTGTCTAAAAACTCCAAATTGGTATTTTTCTGTAGGTGGTGTTACTTGTTCAGATTCAGATTCTGATGATTCAGGATTAGCACATATTGGATTTTTTGATGCTTGGAATGATGATTCGAATCATGATATCAATGATAGAAATATAACAACAAAAATTGTTAATCAAGACTTTAGTCTAACAATTGCTTCAATTAAAGATGGTGAAGTTAAAAAGCAGCCAAAAGGAGGAAGTTATCCTAATAAAAAAGACATTACTATAAAATATGCATTAGTTGATAACAATAATAATAATGTTAATATAACTGATTATGAAACTTTTGATGCTTCAAGTAGTGCTACTATAACTCATTCTTTCACTATCCCAAACGCATATAAAAATGTGTATGTACAATTTAAAGTATGTTCTGATTATGATGGAAGTGACTATACTTTACATCCGTATGAAAACTGTGCTGATCATGAATGTGTTAGTGAACAAGAATCAACATGTATTAGAAAATTTTATAGTTCAGATAATTTTGCAATTAGACCAGACCATTTTGCTGTAAATGTAGATACTTCTAAAAAGTATAAAGCGGGTAATACTATTTCAGATATTTCTATAAAAGCAGTAGATGCAAGTGGAAATAATGTATTTAATTATAATGAATTAAGTGATGATTTAAATCTGAAAGTAGTAGATGATAAAATCACAGCTTCTAATGTAGATTATAGTTTTACTTTTAATAATGGAAATGCTGATATTGATTATATTAAATATCCAGAAGTTGGTTATATAGAGTTAAATCTTTCGGAAAAAGTTGGAAGTGAGTTTGCTAAAGTAGATGAAGATGATACACCAAATACTACTCAAAGACTTATTACTTCTGGAAGTTCAGAACCTTTCAAAGTAATTCCAGATCACTTTGCTATAACAGATGTGAATGTAAGTAACTTTAATCAAGGTAAATATACATATCTTTCAGAAGATGTAGAAAGCAGGAGTGGAATTATTAATGCTACAATTATTGCACAAAATGAATCAAATTTAACAACAAAAAATTATAGCAATGGATTATATGCACAAGATGTAAATATTACAATTCCTTTTACAACTTCAGAAAATGTAGATTTTAATGTATTGAGTACATATGGAAAAGATATTATAGAAAATAATATTTCAGATGGAAGTATATCTTTAACAGTGGGTAAAGAAAATTTTATAAATGGTGAATTTAATTTGAGTTTAAAAATAAATTTTGATAGGAATGTTTCAAAACCTGTAAATGATTTTAATTTAACATTAGATAGTCTAAATGTAGTAGATGAAGATGAAGCAGAAGGTTCTACTAATTTAGATAATGATAATAATATTACTTTTAGATATGGTAAAATAACTACAGAAAATGTATCTACTTATAGTAATAGTGCAGTTGTCCCTGTACATTATTATTACTATCACAATAATGAGTGGGTAATTGATAAAGATCATACTAAAACAGATGGGTATACACATAATGTATATACTACAGATCCAATACATGTAATTAATATGAATGAAAATTCTATATCAAATGGTAATCAAACAATTGATGTAGATACATCTAATGTAGTATCAAGACCATATAAAGTAACTTTACATTTAAATATAGATTCATGGCTTTGGTATTCAAAAAGAGGAGAGACTTATCAAGTTCCAAGTGAATTAAATAGAGATTGTGCTACTCATCCTTGTTCAAATATACTTATAAATAAAATACCAAAGAATGGATGGAGAGGTGTTAAAAACAACAGTGCTTATAATGTGAATACAAATACAGTTGATATAAATAGAAGTAATGATAGTAACAATAGTAAAAAGGATATTTACTACAAAATAAATTGGTAATTTTTTATAAGAGTTTTATTTTGCTATAATTACATAAAAAAGGAAATTTTTATGGTAAAAGTACAAAATTTAAAAAAATCTTATGGTAGTAGAGTTTTATTCGAGGATGTGAATTTAACTCTTGATAAAGGTAAAAGATATGGGCTTATTGGTGCTAATGGTGCCGGTAAGTCAACTTTTTTAAAAATTCTTTCAGGAATAGAAGATGCTACAGAAGGTGAAGTAATTATAAATGATGCTTTAAAAGTAGGTGTTTTAGGGCAAAATCAATATGCTTTTGAAGATTTTACTCTTTTTGATGCAGTTTTATATGGAAATAAAAGACTTTATAATGCTATAAAAGAGCAAGAAAAATTATATATGTCAGAAGAATTTACTGATGAAATTAATAACAGAATTGGTGAACTTGAAATGATAAAAGTAGAAGAAGATCCTACTTATGAATATGATGTTAAAATTACTAAGATTTTAGAAGATTTAGGATTTCCTAAAGAAGATCATCAAAAACTTATGAGTGAAGTTCCAAATGCTGATAAATTCAAAGTTTTACTTGCTCAGGTATTATTTCCAAAACCAGATGTTTTATTTTTAGACGAACCTACAAATAACTTGGATATGGAGACTATTTCATGGCTTGAAAATCAACTTAAAAGACATGAAGGGACAATGGTTGTAATTTCTCATGATAGACACTTTTTAAATGAAGTTGTAACTAATATTTTGGATTTAGATTTTAAAAAAGTAAGAGAATTTACAGGAAATTATGATGATTGGTATATGGCTTCTACAGTATTACAAAAACAAGCAGCAGCAGATAGAGAAAAAAAAGAAGCACAAAAAAAACAACTTGAAGAATTTATTAGAAGATTTAGTGCAAATGCTTCAAAAGCAAAACAAGCAACATCAAGACAAAAACAACTTGAAAAACTTGATTTAAAACCAATTGAACTTTCAAGTAGAAGAGAACCAAGTATTGTTTTTAAACAAAATAGAGAAATAGGAAAAGAAATCCTTTTTGTGGAACATATTTCTAAAAGTTTTGATGGTCATAAAGTGTTAAATGATATTAGTTTTGTTATGAATAAAGGTGATAAAATTGCATTAATTGGACCAAATGGTATTGGTAAAACTACACTTTGTGAAATTTTAGTAGGAAATTTAGAACCTGACACGGGAAAAGTTACTTGGGGTGCAAAAGCTGATATTGGTTATTTTCCACAAAATACAACTGATATAATTACTGGAAGTGAAAAATTATATGATTGGCTAAGAGGTTTTAAAAAAGATGCTGAAATAGGTGATATTAGAAATGCACTTGGAAGAATGCTTTTTAATGGAGAAGAACAAGAAAAATCTATTGAAAAATGTAGTGGTGGGGAGAAACACAGAATGATGCTTTCTAAACTTATGCTTTTAGGTCCAAATGTACTTATTTTAGATGAACCTACAAACCATTTAGATTTGGAAGCAATTATTGCTCTTGGTGAAGCTATATTTAATTATGATGGCCAAGCAATTGTAGTTTCTCACGATAGAGATTTTATTGATGCATTTGCAAATAGAATCATTGAAATTAATCCAGATGGAACTATTACAGATTTTATGGGAACTTACGAGGAATATAGAGAAACAAAAGAGAAAAAATGATACACTTTGTAAATACAGGTGGTACATTTAATAAAAGATATAATATGATAAAAGGCACTCTTGAAGTGCCTAAAGATTATGAAGCTTTAGAAAATATTTTAAAAAACTCTCTTTTTAATAAAAAATATAAAATTACTCAAATTATTTCAAAAGATTCACTTGAATTTACAAAGTATGATAGAAAATTACTACTTAAAACTATCCAAAATATAAAAGAAGATAAAATTATTATTATTCACGGCACTGATACTATGAAAAAATCAGCTAAATTTATTTCAAATATTAAAGATAAAAAAATTGTTTTTTGTGGTGCGATGAAACCTTATGAAATAAATCAAATAGAAGCTACTGCAAATCTGTTTTTAGCTTTAGGTTTTATTGAGAATGCTAAAAATGGAATCTATATTGCGATGAATGGAGTTGTGGATAGTTATAAAAAAATAGAAAAAAATTATAAAAAAGGAATTTTTTATAAAATTAATTGATTTTTTCTTCTATCTCTTTCCATAACATTTGATATGATTTTGATACTTCACTATGTGGTGCAAATACTTCTACAGGTGCAAGTTGTTCTCCCATTTTTTCTACGATTACAGAATTGTAAATTGGAGTTTTTAGAATTTGTTTTTTAGGTAAATTTAATATTTTTTCACTTATTTCAAGATGCATTTTTTTTCTTTTATCCACCATTGAAAGAAATGTAAATACCTTTCTTTTAGAAGTGTAGTTTTTGAAATAGTTTACAATTTGATTATAAGTTCTAATTGATAAAATTGTTGGAATTGTTGGAATAACTATAACATCACTTGCTTTAAAAATATTTTGAGAAATAGGGGATAAAGTAGGAGGAGAATCAATAAATATATATTTGTAACCTTTTATATTTTTTAGTAATTTGTTTAAGAGTTTATCATTTTCTAAATATTTATCTAAATCTTTTAGACTTAAATCTGCAGGAATTAAGTCAATATTTTCAAAATTTGTGTGTTTTATATACTTTTCAAGTCCTCTTTTGGTTACTTTTGAAATTAAATTTTTATTTTTAACTTTTCTCTCTAAATAAAAAGTAGATGCTCCCTGAGGGTCTAAATCCCAAACTAATACTTTACTGTTTTTAGCAGCATTAAAAGCCAAATTTATTGTAGTGGATGTTTTTCCTACACCTCCTTTTATATTATAAAGAGCAATAACCAATTTGTAACCTTTTTTTGGTATAATTTTACCATAATTTAGAAACTATAAAGGTAAAAAATGGTAGAAATTGACTTAAATGAATTTAATAACCCAGAATATGTAATGGTGGGTAATAAAAAAATGAAATTTGAAGATATGATGAATGAATATATGCAATTAAAACATGAAGAAAAAAAATCATTAAAAAAATATAGACAAGAAAAAGCCCTAAAACCTTATCAGGCAGAACTTATAAAAATGCAAACTTATTTAGAAAATAATAATAAAAGAATGGTTGTTTTATTCGAAGGAAGAGATGCCGCTGGAAAAGGTGGAACTATTAGAAGAGTTACAAGATATATGAATGAAAAACATTATAGAGTAGTAGCTCTTGGAAAACCAAGTGATGTACAAAGAACTCAATGGTATTTTCAAAGATATACAGAACAACTCCCCCGCGGTGGAGAAATAGTACTTTTTGATAGAAGTTGGTATAATCGTGCGATGGTAGAGCCTGTATTTGGATTTTGCACAGATGAAGAGTATGAAAATTTTAAAAAAGATGTAGTGGAATATGAAAAATCACTTGTTAGAAACGGAACTATTTTGGTAAAAATTTATCTTTCAATTTCAAAAGAAGAACAAGCAAAAAGATTTGCCAAAAGACAAAGAGATCCATTAAGACAATGGAAATTAAGTGAAATTGACCTTCAAGCCCAAGATAAATGGGATGAATTTACAAAAATGAAATATGAAATGCTTAAAAATACACATACAATTTATGCACCTTGGACTGTAATAAGAAGTGATGATAAATTTAAAGCCAGACTTAATGCTATGAAAGTTATTTTAAATGCAGTAGATTATGAAAATAGAAATGAAGAATTAAATTTTGTTCCAGAATATGATATTGTTGTAAGTGGTGCAAGAGAGATAGAACTTATGGAAGTTCAAAGAATAAAATCAGGTAAATTTACAGATTAAAGGATTAAAAATATGAGATTTTCAAGATTATTTAGTTATACAACAAAAGAAGACCCAAAAGATGCGACTTTACCAAGTCACAAATATTTAGTAAAAGCTGGATTTATTAAACAAATTGCAGCTGGAATATATGATTTTTTACCACTTGGAAAAATGACATTTGATAATATTAGACAAATTGTAAAAGAAGAAATGGACAGTGCAGGGGCTAATGAAGTTACTGCTGGATTTGTGACACCTTGTGAGTTATGGGCTGAGAGTGGAAGAATCAACAAAATGGGTGATGAAATGCTTAGAATTAAAGATAGAAAAAATCAATGTTATGTTCTAAGCCCAACAAATGAAGAAACTTTTGTAGATATGGTAAGAAACAGAGTTAAAAGTTATAAACAACTTCCTGTAAATTTATATCAAATCAATACAAAATTTAGAGATGAAGCAAGACCAAGATTTGGACTTTTAAGAGGAAGAGAATTTGTAATGAAAGATGCTTATTCTTTTCATAGTGATGAAAGTGATTTAGATAGAGAATTTAATCTAATGGAAGAAACTTATAGAAAAATCTTTACGAAACTTGGACTTGAATTTAGAGCAGTTATGGCTGATAGTGGTGCTATTGGTGGAACTGGAAGTAAAGAATTTATGGTTTTAGCTGATAGTGGAGAAGATACTTTAGCTGTTTGTGATAGTTGTGATTATGCAGCTAATTTAGAAGTTGCAAGTAGAAAAAATCCTAAAAAAGAAAATCCAGTAAAAACAGAAGAAATAGAACAAATTGAGACTCCAAATGTTAAAACTATAGAAGAAGTTGCTGAGTTTATGGGAGTTGATAAACATTTTATAATTAAAGCAGTAATCAAAAAAGCTATTTTTGCAGACAAAGAAAAAATAGTTGTATTTTTTGTAAGAGGTGATGATGAGTTAGAAGAAACAAAAGCAAAAAATGCTATTTTTGCAGATGATTTAGTTGATGCAAGTGAAGAAGAGATTAAAGAGGCTGGATTAGTAGCTGGTTATGTAGGACCTTTTGGACTTGATAGTAAAATTGATTATATTATTGATGATGACTTAAGAGGTGCTGATGAATTAGTAGCAGGGGCAAATATTGAACCATATCATATAAAAGGTGCGAGCTTGAAAGAAGCAAATATTCTTGGAAATGTTACAAGATATGGAGATATTGCAGCAGTAAAAGAAGGGGATAGATGTCCTAAATGTGGTGGAAGACTTAAACTTACAAAAGGTATAGAAGTAGGACATATTTTTAAACTTGGAGATGTTTATTCAAAACCTATGAATGCAACTTTTTTAGATGAACAAGGTAAAGCAAAAGCTTTTATTATGGGATGTTATGGAATAGGTGTTAGTAGATTAGTTGCTGCAGCGATTGAACAAAATCACGATGAATTTGGTATGATTTGGCCAAAAGAGATAGCACCATTTATAGTAGATATAATTATTGGGGATGTTAAAAAATCTGAACAAGTTGAGTTTGCTGAGGAGTTATATGCTAAACTTCAAAATGCAGGTGTTAAAACTCTAATTGATGACAGAGCTGAAAGATTTGGACCAAAAATTAAAGATTTTGAATTAATTGGTTTTCCTTATGCTGTGGTAATAGGTAAAAAATTAAAAGATGGAATAGTTGAGATTAGAGATAGAAAAACACTCGAAAAAATTGAAGTTCAAGCTGATGAAGTTTTTAGTAAACTAATGGAAATGTTATGATATATTTTTTAGTTTATCTTTTTATAGAAATTTTTGTAACTTATGAATTTACTCAAATGGTTTCTCCATTGGGTATGTTTTTGGAAGTGCTTTTAAGTGGATTTGCAGGAGTTTTTATACTTAGGACTTTACAATTTTCATTAGTTGATTCTATGCAAAGAGTTGCAAGAAGAGAAATCTCTCAAGAAGAATTTATGAGTATTGGTCTTTTTAAATTAATAGGGGCTTTTTTACTTATTTTACCTGGAGTTTTTAGTGATATTTTAGGTATTTTAATGCAGTTTGATGAATTTGGTGCATTTGTTGCAAGACAATTTTTACCAAAAAGAGAAAAACAAGATAAAAATCCATTTGATAAAGATGATGATATAATTGATGTAGAAATTATAGAAGAGAAAAAGTAAGAAAAGAGAATTTAAGTATATATATTTTTATTTCTTTTTCTATTATTGTATGTTTGGAAAATAATTTTAATTAAGAATCTCTTCCAATTCCCACTCACTAAGTAATTCAATTCCATTTTCTTTTAAAATTTTACTTGTAAGTCCATACGTATTACATTTACATTCACATCCATTTATATAAGCAGATGTTTGCTTTATACCACAACTTGGAGATTTTTCTTTTCCTATGAAGATTTTAATATTTTCTTTTTGACAAATTTCAAGTGCTTTTTTTGCACCTTTTAAAAAAGCAGAAGTTTTTTCAACTCCATTTATATCAATTAATTTATCTCCAATAAATCTTGCCGCAGGTCTTGGAGTAGGGAGGCTATAAGCCTCTGGACAAAAAGGGATTAAAATATATTTTTTATTTAATTTTTCTAATATATCTTTATCTAATGGTTTAGATTTTCCATCATATCTACAACTAACTCCAAGCATACATTCGCTAATAAGTGCTTTTTTCATTACATTTTTTCTTTTAATTCAATTCCTAAAATATTTGCACCAGTTTTAATGATTAGAGCAACAGTTGCTAAAATTTTTAATCTAATTTCTTCTCTTTCATCTCCTGAAACTTTGTTTGAATTATAAAAACTATGAAGTTTTGAAGATAAATTTATCAAAAAGTTTGTAACTCTGTGTGGTTCTCTATGTTTAAATGAATCTTCAAGTTCATATGGAAGCCCAAGTGCAAAAAATAGTAACTCTTTTTCAGCTTTTTCTAAATTAGTTAATTTAATATCTTTTGTATCATAAAAAGTTTTATTTAAATTATTAAATATAGAATTAATTCTTGCATATGCATAATTTACATAAAATACAGGATTACTTGAATCTGTTTTATTTAAATCATCTACATCAAATTCAAGAGCATTATCAGCTTTTTTTGTTAAAAATATGAAACGAAGTGCATCTGCTCCAATATCTTCCACAACATCACTTGCAAGTATGAAATTTCCAGCTCTTTTACTCATTTTATATGGTTCTCCACCTTTTAAAAGGGCTACCATTTGAGCTAAAAGTATTTCAAGTTTTTTAGAATCATATCCTAAAAATTCAATAGCAGCTTTTACTCTTGCTATGTATCCGTGATGATCAGCTCCCCAAATATTGATATATTTATCAAAGTTTCTTTTGAATTTATCATAATGGTATATTATATCTCCGGCAAGATATGTAGGTCTTCCATCATCTCTTACTACAACTCTATCTTTTTCATCTTTGTATTCAGTACTTTTTAGCCAAACTTTTCCATCTTTTTCATAAATAGCATTTGCTTTTTTTAGTTTTTTTAAAACTTCATCCCATTCATCATAAAGTTTTTTTTCACTTACCCAATTATCAAAAGGTGTCACTTTTAGATTTTTTATATCTTGTTTGATAACTTCAAGCATTTCATCTTTTGCCCAAGTTGATAATTCTTCTATATGATTTTCATCATTAAAATAATCTTTTCCAAAAACTTTAATTGCTTTTTGGGCTAATTCTTTGATATATTCGCCTTTATAAAATTCTTCTGGCCACTCAACATTATAATTTAAAATTTCTCTTGCACTTAAATATACAGAAACTCCTAAAAGTCTTATTTGATTACCTGCATCATTTACATAATATTCACTTGTGATTTTATATCCTAAATGTCTTCCTATTCTAAGTATAGCATCTCCATAAATAGCACCTCTTGCGTGACCAATATGCATAGGTCCTGTTGGATTAGCTGATATATATTCAAGTAAAATAGTTTCTTCTTTTTCAGCTTTTCCAAAATTTTCTTTTTCTTCTAAAACTCTATTAGCCATTTCATTCATAATAGAATCACTAAGTTTGAAGTTTATAAATCCACCAATTGCTTCTACACTTTCAAATTCATCATAATTTTCAAATGAAGATGATAATTCTTTGGCATATTCCATTGGATTTTTTTTCTCTTGTTTTGCATATTTAAATACAGGTACTGCAAAATGTCCAAATTCTTCTTTTTTAGGCTTTTGTAAAATAATTTCATCATCTATATGATTTTTAATAATATCAATTACTTTTTGTTTCATTCCATTCCTTTATAAATTGTTCTAAGTTTTGTTTATCAGCTTTTATTAATGATACTTTTGCAATTGCTTCAAGTTTTTCTACACTATCTTCAAATATATCATTAATTAATAAAAAATCATATTCATCTATTTTTTTCATTTCATTTAATGCATTTATAAGTCTTATTCTTAAAGTCTCTTCAGTTTCTGTACCTCTGTTTTTAAGTCTATCTATTAAAATTTGTTTATTTTTTGTAGTTACAAATACAGAAGTTATAAAATTTGGATATATTTTTCTAACAGATTCAAATCCTTGAACGTCAATATCTAAAAATACAATTTTTCCTTCTTTAATAGCACTTTCAATAGGCTTTATACTTGTTCCATAATAGTTTCCATGAACTTCAGCCCATTCTAAAAAGTAACCTTTTTCTATGTCTTCTAAAAATTCTTCTTTTGTTAAAAAATAGTAATCAATTCCATCTTTTTCACCTTTTCTTGGGAGTCTTGTTGTAGAAGAGATAGAAAACATAGTTTTATCTTCTCCAATTCTTTTGCAGACTTCTCTAGCAATTGAAGTTTTTCCACTCCCACTTGGTCCCGATAAAATAACTAAACTACCCATTTTTATTCTTTATCAAATTTGATAGTAATTGTTAGAGTTGCACCTGAATTTTTAAGTGCTTCAAGATTTAAATTTAATAATGAATTTATTGTAGCTTCTGCATTATTTGAAGTTGATGTTTCAATTTTTTTATTTTCTTCTAATTCAGGTAATTCTTCAATATCTTCATTTATTTTTTCTTCAGGTATAGATTCTATCTCTTCATTTGTTATATCACTTAAATGGTTAGTTTCTTCATTATCATCATCAATTGATTCTCCAATTGCTTCAGCTACACTTTTTTCATCTATTTTATCCAGTTCTTCATCAAGTTCATTTAAATCCATATTATTCTCCTTTTGTTCATCATCAATATGTATTTCTTCATTATTATTTTCAGATTCATCATCAAAATCTAAATCATCTAAATTAAGATCATCGTTAGTTTCATTATTATCGTTTTCATCTAATTCTAAATTATCATCATCAATAGTTAATTCATCATCCGTATTATCAGAATTATCTGTAGTTTGTTCATCAAAATCTAAATCATCTAAATTAAGATCATCGTTAGTTTCATTATTATCGTTTTTATCTAATTCTAA
>JAUUDM010000043.1 GCA_030826765.1 Nautiliales bacterium
AAATAATGATGATTCCAATATTGTTATTGATAATTTATTAGACAAACCTATCTCAAATGAAAATAAACAATCTCCTAAGGAAGAAAAATTAAACTTAGACAATCTTTTACAAGAAAATCAAACTAATGAAAATAATGATGAACCAAAAATTAATCTTGATGAACTATTAGCTGAATCTAAAAATGAAAAAAACAATGAAAAAATATCATTAAATTTAGATAATCTTTTAGAAGAAAATAATGAAAATAAAATCGATAATAATATTACATTAGATAAATCTAACAATAAAGAATCAACCGAAGAACAAACTATAAATTTAGACAATCTTTTAGAAGATGAAAATCAAACTACAGAAAAATCAACTATAAATATTGATAATCTTTTAAATGAAACTATAATTGAACCTGTAAAAGATAATTCTGATAATAACTCTCTTAACCAAGAAAAAAATGCAAATAATACATTAGAAAATATTAAAACTGATAATACAAAACAAAATAGCAATTTAAAAAAAGTACGCAAAAAAAATGGAAAAGTCATAATTGATATAAACTTTGATATAGATGCAATTAAAAAGAAAAAAACAGCTAATTACTAAATAAGAGTAATTTAATCTTATTTTAAGTTTTAAGTGTTATAATTATTTCGAATAACTGAAAATTTCAGTTAAAAAAAATCGCGAAAAAAGGAAATAATATGCCAAAAATTAATAGATATGTTGACATAGATACAGTAGAAAGAGAAGCAAAAAAAGATTACATCGATAGACATTCACCATTTGTTCACTGTGAAGACACTGCAAAAGCAGGAGAAAAATTCAAAGTAAAAGTAAAAGTTGGAAACGAATATACTCATCCAGATGATTTTGATCACTATATTGCATATGTTCAATTATGGAATGGAGAAACTTTACTTGGGCAAGCTACATTCACACCTGGAACATTAGCAAATCAGAAAAGTCAAGTTGAAGTTGATTTTTATATCATTCCAACTAAAAAAATGAAACTTACAGCAATGGCTTATTGTACAAAACACGGATTATGGGAAAGTGACCCTAAAGTTGTAGAGGTTACCGAATAATTATTCCTGAAGCTTATACTCTCGCTTTCTTTGGCGAGATGTAGATATATTTAACTCTTCTCTATATTTAGAAACTGTTCTTCTTACTATTTTCGTTCCAAATTTTTCATTAACTTTTATAGTTATTTTTTCATCATTCAAAGGATTCTCTCTATTTTCATCTTTAATCAAAGTTTTTATATAATTTTTAATTTCTCTACTTGAAGTATTTTCATCTATTGCTTTTGAAAAGAATTGTTTTATAGGGATAAGTCCCCTATCACATAAAATATATTTATTTGAAATAGCTCTTGAAATAGTAGAAGTTGCATAACCAAGTTCCTCTGCCACATCTTGCATCCTCATAGGTTTTACAACTCCACCCAAAAAAAAGTCATATTGTAATTCAACTATCATTAAAGCAATTTTATATAATGTAGTTTTTCTAAGTTCTAACGCTTCAATCAAAGTTTTTGCTTCTTTTAATTTTTCTTTTGCAAAATTATCTAAATTATTTGTATCTTTTATATAAATTTCTGGATAATATTCTTCATTTAATTTTATATCTAAATTACCATCTTTATTTAAAATGATAATATCAGGTACTATAAATTCATTCTCCATATATTTTGCTGCTGGGACTATATTAAATTGTTGAATTAAATGAAGAGCTTCTTTAAAAAGTGGCTCTTTTTGATAATTTTCAATATATTCAAAGTTTTCTATAATCTCTTTTGTAAAAAGATATAGTTTTTCATCTATTTCTAAATTATCAAGTTGAAATAAAAAAGCTTCTTTCATATCCTTTGCTCCCACACCAGCAGGCTCTAAATATGAAAATCTTTGTCTAATTTTTTCTATTTTACTTACTTCTAAGTTCATCTCTTTTGCTATTAACTTTTCATCCCCCTCAAAATAACCCTCATTTGTAATATCTTCTAAAAGTTTAATTGCTATTTCTTTTGATTTTTGAGTTGGGAAAAAATGAGATGTTAAAATCTGATTTCTTAAATCTTCATATAAAGTTTTATCATTTAAAAGATTATTTTCAATAGTATCCGTACTTGAATTTTGCACATAATTACTAAAAGTTATAAATTTTTTATATCTAACATTCATAAATGGATTTTCTTTTTCTACATTTTTCACCATTTCATCAATTTCTTCAAATGATGATTTTAAAATAGGTAAAAATCCAAGTAGTTTATTTGAAAGTTTATTTTTGTTAGATATTCTTAACTTCAATAGACAAAATCCTCCCCTAAATAATATTTTTTTACATTTTTATCATTTACAATATCTATAGGATTTCCACTTGATAAAATTTCACCATCTTTTAATACATAAGCTCTATCACAAATATCAAGTGTCTCTTTTACGTTATGATCAGTTATCAAAACTCCAATACTATCATTTTTTAGAAGTTTCACTAATGATTTTATATCATTTACATTAACAGGATCAACCCCAGCAAATGGCTCGTCTAAAAATAAAAATTTAGGATTTGGAACAAGCGCTCTAGCTATTTCAACTCTTCTTCTCTCACCTCCACTTAAGTTAATTCCTTTTCTTTTTCTAATATTTTCGATGTTAAATTTTTCAAGTAAATCTTCTACTCTTTTTTCACCCTCTTCGCTATCTTTTCCATAAATTAATTCACTTGCTACATATAGATTATCTTCTACACTCAAATCCCTAAAAATAGAAGCTTCTTGTGGAAGATAACCTATTCCTTTTAGTGCTTTTTTATGAAGTGGAAGTTTTGTAATATTTTCATCATCAAATATAATATCTCCTCCATCAGGAACTACAAGTCCACAAATAAGATAAAAAGTAGTAGTTTTTCCAGCTCCATTAGGTCCAAAAAGACCTACAACTTCACCAGAATTAATCTCTAAACTAACACCTTTTATAATTGGAGTCTTTTTTATAATTTTTTGTAATTTTACAGCTTTTAGCTTATACACTCAAAAATCCTTTTATTGTCAATTAATTTTATCTCTATTTTTAGATAATCAAACCCAAACTCTTTTAAAATTTTTTCAAGCTCTTCACCCCACTCTATAAAATGATATCCCTCTTTTTCAAGCTCTTCAAGCATTCCAAGTCTTAAAAAATCGTGGAAAGTTTTATTATACAAATCATAATGAAAAATCTTATCATCATAAATATTTTGAATAGAAAAAGTTGGACTTGTTACATTTTCACTAATTTGCATACTTTTAACAAACTCTTTAACAAATGTAGTTTTCCCACTTCCAAGTGTTCCACTTAAAATAATAATATTTTTATAACTATTTTTTACACACTCTACTACTTTTTGTAAATCCTCTATATTTTCTACTTCAATTTTATTCATAATATGCAATAGAACTTTTTCCAAATTTTCTTGTTTTAATTTGTTTATATTTTCCTATCATTTCTGGAAATTCTATTCCTGTTTGATACTCTATAATTATTTTTTCTACATTAATTCTCGGAAGTCTTGCAATTGTATCAACTACCTTGTCATAAATATCTTCATTTCCAACTCTCACAGCAAATGGAGGGTCAAAATAGAAAAATGCTTTTTCTTTATTTCTTTGAAGTTTATCCACAACATCCCAAATAGTTTCAAAACTATCTCCTAAAATAACTTCACTATTTTCTTCTTCTTTGCAAGCTTTTATATTTTCTTGTAAAACTCTAAAAGAATCTCTATCTTTTTCTAAAAAATATGCAAACTTTGCACCTCTACTAAGAGCTTCAAGCCCTACACTTCCAGTTCCTGCAAAAACTTCTACAAAAACAGCATCAACTACTTCAAACTGAAGTGTATTAAATACTGATTCTTTTAAAATATTTTTACTACTTCTTGTTGTCTCTTTATTAGCCATATATAGTTTTTTACCTCTATGTTTTCCGGCTATTATTTGAATATTACTTTTTACCATATTCTTCCTTTATTAAATTTTTTAATTTAGTGCTAAATTCATCTATCAAAATATCAAGTTTTTCTTCAAAAGAATTACTTCTTCTATTTTCTTCTTTTTGAATTAAATCATCAAAAATATCCATATCTATTTCAAGTTTATCATCTAATTTAGAATCTAAATTATGAACTTTATGAATCTCTTTTTTATTATCTCTTTTTTGCCAAATTTTTTCTAACTGCAATAAAAGTTGAGAGCGAGAAAAAGGCTTTTTGATATCTTTTCCTATAATTATATCGCCTTTTTCATCACTTATAACCATACCATCATCAGAAATATAATCTTTTAAAAACCCTTCTAACGCTTTTTGAAGTAACAGTGATTTACATTCTACTCTAAATCTCAAAATAGCTCGCTTACTTTAATAATTTCATTTAGTTTTTCTTTTGCTTTATTTGAATCTATCAAATATTCAGCCATTTCTATTCCTGTTTTTAAATCACCAACTTTATCATCTACTAAAAGTGCTGCAGCTGCATTTAAAACAACCACATCTCTTCTTGAAGATTTTTCTCCATCGAAAATAGATAGTGTAATTTTAGCATTTTCTTTGGCATCTCCTCCAATTAAATCAGATTTTTTACCTTTAATTCCATAATGCTCCGGATTAATTTCCATATCGTTTAGTCTAATCCCATCATAAAAAGCAGCTTTTGTAGGAGCTTCTATACTTATTTCATCCATCCCATCTAAACTACTTACAACCATTGCTTTTTGTGAATCTAACATAATCAAAGCTTCTGCTATTTTTTCTACATAATCAGGACTAAATACTCCAATTAATTGTTTTTGAACACCTGCTGGATTTGTAAGTGGCCCTAAAATATTAAAAATAGTTCTATGAGGCAAGCTTTTTCTAATTGGCATAATATATTTCATCGCTGGATGATGATTTTGTGCAAAAATAAAACAAAATCCTGTATCTTCAAGCATTTTTACTTGTTCGCTTGGTTTTAAATGTAAATTAATTCCTAAAGCTTCAAGCATATCAGCACTTCCACTTTTGCTTGTAATACTTCTATTTCCGTGTTTTGCCACATAACAACCACCACTTGCTAAAAGAAGTGAAACAGTTGTAGAGATATTAAAAGTATTACTTTTATCCCCACCAGTTCCACAATTATCAATAAGTTTTTCTTGTAAATCTTTTGGAACATCTAATTTGATTGAATGCTCTCTCATAACTTTTGCTGCTGCTGCAATCTCTACAGCACTCTCTTCATTTTTATATAAATGAATTAAAAACTCTTTTGCTTCTTCTACACTCATTTTTTCTTCAAACAGAAGTTTAAATTTTTCTATGGCTTCTTGGTATGTCATAATTATCTCCTTAAATTAAAATAATCTCCACAGTTTCACCCTCTTTTACTTTCCCTTTTGTTTCATCAATAATTGCTAAAGCATCACTTTTTGCCATTGATAAAAAGTTCGAAGTTTGCTGAGAAAAACTATTTTTTACAAAAATTTTACCTTGGTCATATTCTATATTTACTCTTACGAAATCAACTCTTCCCTCTTTTGAGCGAATATTTTCTTTTGTAATAGCTTCAATTATTTTATTTTGCCACTCTTTGTAACCTGTCATTTTTTTAATAAAAGGATATAAAAACTCATAAAAATTTACTAAAAGTGCTGACGGATATCCAGGTAATCCAAAAAACAATTTCTCATTTTTTGTAGCAAAAATTAGAGGTCTTCCAGGACGAATATTTGTCATTGTAAATTTAGTATCAAGCTCTAAATTTTTAGCAATATCTTTAATAAAATCATATTTTCCCTTACTAGCCCCACCACTGCTTAATAAAATATCATTATCATTTAAAGCAGTTTTAAAAACATCAAGCATTTCTTCTAAATTATCATCTACTTTACCATAATAAGTAATATCTGCAATATCTTTTAGAATCCCAAGTAAAATATAATAATTAGAGTTTTTTACTCCTGCTTTATCTGCTTCTTCAAAAGGTTCTTTTACCTCATCACCAGTTACAATTATTCCAATTTTAGGTTTTTGAAAAACTTTGATTTGATAATATCCCATATTTGCTAAAAGAGATATCTTTTTATAATCTAAAAATTCTCCCTTTTGCAAAATTATTTCTTCTTTTTTCATCTCACCACCAGCAAAATTGATTAAATCACCTTTTTTAACTGGCTTACTAATTGTTATTTCATTTTCATTTTTTTGAACATCTTCAATTCTTACAACAGCATTTGCACCATTTGGCACAACTGCCCCTGTCATTATAAAAATCGCACCCTCTTTAAGCTCTTTTTGTTTACTTCCTGCGGCTGCTTCATCTGTGATTTTCAAAGTTACTGGAAATTCTAAATTATCTACATTTATAGCAAACCCATCAACGGCACTTTTATCACTTTCAGGTATATCAAATTTTGCTTTTATATCTTCAAATAAAATCCTTCCATAAGCTTCATTTAAAGTTACAATTTCAAAACTCTTTTTAAATATATTTTCTTCAATTATTTCTTTAGCCTCATTTCTTGTTTTTTTCATTGGATTTCTCCATTTACCGCTTCTAAAAGTCCACCGTGAGCTCTTTTTATTACTTCTTCTTTACTTATTTTTTCACCAATTAAAAATCTTGGAAGCCAAATATCAAATGCCGTTCTTTTAAAGAAAAGTGCAGCAGCAGGCACAGCAGCAATTGGAGTATCATTTATCCATCCCATTGTAAGCATATTTCCTGGTTGAATTGGATTTCCTCTGATAAAACCTTCAACTCCAGCATCTTTTACCGCTTTATAAGTTACATCATCAGGATCAACACTTGTTCCACCAGTTAAAATCACTAAATCATATTTTTTAGAAAATTCTAAAATTTTATCTTTTATTTTATCTTGCTCATCAGGTAAAATAACTTTTTCTTCTATTTCACAAAGTAATTCTTTTAATTTTGGTCTAAGTTTTTCTTCAAATTTATCTTTGATTCTTCCTTTATAAACTTCATTTCCAGTGATTATAAGTCCAGCTTTTTTAGGAGTAAAAGGCACAACTTTTATAATCCCACCTTCAGCTATTTGTCTTGCTTTTTCGACATCTTCTTTTGGTGCAACCAGTGAAATAATTCTAACCGCAGCTAATTTATCACCTTTTTTAACTACTGTATTATTATAAATTGTTGGACAACTCGGCTCTCCTACTGAATTAAATTCATTTAATTTATCTACATCAATTTTACAAACTCCAAAACTATCTGAAAAAATTGTAATCTTTCCTTCTTTTGGCTCTTTTGAAAGATATGTATTGCTTCCTGCCAGTGCATTTGAAAGAATTATCGCCGCATCATTTTCGTGAATTTCATCACTTCCTATTTCAAATACATAAATATGATCTTTTCCTACACTTTTTAGAGTTTCGACATCTTCTTCTCTAATAATATGACCTTTTTTAAAGATTCTACCTTTAAATTTATCACCATCTACTTTAGTGATATCGTGAAGCAGTATTTCGCCTACTGCATCTTCTACTTTTATCATTTTTGCCATCAAATTTCCTTTATGTATTCATCTTTTGCTGATTTTGGTAATGTTTTTGTTGTTGGTATTTTTAATACCTGAAACTTTTTAACTTTTTCAAGATATGTAATTTCAATAATGTCCCCTACTTTTACATCTTTTGCAGGTTTTACTACTTTATCATTAATTTTTACTACCCCACTTTTACACATATCTTCAGCTAAACTTCTTCTTTTTACTATATTTACTGTATTTAAAAATTTATCTATTCTCAAAGTAAAACCTTTTTTGGCTTAATTATAACATTTTTTGATATAATTTTGAAAAAAAGGATAACAATGAGTAAAAAAGAAGTAAAAAAAGTTGTTTTAGCCTATAGTGGTGGGCTTGATACTAGTATTATTCTTAAATGGTTACAAGATGAATATAATGCAGAAGTAGTAACATTTACAGCTGATATTGGTCAAGGTGAAGAAGTTGAGCCAGCAAGAGAAAAAGCAATAAAACTTGGAATTAAACCTGAAAATATCTTTATTTTAGATATCCAAGAAGAGTTTGTAAAAGATTATGTATTTCCAATGTTTAGAGCAAACACAATCTATGAAGGTGAATATCTTTTAGGAACTTCAATTGCAAGACCTTTAATTGCAAAAAAACAGATAGAAATTGCTGAGAAAGTTGGAGCAGATGCTGTGGCACACGGAGCAACTGGAAAAGGAAATGACCAAGTTAGATTTGAGATTGGATATTTAAGCCTAAATCCAGATATTACTGTTATAGCACCTTGGAGAGAATGGGATTTAAATAGTAGAGAAAAATTATTAGCTTACGCAGAAAAACACGGTATTCCTATCGAAAAACACGGACAAAAATCTCCATATTCAATGGATGCGAACTTACTTCATATCTCTTATGAAGGTGGAATTTTAGAAGACCCTTGGGCTGAGCCAGAAGAAAGTATGTGGAGATGGAGTGTAAGTCCAGAAAAAGCACCTAATACACCAGAATACATCGAAATAACTTTCGAAAAAGGTGACGCAGTTGCTATCAATGGCGAAGAAATGACTCCTGCTACAATTCTAAGAACATTAAACGAATATGGAAATAAACACTCAATTGGAAGAATTGATATCGTTGAAAACAGATTTGTTGGAATGAAAAGTAGAGGTTGTTATGAAACACCAGGTGGAACAATATTACTAAAAGCACACAGAGCAATCGAATCAATTACACTTGATAGAGAAGAAGCTCATCTAAAAGACAGCATTATGCCTAAATATGCAGAACTTATCTATAATGGTTTCTGGTTTGCACCTGAAAGAGAAGCACTTCAAGCATTAATTGATAATACTCAAAAAAATGTAAATGGAGTTGTTAGACTGAAACTTTATAAAGGAAATGTAAGTGTTGTTGGAAGAAGAAGTCCAAATACACTATTTAATCCGGAATTCTGTACATTTGAAGAAGATACTGTTTATGATCAAAAAGATGCAGCAGGTTTCATCAAACTAAATGCACTTAGATTCATAATCGAAGGTCATAACAGAAAAAATAGAGGTTAACTCCTTCTATTTTTTTATTAGTTTATAAATCCATACTAAGAAAATAGCTTCAAAAATCACTGAAAGTATAACTACTTTGAATGTTCCATTATCTTCTGTAAAAGGAAGACCACCAGTATTCATTCCAAAAAACCCAGTAACTAAACTAAGAGGTAAAAATACTGCAGAAATAATTGTAAAAATAAACATTAAATTATTCATTTTTTCATCTTGTTTTGTTTGATAAAAATCATATAAATAATCAAGTTTTTCAATAGCTGCTTTTGTAAAGCTATGAGACCTTTCGATATGTTCATTTAAATCAGCAAATGAATAATTTTCTATCTTTTCTTTATATACTCTTAAAAATCTTTCAAATACTATCAAAGCATGTCCCATTGTTCTTTCTATCAAAACTAACTCTTTTTTACATTCAAGCCAAACTTCTGAAAAATTTTTTATTTTATTATCATATAATTCATCTTCCATTTTAGATATTTTTACATGTAATCTATTTATTTTTGCTAAAATTTTATCTACTATCAAATCTAAATAATTATGCAAATCTTTAAAATCACCTAAATTTTCAAAATCTTTTATTTTTCTATTATATTTATAAACCTTATCATCTTTTATTAAAAATGCATAAGAGTTTATTTCTATTTTTTCTTTTTCAATATCAATATAAGGAAGCCTTAGAATAAGTATTCCAATATCTTTTTGAACATTAAAATCACTTGGATGTTCATTATTTTCAATATCATCTATTAAATATTGATTTAAACTAAATTTCATTAAATTCCTTTTTTTTAGAATTCTATCAAAATAGAATAAAAATTAGAACAATTTCCCAAGTTTTCTAAATCCATAAGCAAAAAGAACAACACCAATAACAAAAACTCCAACAAAATCAGGCCAAATATCCATAAAGCTTGAGCCTCTAAAAAATATAGATTCACATCCATCTATATAATATCTAAGTGGTGAAAAAATAGTCATTTTTTGAAAAATAGGAAGCATTGAATTAATTGGCGTCCAAGCTCCACTTAAAAATAGTAATGGCATCATAATAAGCACAGTATATTGAGAAACTTCCATTACACTATTTGAAATAGCTGCTATAAAAAGAGCAATTCCACTAACTGAAAGCATAAATAAAAATGTCAAAAGAATAAAAAGCCAAAAACTACCATTCATAGGAACATTAAAAACTAAAAACAGAACCACACCAACACTAACAATTGTCCCTACCATTAAAATAATAATTTGAGAAATAACTTTAGCAAAAATTATTATTTTTGAATCAACTGGCATTAAAAGCATAATATCCCAAGTACCTCTCTCTTTCTCTTTTACAAATACAATTGCCGTAAGAATTAGTCCTAACATCATAATAACACTCATCATTTCACTTAAACTCATAAACCATTTTGAATTAGCATTTTGATTAAATAAAATATGACTTTTTATTCTTACTGGCATATCTACTTTTGCAAATTTTAGTAAAATATTTTGTAAATAAATAATCGTAATTTGGGCTTGTGATGCAGTAGTAGCATCAATTAAAACATTAATTTGTTTTGTTTTTTCAAATTTTTTATCAAAACTAAGCCCCACCATAATTTCTTTATTAAAAATAGCTTTTTTCATTGCTTTTTCATTTAAATAAGGTTTGGGAGGCTTAAATTCAGGCATATGAAAATGAGATAATATTTTAGTTGTTAAACCAGAATTTGTTTTATCTACATAACCAATAGATACATTTTGAGGAGTCACTTTTATACCTTCACCAGCTGTATAAATATCTAAAGTAAAAGAGTAAATCACAAATATAACAAGTCCTACATTTCTTAAAAACAACATCAATTCTTTCATTATAATTGTTAAAAACTCTTTCATTTTAGCCTCTTTTTAAGGAATAAACTTCCAAGTAAAATTAAAGCGATTCCATAAATAAACAAAATTCCTAAATAAAGTAAATTAATTGAGCTACTAAATCCACTTCCTATTAAAAAAGTATCATAAATTATATGATTATAATACATTACCGGTAATAAATGAGCTTCTATATAGCTTTCTTTATCCATTGACGAAATAGGCATCAAAATACCTGAATATAAAAATCCTGGAATAATAGTAATAAGTATCGTAACCACAAGTGCAGTTACCTGGGATGAAGTCATTACGGAAACTAAAAGACCTATTCCTAAACTCACAATAATATAAATTTCGGTCGCTAAAAAATAAAGCCAAAAACTCCCACGAAAAGGTAAACCAAAAATATATAAAGCAAGCAGTAAAAGTATAAAAACATTTAGGGAATGAAGTAAAAAAGGAGGAGTGAGTTTGGCTATTAAAAATTCTGTTTTTGTAATAGGAGAAGAATAAAAATTAAAAATAGTACCTATTTCTTTCTCTTTTACAATTAAAAGTGCAGCTAAAATTGCCGGTGCAATTAAAAGAGCTAAACCAATAATTCCAGGCACTATTGCCCACGTATCTTTCATTGACTGATTAAAAAGTGTTCTTTGATTAATTTTTATCATATTTTTCGTTATTGGTATATTAACACTTGCTTTATTTATAAGAGTATTTATCACATATCCTTGCATTGTAGTAGCACGAATAGGAAAAGCTCCATCAATAAAAACTCCAATTTCTGGCTTTTGATTCTTAAAAAGTCTCTTTTCAAAACCTGCAGGAATATCAATAATAATATCAGTTTTATTTTGTTTCATCATTTTAAGAGCTTGATTATCTGTTATATTTAGAACTTTTGTATCATAATATTTTGAATGTTCAAACGCATTTATAATTTCAAGAGAAGTTTTAGAATTATCATTATCTAAAACAATTGTTCTTGAATGAGTTACTTCCATTTTTATTCCATATCCAAATAAAAAAACAATCATCAAAGGCATAACATAAACCATTACAAGCATCTTACTTCTAAACAGGTCTAAAAACTCTTTTTTGATATATGCTTTAATTACATTTATTCTCATTTTATAAGCCTTATGAAAATTTCTTCGAAATTTTTTGCATCTGGAAATTTTTTATGCAAATTCTCAACTGTATTATCTGATATTTTTTTACCAGCTTTTAATAAAACTACTCTGTCACAATATTCTGCTTCACTCATATAATGAGTTGTAATTAAAATTGCCATATTCATTTTTTCTTTAAGCTCTTTTACCAATTTCCAAAACTGACTTCTGGCAATTGTATCAACTCCACTTGTAGGCTCATCCAAGAAAAGCACCACAGGGTCGTGAAGAATAGCCACGGCTATTGAGAATCTTTGATTAATTCCAAGAGGTAACTCTTTTGGAAATTTATCCATATAATTTTCAAATCCAAGAAGTTTTGCATACTCTTTTATTTTTTTATTTGCTTCTAAGAGAGGAATTTTATGCATACTTGCAAAATAGTTCATATTTTCTCTCACTGTCATATCATCATATAAAGCAAATCTTTGAGAAACATACCCTATTTTACTTTTAAGTTCTAATCTATCTTTATAAGATTTTATCTCTTTATCTAAAAGTGTAAGTTTTCCGCCATCAATAGGATAAAGTCCTAAAAGCATCTTAATAAAAGTAGTTTTTCCTGCTCCATTTGCTCCAAGAAGTCCCAAAATTTCACCTCTTCTTAGCTCCATATCAATTTTATCATCTGCAACAAAATTTCCAAATACTTTAGTAAGTTTTTCGGCTTTCATAACAACTTCATTTGAAGAATTTTCTTTCTCTTTTTTAAGTTCTATATTAATTAATTCTTTTTTCTTTTGAAGAGCGTTTACAAAAAACAGAGATTCTAAATCCGGTTTTGCTTTTGGTAAATCTAATTTATTTAATGAATAAGTTCTTTTATTAAAACTAACACAATTTTCATATTTTAATTCCCCTGAATAAGTATAAGGCTCAGCAGTTTTGATAAGTTCATCTGCTTTTCCACTTGCAATAATTTCACCTTCATCAAAAAGCATAACTCTATCCATTTTTTCAGCTTCTTGCATATAAGCAGTTGAAATAAGTGCAGTTATGTTGTCTTGTTCTCTCATTTCATTTACAATATCCCACAGCTCAAGCCTACTAACAGGGTCAACTCCAGTAGTGGGCTCATCTAAAATAAGAAGTTTTGGTCGATGAAGAAGTGTCAAAATAAGGGAAAGTTTTTGTCTCATACCTCCACTTAAATTACCAGCTAATCTATTTTGGAATTTTTCAAGTCCTGCCATATTTAGAAGTCTATTTTCATATTCTATATCTTTTTTGATTCCTCGAATATCTCTAAAAAAATCAAAATGCTCTTTTATACTCATAAAATCATACAACACAAGTCCAAGTCCTTGAGGCATAAGTCCTATATATTTTTTAAACTTTTCAGCCTCTTTTGGAGAGTGATAAGGTTCATTGTTGTATAAAATCTCCCCTTCAAAACTGATTACTCCACTAATTGCGTGTAAAAGTGAACTTTTCCCAGCTCCATCAGCTCCAATAAGTCCTACGATTTCTCCATCTTGTGCTTTAAAAGAAGCGTTTTTTATACCATAAATATTTTTATATTTAACCGATACATTTTTTACTTCAATCATAGTAAAGGTAAATTTTCCATACTTTTTGGTAACTCTTTTGAGCTATCTGTTGAAATAATTCCAATCGCTGGAAGTCCAAGTTTTAAAAGTGAATTCTTAACAAGTGGTTTTAAATGTACTTCATAAACTCTTGTAATTCTATCACTTCTAACTGCTACCTCTTTTGGAGTAAATTCAGCTTTTTGTGCTATGCTTACAACTTCTGCAGGAATAGGATTGTTTAACTTATTATCTAAAAATATTTCTGCTTTATCACCTACTTTTATTTTTCCATTATTAAGTTCATCTACAAAAACCGATAAATAATAACTTTTTGGATTTATTAGAGTTGCTATTACTTGCCCAGAACCTATAACTTCTCCAATATTTGCTATTTTTGTATCTACAAATCCATCAATTGGAGATTTAATTGTAAGTTTATTTATCATCACTTCAATTTGTGCTCTTTGAGATTTTAGTGCTTCAATTCCTTTAGCTAATGCTTTTAAACTTTCAAGTTTAGTTTGAGCTAAATTCAAATCTTTTTTAGCTACCTCTATAGCATCTTTTACTTGTTTTTGAGTTTGATAAAGTGCTTTTAATTTATTCTTATCTGTTGTTAATTTAAGTTCAGACATTTCAAGTTTATGATGTTCAGTCAATTTTCTTTTTACTAAATTTTTAATTCTTAATGTATCTTTTTTATCTTGTTTAATTACGACAATTAAAGAGTTTATATTATAATTTAATTCTTTTAATTTACTTTCATTTACATTTATAGCAATTTGGGCCTTTTGAATAGTTAAGTTTATCTCTTTTTTAGTTGTATTTAATTCTATCTCTTTTGCCTCGATTTGATGGGACAATGCATCTTTTTGTTTTTGATATTCATCTGATTTTAAAATAGCAATAATTTGATTTTTTTTGATTTTATCTCCATCATCAACAGTTATTTTTTCAATTCTTCCTGGATATTTTGTATTTAAATTGATTAAATCTCCATTGATTCTACCAATTCCTTCTATTAAATAAGGTGGCAATTCTTTTGGATTTAGCTTCTCATAAATTGCAAAAGCCCCTACTGCTACTAATGCAACTATAATAAATATTAATATTTTAGTTTTCATCATTTCCTCCATTTAGTTTTAGTGTTAATTTTGTGAAAAATAGTTGAGACTTAACAAACGATTTATTTGCTCTTGCCTCTGCAAGTTTTGAAATAGCATCATCTAAATCACTCACTGAAACAAGCCCTTCTTTAAATTTATCTTTCATATAATAAAAATAAGTTTCTCTTGCTTTTACCTCTTTTATTGCCGCTTTTAATTCAGATTTTAAAGCATGTAATTTAAATTCATCATTTTTATATTCAGTTTTTATGTTATTTAAATAATCATTATAATAAGTTATAGTTGAGAGTTTTGCTATTTTTACTATTTCAAGAGTAGCTTTGTCACTTCCACCACTAAAAATATTATAATTAATTCCTAATGCAATATAACTTTTATCTATATTTTGATAATCATTTTTATCGATTATTGCATTTGTTCCTTCTCTTTTTATTCCAGCTTGAAGAGCAATTTGCGGATAAAATTTACTTTTAGCGAGTTTTATATCTTTATCAGCTATTTTAAAAGCTGTTTTTATAGCTTTAACATCTGCTCTATTTTCAAAATTTGGAGTTACTATTTCAAAATCTGGCAAATCTGAAATTGAAGTTATTTTTTTATTTAAAACATATGAAAGTAAATTAAGTAATGAATTAATTTGTGATTTTGTATTGCTAATCTGTGCATCTATTTCATATTTTTTTGCTTTTATATCTTCTAATGATGAAATATTTAATAACCCTTCTTTATAAAGTCCATTACTCAACTTAACTGCACTAATTACGGCTTTTTTTGCTTTTTGTAAGGCTTTTAATTTTGCTTTTAAAGCATAAATATTTGCATAAATCTCTCCACTTTGAAGAGTTAGAATTCTTTTTATATTTTTTAAATTAAGTTCTTCTTTTATTTTTTGAAGTTTTACTTTTTCTATACTTGAGCTAACAGCAAACCCTGTAAAAAGTGGATAAGAATATTTAAGTTCAAAACTATAATTATCTTTATTACCTACTTTCATTTGAGTCATACCAGGAATTTTAGTTTTCATTATGGGATTATCTTTTAGATGAATATAATTATATGAAGCATCTAAACTTCCATAATTTAAGCCCTTTTGTTTTTGAATTTGGTGTGAGTAAATTTCAATTTTTTGTTTTTGCATTTTTATTTTTAGAGAATTATCTATCAAACGAGATATTTGAGTAAAATCTTCAGCCATCATAAAAACAGGAAGTAGAAAAAATAGTTTTTTCATAACGAACTCCATTTTTTATGATTATACCAACTATTTAGTTTGAATGTCAAGAAGGTTGTAAATAATTCTTATCCACCCATCTACTAAAAAGATAAAGTGTCCAAATATGTTGTTTATATCTTTTATGCCCTGATTTTACGATATCTTTTAGATAATTTTCATTAAATAGTTTTGTTTTTTGATTGATAGTTAAAATATAACTAAACTCATTTTCTTCTTTAAGCCACTCTAAAAATGGATAAGCAAAACCTTTTTTTCTTCTATTTACGATTACTTCTGGAATATGTTTTAGTGCTACTTTTTTAATAAGTGATTTTTTCCTTCCTCTTATATTTTCTGGCAAATTAAATACAAACTCCACTAACTCTTTATCAAGAAAAGGACTTCTTGCTTCTATGGAATTTGCCATAAACATTTTATCAAGCTTCATCAGTAAAACTTCACCAAGCCACACTTTTAAATCAAAATAAGTAAAATCAAATGAGTTATTAAAAAGTAAAAATCTCTGATAATCTACATCAATTAGCCCTGATTTTTTACCCTTGCTTTTTCCTTTTGTTTTTAATATCTTATCAATTTGTTTTTGAAAAAAAACTTCATTAATTCCACGAAATACCGGCTCATTTGAAAAATATCTTCTAAAAACTTCCCATTCTTTTATGTCTTCATAATGTCTTTCTAAATATTTACTAAGCCACATTTTATTTGGTAAGTGTGCATTATTAAACTCCAAAAACTCTTCATATCGTCTATAACCTAAAAAAAGCTCATCACTTCCTTCACCACTCATCACCACTTTTAAAGGAATATTTTTAGCCAAATGAAATGCAGGAATATAAGCACTGTCTGCAATTGGCTCGTCAATCACATTTACAACTTTTTCTAAATTCTCAAAAAAGTCATCTTTTGTCATATTGATTTCGTTATGCTCTGAATTTATATTTTTAGCAACTATTCTCGCATATTTTCTTTCATCATAATTTTCATAACCGTCATAACCAATAGAAAAAGTTTTAATTTTTTTAGGCATTAAAGTAGCAATCAAACTGCTATCAATTCCACCACTTAATAAACTTCCAATTTCAACTTTACTTTGAAGTCTTTTATTTATAGAATTTTTCAGAAGTCGCTCCACTTCTTCCACTGCTTCCTTTTCACTAATATCTTTTATTTTTTCTCTTTTAAAATCAAAATATTTATGAATTTGTCCATCATAATAACATCCTGCTGGAAGTTTATAAATACCTTGATAAATTGTATTTGGGGCAATTGAAGAATTTAAACTTAAATATTCAGCCAAAGCAGAAAAATTAATCTCAGGAGTATAACCTAAAAGAGAAATAATAGCTTTTATTTCACTTGCAAAATATTTATCCGTAAAATAAAGAGGTTTTTTACCAAAAATATCTCTAAAAAGATATAACTTTTTATCATAAATTGCAATCGCAAACATACCATCAAGTTTTTTTACAAACTCAACTCCATATTTTAAATATAGTCTATAAATTGCTTCTATTTCAGTATCTGCATAATCTTTATAATTATAAATTTCTCCATTAAAAACAATCATTACGCCATTTTTTAAAAATGGCTGAGTTTTTTGATTAAGATTTTCAATAGCTAAATGGGAAAATCCAAAAATTACATTCTCAAAAGTTTTAATATTTACATCATCATCCCCACGATGAGAAAGTAAATTTAAAGAATTTTTAAATTTGTCGATAGAAGTATCAAAAGCACCCAAAATTGCACACATATTTCCTCTTTTTGATGAAATTATAGCAAGTTTGGAATGTGTTTTGCTTTGAAAAATTAAAAAAAGGAATCAAATGAAAAAATTAATTTTAGTTAGTTCTTTAATTGTAAGTAGTTGTTTGGCTACACAAGTAAATCAAACTATTAGTCCTAAAACAAATATAGTAAAACAAGAATTAACAAAACCTTGTAATATTTCTAAAACACCAGGTCTAGTGAATAATTGTATTTTAACAGTTGAGGCAAATGGAATTGGAGTAGCACCTGCAAATTCAATTTCACCAGCTCAAGCTACAGCAATGGCAAGACGAGCAGCTATTATTGATGGATATAAAGCTCTAACTGAAAAACTATATGGTATCAAAGTAAATGGAAGAGAAACAGTAAAAGATATGGTATTACAAAATTCTACTTTACGTTCAAAAATTGCAGGTATCATTAGAGGTGCTACAATTGAAGAAGAAGATTATAAAAACGGAATGTATAAAGTTGTAATGAGCCTAAAACTAAATGTTAAAAATTGGAATCAATATTTAAAAAACAATCCTCCGTATGCTAACTAATTTAGCTTATCGGCTAAATATTTAGCCGAGCTAAAACACCATTGAAAATTATATCCACCAAGTTCACCCGTAACATCTAAAACTTCACCAATAAAATATAAATCTTTTACAAATTGACTTTCAAAATCAATTAATTCTTCTATTTTAATTCCACCTTTTGTTACTTCAGCTCTATTAAATCCAAAACTCCCAGCAGGTGCAAAAGTATAATTTTGTAATTTATTTATAATTAAATCTAAATTTTGATTTTTATCTTCTATATTTTGAGATTTCAAAAATTCAATCATAAATCGTTTTGGCAAATTTAACAAATTTGAAGGAGATTTATTTGATTTTATTTTTTTA
>JAUUDM010000017.1 GCA_030826765.1 Nautiliales bacterium
AAAACTCCCTTTTTAAATTCTACAATATTAACAATTTCATTTTTAATTATTTTTCTTTGTAAATTTTTAATTCTCAATTTTCCATTATCAATTATCAATCTCTTTTGCTATAATTCCATAAAAAACTAAGGATTATTTATGGTTGAAAGATATGCAAGAGAAGAAATGAAAAAACACTGGGATATGAATGCTAAATATTCAGCTTGGCTTGAAGTTGAAAAAGCTGTAGTTAAAGCTTGGAATGAATTAGGACTTATTCCTGATGAAGATGCAAAAAAAATAGTAGAAAATGCAAAATTCGACATCGATAGAATTGATGAAATCGAAGCAGTTACAAGACACGATTTAATCGCTTTTACAACAAGTGTATCTGAAAGCTTAGGTGATGAAAGTAGATGGTTTCATTATGGAATGACTTCAAGTGATACTGTTGATACAGCAGTTGCTCTTCAAATGAGAGATTCACTAAAATTAATTATTGAAGATGTTGAAATGCTTATGCAGTCAGTTAAAAAAAGAGCTGAGGAACATAAATATACTTTAATGGTAGGAAGAAGCCACGGAATCCACGGAGAGCCTATCACTTTTGGACTTGTTTTAGCTGTTTGGTATGATGAATTAAAAAGACATTTAACTAATTTAAAACAAACAATGCCAGTTATTGCAGTTGGTCAAATTAGTGGAGCTATGGGTAATTTTGCTCACGCACCAATTGAACTTGAAGAAATAGCTTGTAAACATTTAGGACTAAAACCAGCAAACGCTTCAAATCAAGTTATTCAAAGAGATAGATATGCAAGACTTGCTTCTGCCTTAGCACTTTTAGCAAGTAGTATTGAAAAATTTGCAGTTCAAGTAAGACACTGGCAAAGAACAGAAGTTTATGAAGCAGAAGAAAAATTTGCAAAAGGTCAAAAAGGAAGCTCTGCAATGCCTCACAAAAGAAATCCAATTCTAAGCGAAAATGTAACAGGACTTGCAAGAATAATCAGAGCTTATGTAATTCCAGCAATGGAAAATGTAGCATTATGGCACGAAAGAGACATTTCTCACTCTTCAACTGAAAGATTTTGGCTTCCAGATAGCTTCATAACAAGTGATTTTATGCTTCATAGATTTAACAACATCATCTCAAATCTTGTAGTTTATCCAGAAAATATGATGAAAAACTTAAATCAAACAGGTGGACTTGTATTCTCTCAAAGAATTTTACTTGAATTACCTAAAAAAGGTGTAAGCAGAGAAGATGCTTATAAATTAGTTCAAAGAAATGCTATGAAAGTTTGGGAAGAAATCCAACAAGGAAAACCAACTGTAAATGAAAAAGGTGAAAGTTTATATCTTCAATATTTACTTGCCGATGAAGATTTAAGAAAATATTTAAGCGAAGATGAAATCAAATCTTTATTTGATTATGATTATTATACAAGAAATGTAGATAAAATTTTTGCAAGAGTTTTTAAAGAGGATTAATTCCTCTTATTTCATTATGAAAACAGAAATCATAGATTTTAGCCCTACTCCTGATTATACTCATAATCTAAACTTATTAGTAAATAAAATTAAAAACAGTACTGCAAAACTAATTTTAGCAAGTGAAGTTATAGTTACTGATTTTGATTATAAAAATTTTGATAAAACAAATGAATTTGCAAAAAAAATAAAAGAAACTATTTTACCTCTTTCAAAAAACAAAATAATATGTTTTACTTTGATAGAAGATAATAAAAATAAAGCCTTTGTCTTTTATCAAAATAAAATAGTTTATCAAAGAGAAAAAATTAAACTTTTTGGATATGAAAAAAGATATTTTAAAGCTGGAGAAATTGAGCCTGAAATATTTGAAATTGAAGGAATTAAATTTGCTGTTTTAATCTGTTTTGAACTTAGATTTATAGAATATTGGCAAAAAATAAAAGGTGCTGATATTATTTTAATTCCAGTTATGTGGGGTATCGAAAGAAAAGAACATCTAAAAACTTTATCAAATGCCTTGGCTTTAAGCTTACAAGCTTTTGTAATGGTTTCTGATGGATTGGCAAAAGAAAGTAATATTATCTCTCCTTGGGGTGAAGAACTTGGCAAGGTTGCCGATATTGACTTGAATTATGTAAAAAAAATAAGAAAAAGGCTTACACTTGAATAATTATGCAAATACTCAAATGGTAGAAAAATTAGATGCTATTTTTCCTTTAAAACCAGAAATAAAAAACGCTTTTTTAAATATAAATAGAAAAGAATTTGTACCTGAAAGTTTTATATTTCAAGCATATATTATAGATTCACTTCCTTTAGCAAATGATTCTACTATCTCTTCACCATTGACTGTTGCTAAAATGACAACTTATTTAGAAATTGATAAAAATGTGGATTCTATTTTAGAGATAGGATGTGGAAGTGGATATCAATCTGCAATTCTATCACAATTAATTCGCCGTGTATTTGCAGTTGAAAGAATCAGAAGTTTAGTGATAGAAACTAAAAATAGATTTAAAAAGTTGAATATTCACAATATTAATTTAAAATATGATGATGGAACTATTGGCTGGAAAAATTATGCACCATTTGATAGGATTCTTTTTTCTGCCTCTTCTTCTGAAATTCCTGAAACTTTGTTTGAACAATTAAATGAAAATGGAATTTTATTAGCACCTATTTTAAAAGAAAATAGAGAAATAATTACACAATTTAAAAAACAAAATGGAAAAATTTATAAAAAAGAGATTGAAGAGTGTAAATTTGTACCAGTAAAAAAAGGAAAAGAATGAAAATATTGTTTGTTTGTTTAGGAAATATTTGTAGAAGCCCTTTAGCTGAAGGAATTGCAAGAAGTTTAAGCAGTGAACACACTTTTGACAGTGCAGGAACTGGTCATTGGCATATAGGTGAACCTCCTTGTAAAAAATCACAAAATATAGCCAAAAGAAAAGGCATTGATATTAGTAATTTAAAAGCAAGACAATTATCAAAAGATGATTTAAACAAATGGGATAAAATAATTGTAATGGATGAAAGAAATTTAAACGATGTAAAACAAATGGGATTTAAAAATATTTCTAAATTACTTAAAGAAGATGTACCTGATCCATACTTCTATGAAGATGAAGAAGGAATGGATGAGCTTTTTGAAATGATAAAAAAAGGAGTAGAAACTATCCTATAATTCCTTTACTAATCTCAAGCAATTCTACTACTTTTTTCTCTTTTTTTACATATTCAATAAGTGCAGCTAAACATTTAAATACCTTTTTTGCACTATCTTCTATAATTACCATTTCATTATAATACCAATCAGAATTATCTTTTGTAACACCTTCTTTTTCAAGTCTATCAGCTATTTCTATACCCTTTAGATGAATTTCTTTATGTGATTCTAAAAGAAGACTATAATCTTTAAAATGAGATATTACTTTTTTAACTTCTTCATTATAAAGCCATTTACCTAATAAACAATCTGTATAATTAGTTTTTATTTTTTCATCAATATGATTTTTTACAATTGAAGAATAAAGACCTGCTTTATATATAATATGCCCTATTTTAAATACTATTAAAATAATAAGTAAAGTATTTTCTTCTGAAATCATATTTACATTAGTAAGCTCATTTCTAAGAGTTGAAAGAAGTTCTTCAAAATTATTCATGGCTTCACTTGTTTTATTTCCAATCTCTACAACTTCATTTGTATTTTCATTTACTGAGTTAAATTGTTGTTCAAGTGTTTGAATAGTCATACTTATTTCATTTGTAGCTTTTTGAGTTTTTTCTGCTAAATCTCTAACATTTTCTGCAACTACTGCAAATCCTCTACCTGCTTCTCCAGCTCTTGCTGCTTCAATAGCTGCATTTAGTGCAAGTAAATTAGTTTGGTCTGCTATATCTTTAATAAGCCCTACTACATTTGAAACTGATTTTATATTTTCAGACATTTGATTGATTTGTTCTGAAGTATCAACAACTTTTTGAGAAAGCAAATCAAAATCCGTTTTTGATTCTTGCATCATTTCATAAGTCTCATCTGATTGCTCTGCACTTTCTTTTACTTTTAATGCTATTTCTTTAAATGCATCATCAATATTCATTATATCATTTGAAATTTGTTCAAAGTTTGCATTTACACCACCATCTAATTCTGTAAATCTGCTTGAAAGATTTGCTAAAACTTCTACTTGTTTAGATATTTTTAATGATTCAACTGCTTCTTGTGATTTAAATGCAACATTTCTGAATTCACCATGAAGCCCATTTGGCATAAGATATCTATAAGTTTCACCATTAATAACAGCTTTTATAGTATTCTCATTTTCTCTAAGTAAATCTTCTACTTGGTCAAGCATTTCATTGATATTCCAAGCAATTTTTTCCTCTTTTTTTTCATCTCCATCGATGATAATTCTATCACTTATTTTACCCTCATAAGCATTTTTTACAACTTTGTCAATTTGTTCTAATACTTCATTTGATTTATTTTCTTCTTTTTTTAATGGTAAAAAAGTAGCTATTAAACCTATTAAAGCAATTCCTAAAATAATATAATTTTGTTCATAAAATCCCAATCCTAAAATCAAAACAAATATAAAAGCCATTATCCCAACATATACATTTTTGTTCATCTTTTTACCCTTCCTTTTGTAAATTAAAAACTAATTCATTATATTTTTCTATTACATTTTTATCATCTGCATTTAAAGTTTCTTTTAAAAGTTCATAACTTGCACTCATTCCTCCAGATTTTTCAGCATCTACAAGTGCTTTATAAATAGGTGTAAGAGTCTCAATCGCTTTTCTTGAAGGTTTTTTTCTAAAAGAAGAATAACCAATTATATTTCCATTTAAATCAACATCAGCTGTAATATAAGCTAATACCCAATAATATCCACCATCTTTTCTTAAGTTTTTAACAAACCCAAAAAATTCTTTTTCATTCGATACTAAATCCCATAATATTTTAAAAGCAATTGAAGGCATATCTGGATGACGAATAATATTATGATTTGCCCCAATTAATTCATATCTACTCCACCCTGCCATATCTACAAATATCCTATTACAATAAGTAATAAATCCTTTTGTATCTGTTTTTGAAACAATAAAATCATTTTCGTTTATGATTTTTTCTTCATTTTTTAACTGCTTTGTAGCATCTAATTTAGATAATCTCTTTCCCTTTTTTAACTTTTCTTCTATACTCATTTTTGACCCTTTTGACTAAAAATTTACATATTGATAAAATTATATCATATAAATTTATAAATTTTACAAACCTTGACAAACTCTTCTTTTTAGAATAAAATTACATAACTACTTTGAGTAAATTTGCAATATAAACTCAATCTACAAAATATAAAACTACAAGGATTTATGTGAATGCAAAATAATAATCACAATAATAAAAAACAAAGAACTCATATACCTGTAAAAGGGCATACGATTGAAGAATTAAGAACTGAACCTATAGAAAAACTTACCGAAATAGCAAAAGAATTAGGAATAGAAAATCCACAAGAATTTAAAAGACAAGATTTGATGTTTGAAATATTAAAAACACAAGTTAGTAACGGTGGTTATATTTTATTTACTGGTATTTTAGATATTATGCCAGATGGTTATGGATTTTTAAGAAGTTTAGGAAAAAATTTTAGTGATTCACAAAATGACACTTATGTTTCACAAACACAAATTAAAAGATTTGCCCTAAGAACTGGGGATATAGTTACAGGTCAAGTAAGACCACCAAAAGATGCAGAAAAATATTATGCACTTTTGAAAATTGAAGCTATTAATTATCTTCCACCAGAAGAGAGTAAAAAAAGACCACTTTTTGATAACTTAACTCCTCTTTATCCACAAGAACAATTAAAACTTGAATATCAATCAACTAAACTAACTGGTAGAGTTATTGATTTATTCGCACCTATCGGAAAAGGTCAAAGAGGACTTATCGTAGCACCTCCAAGAAGTGGTAAAACTGAATTTCTAAAAGACATCGCTCACGGTCTAACTAAAAATCATCCTGAAGTTGAATTAATTGTATTACTTATTGACGAAAGACCAGAAGAAGTAACTGATATGGAAAGAAGTGTAAAAGGGGAAGTATTCTCTTCAACATTTGACGAACCTGCAAGCAATCACATAAAAGTATCTGAAATAGTTATAGAAAAAGCAAAAAGAATGGCTGAAATGGGTAAAGATGTTGTGATTTTACTTGATTCAATCACAAGACTTGCAAGAGCTTACAATACTGCAACTCCTTCAAGTGGAAAAGTTTTAAGCGGTGGGGTTGATGCAAATGCACTTCATAAACCAAAAAGATTTTTTGGTGCTGCAAGAAACTTAGAAGAAAGCGGAAGTCTTACAATTATCGCAACTGCACTTGTAGAAACTGGAAGTAGAATGGATGAAGTGATTTTCGAAGAATTCAAAGGTACTGGAAATATGGAAATGGATTTAAGCAGAAAAATTGCAAATAGAAGAATTTATCCAGCCGTTGATATTATCAAATCTGGTACAAGAAAAGAAGAATTATTGCTTGATGCTGAAACTTTAGCTAAAGTATGGGCTTTAAGAAATATTATAAATGATATGGAAGAAGTTGAAGCACTTAGACTACTTTATTCTAAAATGCTTAAAACAAAAAATAATAAAGAATTTTTGGCTGCAATGAATGACATTTAAAGCTGGAATTTTTGATAGTGGAGTTGGAGGTCTGACTGTTGCTAAAAGTATCTACCAAGCAAAACTGTTTGATGAAATTATCTATTTTGGAGATACTGCAAGAGTTCCTTATGGAAGTAAAAATGAATCAACAATCATTCGTTACTCTCTTGAAAGTTTAGAATTTTTAAAAAACTTTGATATTAACTTTTTAATAACTGCTTGCAACTCTGTAAGTAGTTGTGCCTTACCTGAACTCAGAAAAGAAGCAAATTTTAGCGTTGTTGGTGTTATTGATGCTGGTATTTATGCAGTAACAAAACAAGCAAAAAAAGATGATACTATTTTAGTAATTGGCACAAAAGCTACAATTAATTCTAATCTTTATAAAAAAGGCTTAGAAGCAAAAGGGTATAAAAATATAATCTCTATCGCTACTCCCCTATTCGTTCCTATTGTAGAAGAAGAAGCTTACTCACCTTCTCTTATAAAAGAGACTTTTAAATTATACTTTGATAAATTAAATCCGGAAGAGATTGACATAGTTGTTTTAGGTTGCACTCATTTCCCACTTTTAAGCAGTTATTTACAAAAATATTTCAAAAATGCAAAACTAATTCACTCAGGTGAAGCAATAGTCGAACTTCTCAAAAAAGAGTATAATCTAAAAGAAAAACAAAACTCAAAAATTCACTTTTTAGCAAGTGAAAATCCAGCTCATTTAAAAAAGGTAGCACAAAAATGGTTTTAGCTCTAAAATACAGACCCAAAAAATTTAGTGAAGTTGTAGGTCAAGAATCAGTTATTCAAACACTAAAAAATGCCCTTGATAATAAAAAATTAGCTAATGCTTACCTTTTTAGTGGACTTAGAGGTAGTGGAAAAACCTCAACTGCCAGAATCTTTGCAAAAGCTTTACAATGTGAAAAAGGTGAAAGTAGCGAGCCTTGTGAAGTATGTGAAAACTGTATAATGGCTAATGAAAATAGACATATGGATATCATCGAAATGGATGCGGCAAGTAATCGTAAAATAGAAGATATAAAAGATATAATCGAGCAAACAAGATATAAACCGACAATAGGTCGATATAAAATATTCATAATCGATGAAGCTCATATGCTTACCCGTGAAGCAGAAAATGCCCTTCTTAAAACACTTGAAGAGCCACCGCCATATGTAAAATTTATCTTAGCAACCACTGACCCGCTAAAACTTCCTGCTACCATTTTAAGCCGAACTCAACATTATAGATTTACAAAAATCGATAAAGAGTTAATTAAAAATCATCTTGAATTTGTTTTGGCAAAAGAAAATGTAAAATATGAACCAAAAGCAGTTGAACTTATAGCTAAAAGTGGAAATGGAAGCCTAAGAGATACTCTTACAATACTTAATCAAGCTATAGCTTATACAAAAGGTAACATTAATTTAGCAAATGTAGTTGAAATGCTTGGAGTAATAAACCCAGAAATAATTGATAATATTTTTAAAATGATTTTCAACAATGAAAAAGATAAAATAAAAGATATTGTTAAAGAAATCTCAACTTATGATATAGATTCTATTTTAGATGAAATTATGAGTTATTTAAAAGATGCACTTTATACTAATAAATTCGCTCTTGCTTCAATAGAAAGATTTTTCAAAATTGTTGCCGATATGAAAGAACTTATTAAAATAAATGTAGATAATGAATTTGCTTTAAATTTAATGTTTTTTAAAATGATAGAAGCTACAAAACCACATAAACTTGAAGAACTCATCAAAGAGTATGAAAAAGAAGTGTTCGCTACTAAACAAGAAATAAAACCTATAAGCACTACGCCTAAGCCAATCTCCACTGAAATAAAAGAAGTAAATCCAAATGATTTATTCAATCAATTTTTAGCAAAAGTAAAAGACAGAGACAAAGAAATTTATGAATGTTTCAATAATGTTAAATTCATATCATTTGAAAATAAAACATTGATTTGGGAAAGCTGTATAGACGAAAATTGTAGAAATTTAATGAAAAAATATTGGGGAAGTGTTTTAAAATTACTTGTTGATAAAACGTTTGGACTTGGAACTAAAGTAATCCCTCAAAAATGCTCTAAAATTCAAGAAACTCCTAAAAAAATAGAAGAGCCTAAAAAAAATATAGAAACTCCTATGCAAGATAAAATCATCAAAAAAGCTCAAGAAATTTTCGCTGATGAGATTACGGAAGTGAATGTTTACAAAGAGAGTTAAAGTTTAGTTAACTTAGCGTAACTTGCTCCAACTCTTGCGATAACATCTAAATCAATTCTAATTCTTTCTTTATCTGTAATAAATTCATCTTTTATAAAGACTTCTTTTACATTTAAAATCACTGGAATTGTAGTCCCACCGATATTTACTTCTTGATTTAATTCACAAAAATATGCACAATTAATATCTTCTATCATTGGAGGAAAATTATCATAAACTTTTTTAGTTTTTATATCAAATTTCTCTGCTTCACTAATCTCTTTTGGAAGTTCTTCTGAAGAAGCATTCATTTTTTCTAAATATTTTTCATCTACAAAACAAACTACACACTTTTTCGTTTCTCTTATATTTTTAAGTGTATCTTTTGGAGCATCATCTTTTTTATGACCTATAGAAATCATAATAGTAGCAGGTTCAGAAGAAAGTCCTGTAAAATAACTAAATGGTGCAATATTTATAGTTTCATTTTCAGTAACTACCCAAGCAATCGGTCTTGGAATAATTGTTTGAGACATTATTTTATATTTTTCAGTTTTATTTAGTTCATCAAATTTATAAATCATTTTTTTAAAAGCCCTCCTATTTTTGCTTGAAGTTTTAGCCAAGTTTTTTGAGGAAGTAATGGAAATCCACCATAAACTCCACTCTCTTTAATAGTTTTAGTTACTCCACCTCTTGCAGCAATTTGTGTAAATGGAGCTATTTTAAGATGCCCGGCTGCTGCACTTTGTCCACCCATTACTACATTTCTACCAAGTTTAGAGCTTCCCGCAAGCCCTGATTGAGATACTAAAATAGAATATTCCCCTACTTCACAATTATGTCCAATTTGAACTAAATTATCAATCTTAGCACCTTTTTTGATGATAGTTGAACCAAACACCCCTCTATCAATTGTAGTATTTGCTCCTATTTCTACATCTTCTTCAATTTCAACATTTCCTAAATGATAAATTTTAACATGCTCTCCTATTTTAGTATGAGCATACCCAAATCCATCACTTCCTATCACACTTCCAGCGTGAATAGTTACATTATTTCCTATTTTAGTATCATTATAAATAGTTACATTTGGATAAATAGTTACATTTTTACCAATTACAACATCTCCTCCAATTACAACACCACTCATAATAGTAGTGTTTTCTTCTATTGTAGTTCCACCGCCAATTGTTACATTTTCAGCAATATCTACACTTTCATGAATACTTTTTTCACCTTCTCTTTTTAGAGGTTTTACAAAATATTTAGTTAAAAGTGCCATTTTAAGATATGGCTCATCACTAATCAAAGCAGTTGTATTTACTGGTAAATGTTTTACAAATTCTTTATCTAAAATTACAGCCCCTGCTTTTGTAAGAGGTAGTTCTTTTAAATATTTACCGTTGTGAAAAAAAGAAATTTCATTAACATCTGCATGCATTAAAGTGTTCATTCCACTTATTTCTTTATCATCCCCAACCATTTCAACTTCTAAAATTTTTGCTATTTTACTAAGTTTCATAATTTATCCTTATCTATCTATTACAGATACACCACTTCTAACTATTTCTATAGGACTGAATTTTTTAATTCCTTTTATAAAATTATCAATTCTAACTGCTCTATCTATTACAGTTACAACTATATAATCTTCACTAACATTTGAAATATTTCCATTATAACATCTTGCAAGTGCATCAATATCACTTAATGAGTTATCAATAGGAAATTTAACCATTGCCATCTCTTTTTCAATAAAATTATCACTTTCCATTACTTTATAAACAGGAATTAATTTATTAAGTTGCTTAGCAATTTGTTCAAATATTTCAGGATCACCTTCTGTAGCTATTGTCATTCTTGAATAATTACTCTCAGGAATTGGAGCAACTGTAAGACTTTCGATGTTGTAACCTCTTCCGGCAAAAAGATTTACAATTCTTGCTAACACTCCGTGTTCATTTTCAACTATTACAGATATTACTTTTCTCATTTTTCATCCTTGTTTTCAAGTTGTTTAGGATCTTTATATTCAACGATTGTATTTGCTAAACTTTCCCCTGCTGGAACCATTGGTAAAACTATTTCTCTTCTATCAATAATAACATCTATAAAAACAGGCACTTTTTGAGTAATAGCATCTTTTAAAGCTTCTTCAAATTCAGTTTTTGTTTTTACTCTATAACCTTTACCCCCACAAGCTTCTACAAGTTTTACAAAATCTGGCTGAACACTCAAATCAGTTTCAGCTAATCTATCATCATAAAACATTGTTTGCCATTGTCTAACCATTCCTAAATAATTATTATTTAAAACTATGTTAATAACAGGTAATTTATATTCATAAGCCGTTACAAATTCTTGAATATTCATAAGAATACTTCCATCACCACTGAAATTTATTGAAACTTTATCAGGCACTCCTCTTTTTACACCCATTGCTGCAGGAAAACCAAAGCCCATAGTTCCAAGTCCACCACTTGTTACAAATTGACGAGGAAAACTAAATGGATAATATTGAGCTGTCCACATTTGATGTTGTCCAACATCTGTAGAAATAATGGCTTTATCTCCTAAAATTTCTCCTGTTTTTTGAATAACCCACTCAGGTTTTAATACTTTATCACTATCGTGGTAACTTAATGGATGAAGTTCATTATATCTTTTTACAATGCTTCTAAAATACTCATAATCTTCTGGATTAATTTCAGATTTTACAAGAGACATCATAGTTTCAAGAACATTTTTTAAATCTCCAACTATTGGATAATCAACTTGCACTATTTTTGAAATTGAAGTTGGGTCTATATCAATATGAACAACTTTTGCATTTTTTGCAAATTCTTCAAGTTTTCCTGTAACTCTATCATCAAATCTTGCACCTAAACTTATAATCAAATCAGCTTCACTCATTGCCATATTTGCCGCATACGTCCCGTGCATACCTACCATTCCAAGATTTAATGGGTTATCGTATCTTAAAACTCCTTTTGCCATTAAAGTCTCAACAGCTGGAATTTGAGTTGTATTTACAAATTCTCTAACCAACTCAGCGGAATTTGATAAAACAGCTCCTCCTCCAATATAAACAAGAGGTTTTTTTGCTTCTTTTATAGCTTCTACTACTTTTTTAATTTGTCTTTTATTACCTTTTGTTGTTGGTTTATAAGTTTTTAAATCTATCTCTTTTGGATAAACAAATTCTGTCATTTGTGCTGTTACATCTTTTGGAATATCGATGTGAACAGGTCCTGGTCTTCCACTTTGTGCAATATAAAAAGCTTCTTTTATAATATAAGCTAAATCTTTTACATCTTTTACTAAAAAGTTATGTTTTGTACAAGGTCTTGAAATACCAACCGCATCAATTTCTTGAAAAGCATCAGTCCCGATAAGTGAAGTTGGCACTTGCCCACTAATTACAACTAAAGGAATAGAATCAGTATATGCAGTAGCAAGCCCTGTTACACCATTTGTAAATCCAGGTCCACTAGTCAAAAATGCAACCCCTACTTTTCCTGTAGCTCTTGCATATCCATCTGCTGCGTGAACTGCTGCTTGCTCGTGTCTTGTTAAAATATGTTGAAATAAATTTTGCTTATAAATTTCATCATATACATTCATTATAGCCCCACCAGGGTAACCAAATACAACCTCAACATTCTCTTTTATCATACTTTCAATTACTATTTTTGCACCTGTCATTTTCATAAAAATTACCTTTAAAAAAGTTTTTACTTGATTATACCAAAAAATGTGAGAATATTTAAATTGAAGAAATTAAAGCTGTAGTTTTATAAAAAATAGTTAAAAAAGAGAAAAATCTCTTTTTTAAGACTAAAATTAGTCTAACGGTGATTTGTTAACTGCACCTTTTGCGATAGCTAACATCATTCCTGTTGCAATAACACATAAAGCTACTGCAATTACACCTGCTGTAAAAGTCATATAAACTCCTTTTAAAAGTTTTTGCAGATAGATTATATCAAATAATTAATTAAAATGTTATAATTATCTAAAAATTAAAAACAAAAAGGATAAAAATGGGTGATTCTGGATTAATTGTAATTGTAATGATGGTTATTCCTTCTATGGCTTTTGTATTTTTAATTACAATTTTAAAAACTCAAAAAGTAACAAAAGAAAAAATTGAAAAAATATTTGGAGAAAAAAATATATTAAAAATAAAGGCTGCTAAAACAGAAGAAGAGATAAAAGAAGTTATTAGAAGTTTACATAAATCACAAAAGAAAAAATTAAAAACTTTACTTGAATCACATGATATCAGAGATGTTATAAAAGCTTTAGAAGAACATATTTTAGAAAAAAAAATTGAAATTCATAAAGATTAGTTGACATTAAACTTTAAAATAGATAATATCCTTATTAAAAAGGAAAAATATGAAATTTGAAAATTTAACATTTTTTCAAAAAAAAGAAAAAATTAAAGAAATTATAAATAAAAAAATAAGACCAGCTCTTGCAATGGATGGTGGAAGTTTAGAATTGATAGATGTAAAAGAAGATGAAGAAGGACTTAAAATTATGATTAAATATCTTGGTGCTTGTCAAGGCTGTGCAAGTAGTTCTTCTACTTTATGGGCAATTGAGCAAGAACTTATAAATCATACAGGATATGAAAAAATAAAAGTTATAGAAGTTAAATAAATTCAATAAATTTGACATTAAATTATAAAAGTAGTAATATTTTAGGTAAAAAAAGGTAATTTATGCTAAAAAACAACTCTTACAAAAAAAACAACTCTTTCCCTTTAAATTCGGGGGGGGGGAGAAAGAACCTCAAATACTAAAACCCCTTGGAAAGAGTTCAAAATGAACATTAAATTATTTAATAATAAAATTATAAATTTTGAAATAATAAGTTTTGAAATTATTATGCTTCTAATTTCTACTATTTTACTTTATTCTATTAACTATGACATAAAAAAAATGAGGCAATTAGAAGAAAATAGATTTAAAATGCTAAAAGTTGCAGATGAATTAAGACAAACGTCAGATGATTTAACTATGTTAGCAAGAAAATATGTTGTAACAAATAATATAAAATATAAAAATGAGTATTTTCATATTTTAGACATTAAAAATGGAAAAGCCCTAAGACCTTATCTTTATAGTAATAATGTTTATTGGAATTTAAGTGAAGATATTCGTAAAAAATTACATCCAGATGGTAAAAAGTTATCCCTAAACAAAATTATTAAAAAATTACCTTATGCTAAAAAAGAGTTAAAATTATTAAAAGTATCTAAAAATAATTCAGATAAGTTAGTTAATTTAGAAGTAAAAGCTTTTAATACAATGATGGGAAAATTTCAAGATAAAAATGGCAAATACACAATAAAAGGTAAACCAAATCAACAATTAGCTATAAATCTACTCTATTCAGATGAATATTCGAAAGCAAAAAATGGTATTATGCAACCTATTGATAAATTTATATCTATACTTAAAACAAGAAGCAAAAATGAAATAAATAAAGTTAATAAAGAAATTATTATTTTACAAATTTTATTTTATATAATCCTATTTATTTTTATCATTGGTAATATTTATATTTATTTTTATTTAAGAAAAAAAGAGAAAAATTTTGAAAAAATAGATAAAGAAAATAATGAGCTTATAGAAAGTTCAAAAGCAAAATCTACATTTTTAGCAAATATGAGTCACGAAATTAGAACTCCATTAAATGCTATTGTAGGATTTATTGATATTTTAAAAGAAAACATTAAAGATGAAAAAAATAAAGAATATTTAGAAATTATAGAAAATTCAAGTCAGAGTTTACTTCAAATAATAAATGATATTCTTGACTTTTCAAAAATAGAAAGTGGAAAACTTGAAATTGATAAACATTCATTTGAAACTAAAAAAGAATTCAAAACAATTACCGCACTTTTTGATGCAAGAGCTTCTAAAAAAAATATAAATTTAATTTTAAATATAGATGAAAATTTGCCAGAAGTTTTAATTTCTGATCCTTTAAGAATTAAACAAGTTATTGCAAATTTAATAAGTAATGCCGTAAAATTTACACCAGAAGGTAAAAAAATTATCATAACAATATCTTATAGAGAAAAATATCTTTTTGTAAGTGTAAAAGATGAAGGAATAGGAATTGACAAAGATAAACAAAATAAAATCTTTGAAGCTTTTGCACAAGCAGATAGCACAACTACAAGAAAATATGGTGGAACTGGTTTAGGACTTGCAATTAGTTATCAATTAGTAAAACTTTTAGGTGGAGAGTTAAAATTAAAAAGTGAAATAGGAAAAGGAAGTGAATTTTATTTTTC